>NZ_JBANSP010000036.1:0-55805 GCF_037167145.1 Paenibacillus sp. YIM B09110 | reverse complement strand
TAAAGCGGAAAGCACGCGCACAGCTAAAACGTATCTAACTGAACCTGTGTCGGTAGCACCAGCAGTGGCTAACATTGCAGTTGCCAACAACAAAGCAGGCGTAGATGATACGATTACAGTAACAAACTTGATCGAAGGCGACGTTGTAAACGTGTATTCCGCTGCAACAGCAGGAACACTGCTTGGAACAGCAACGGTTGAAGAAGGCGAAACAACAGCAACGGTTTCGCTTGCACAACTTGGCGTAGCTAAAGGCAGCGTATATGTCAGCGTGAAGAGCGTAGACAAGCTAGTGAGCACAAGAACGGCGGCAGCTTATGATACTGAGCTTACAGCTCCAGTGCTTGCGGCAAACATTGCTGTATTGAACAACGATGGCGAAGATGATATCGTCAGAGTTACGGGCTTGGCAGAAGGCGACGTCGTGAACATTTACGACTCGGCAACTGGCGGAACATTGCTTGGAACAGCGACTGTAGCTAACGGGAAAACATCGATTAACGTAAAAATTACGCAACTTTCCGTTGGAGCAGGCAAAGTCTATGTCACGATTACAAAAGGGCAAAAGCAAGAAAGTACCCGTGTAGTAAAAGACTACATCGCTGAATAATCATATTTTCTATAAGCAATAATCAATAATTGCCTTGGCTTCTGGATGCATGTGCATGCGGAAGCCAAGGTTTTTCTTTTTTATTCTAACTTAATGCAATCTATTAATTTTATCTGAAAATTCTAAATAAACTAAAAACAATTTTGTATTCGCTTCCTGCATATGATATAATAAGAGCATGTAAAGGAGGAGTTCCCCATGATGTACAACATTCGAGGTCAACGCTTTCAAGTTACAGATGCTTTGAGAGACTACGTCGAGAAGAAACTCAGCCGATTGGAAAGGTATTTTGAAACGCCAGTCGCCTCCGAAATCAACGTTACCTTATCAGTGACCAAAGGTCAGCACACGGTAGAGGTGACAATCCCGCTCGTCGGCGTTATGCTTAGAGCCGAAGAGAAGAGCGAGGATATGTATGCATCCATAGACGTTGTAGTGGATAAGCTGGAACGTCAAATTCGAAAACATAAAACAAAGGTGAATCGTAAATTCAGGCAAGATAGCGGGGTACGCGCATTGTTCCGAGAGGAAGGATCGGCTGTATCCGTATTGGATGAGGAAGATGAGCTGGAGCTCGTGCGCACGAAGCGCTTTACTCTGAAGCCTATGGATGTGGAAGAAGCTATTTTACAAATGAATATGGTAGGCCATAATTTCTTCGTTTTCGCTAATGTGGACAATAAGGAAGTTAACGTCGTGTATAAGCGCAGCGACGGCAAATATGGATTAATTGAACAAGGATAATGTAACCATATACGGAAGCGGAAAGCACCTCTTTTCCCTAGTGGGAAAGGGGTGTTTTTCGTTTCAAGGGCATCCGTTGCGGAGGTGTCTACAAACTGTTACAATTTAAGGCAAAGAGTCGTAATTCGAAAGGGGAACAATATGCTCGGATTAGTGAAAAAGATATTTGGCGATGCCAATGAGCGAGAAGTGAAACGGCTCATGCGCACGGTAGATGAAATAAATGCAATGGAATCCAAATTTACTGCGCTGAGCGATGATCAGCTTCGCGGGAAGACGGATGAATTCAAAGCGCGAATCGCGAAAGGCGAGGAGCTTGAAGAGCTGCTGCCTGAAGTATTCGCGACAGTAAGGGAAGCATCCAAGCGTGTGCTGGGCATGCGTCATTTCGACGTTCAGTTGCTAGGCGGCATGGTGCTTCACGAAGGCAAGATCTCGGAGATGAAGACCGGTGAAGGCAAGACGCTCGTCGGTACGCTTCCGGTGTACTTGAATGCGCTGCTCGGCAGAGGCGTTCATGTCGTTACGGTCAATAACTACTTGGCTCAGCGCGATAGCGAGCTGATGGGGCAGTTGTACAACTTCTTGGGCATGACTGTAGGCTGTAACCTGCACGGCTTGTCGCATGATGAGAAGCAGGAAGCTTATGCTTGCGATATTACGTACGGAACGAACAATGAGTTCGGTTTCGACTATTTGCGCGATAACATGGTGCTTTATAAAGAACAAATGGTTCAACGCCCGCTTTACTTCGCGATCATTGACGAAGTGGACTCCATCTTGGTCGACGAAGCGCGTACGCCGCTTATTATTTCGGGACAAGCTGCCAAGTCGACGGAGCTTTACTACGCGGCTGACCGCTTTGTAAGCCGTCTGAAGCCAGAGGAAGACTTTACGATCGACGTGAAGCTTCGCAACGTGACGCTCACGGAGTCAGGCGTAGAGAAGGCAGAACGTGCGTTCAGCATTGATAACTTGTTCGATCATGATAATATTCTTATCAATCATCACGTGCAACAAGGTCTGAAAGCGAACTTTATTATGAAACGCGACGTTGATTATGTTGTCCAAGAGGACGAAGTCGTAATCGTCGATGAATTCACGGGTCGTCTGATGTCCGGACGCCGTTACAGCGATGGCTTGCACCAGGCGATTGAAGCGAAAGAGCAACTGAAGGTTCAGAACGAGAGTATGACGCTGGCGACGATTACGTTCCAGAACTATTTCCGTATGTACCGCAAGCTGGCAGGCATGACAGGTACGGCTAAGACGGAGGAAGAAGAGTTCAAGCGGATTTACGGTCTGGATGTTATTCAGATTCCTACGAACCGTTCAATGGTCAGGAACGACCTTCCGGACGTCGTCTATAAAACCGAGAACGGCAAGTTCAAAGCCGTTGTCGAGCAGATCGTAGAGCGGCATGCGAAGAACCAACCGGTGCTCGTAGGTACGATCTCGATCGAGAACTCCGAGAAGCTCTCCGACATGCTGAAGCGCAGAGGCGTTGCGCATAAGGTGCTCAATGCGAAGTTCCATGCGGAGGAAGCAGAGATTATTTCCCGCGCTGGTCAAGCAGGCTCGGTTACGATCGCAACGAACATGGCCGGCCGCGGTACCGATATTTTGCTAGGAGAAACGGTTGGCGAGCTTGGCGGTCTGCACATCATTGGCACGGAGCGCCATGAGAGCCGCCGGATCGATAATCAGCTTCGCGGACGCGCAGGACGTCAAGGCGACCCAGGCTCGTCGCAATTCTACCTGTCGCTGCAGGATGAACTCATGCGCCGCTTCGGTTCTGAGAACATCATGGGCATGATGGACCGTCTTGGTTTGGACGAGGATCAGCCAATTGAGAGCCGCATGATTTCGAAGGCGGTTGAATCGGCACAGAAGCGCGTAGAGGGTAACAACTTCGATACGCGGAAAGTCGTCTTGCAATATGACGATGTGATGAACCAGCAACGTGAAGTCATCTATAAACAGCGTCGCGATATTCTTGGCTCGGAAGACATCCGCCAAGAGGTTATGGATATGATTAAGCCGGTTATCGATCGAATTGTTGAAGCGCACTGCTCGGAGGATATTCCGGAAGAGTGGGATTTGGAAGCAATTGTGGAATACGTGCAAGCAACGTTCCTAGAGGAAGGCTCGATTACTCGTGATCAGATCTGGGGCAAGGAGAAGGAAGAGATTGTCGACTTCATCTACGGCAAAGTTGTTGCATACTACGACCAACGCGAGGAAGAGCTTGGTCAAGAGACGATGCGTGAATTCGAGAAGGTTGTCGTGCTGCGCGCAGTAGACAGCAAGTGGATGGATCATATCGATGCGATGGATCAGCTTCGCCAAGGTATCCATCTCCGCGCTTACGGCGGTACGGATCCGCTTCGCGAATACCAATTCGAGGGCTTCGAGATGTTTAAGGAAATGATCGAGAACATTCAAGAGGAAGTATCGAAATATATTATGAAAGCTCGCGTCGAGAGCAACCTGGAGCGTCAAGAGGTTGTGAAAGGACAAACGACGAGCACGAGCGGCGGCGGAGAGGCTGCTGAGAAACGTCCTGCGAAGCGTGAAGAGCGCGTTGGACGCAACGATGTATGCCCATGCGGCAGCGGCAAGAAATATAAGCAGTGCCACGGGAAGTAATAGAAGACAGTACGCCAACACACGATATTCGCGTCCTGCGAATATCGTGTTCTATTGGCAACAACCATTATTATGAGGTGAAGCAGACGCTATGTTAGACATAACGGTGAAACAAGACCTGCGCGAACTGGCGAAACGACTCCAAGAACTTAGGGGGTCTCTTTGACTTAGATATTAAGCAAGAGATGATCGCGAACTTTGAGGAGAAGATGTCATCGCCGGACTTTTGGGATGACAATGACCGAGCGCAAGGAATTATATCTGAACTGAACGCGGTGAAGTCGGTGGTCGAGGAATATGACCGCATGAATGCGGATCAAGAAGATCTGCAAATGATGCTGGAGCTTGCAGAGGAAGAGAGCGATGAATCGCTGGAAGCCGATCTCGTTAGCGGCGTCAAGACGTTGAATATCAAGCTGAGCGACTTCGAGCTGCAGTTGTTGCTTAATCAGCCGTATGACCGTTTAAATGCAATCGTCGAGCTGCATCCGGGCGCTGGCGGCACCGAGTCGCAGGACTGGGGAATGATGCTGTACCGGATGTATACACGATGGGCGGAGAAACGGGGCTTCAAGGTCGAGCTGCTGGATTATTTGCCTGGGGATGAAGCCGGGATTAAGAGCGTAACGATTCTTGTCAAAGGCCATAACGCTTACGGTTATATGAAAGCGGAGAAGGGTGTCCACCGCCTTGTGCGTATCTCGCCGTTCGATTCGGCTGGCAGAAGGCATACCTCATTCGCATCCTGCGATGTAATGCCGGAGATCGATGACGATATCGAGATCGAGATTCGCTCTGAGGATCTGAAGGTCGACACGTACCGTGCCAGCGGCGCAGGCGGCCAGCACGTCAATAAGACGGAGTCGGCGATTCGGATCACGCATATTCCATCGGGAATCATCGTGGCTTGTCAGCAAGAACGTTCCCAGATCGCTAACCGTGACCGTGCGATGAAGATGCTTCGTTCCAAGCTCTACGAGCGTAAGATCGAGGAGCAGATGAAGCATCTAGCCGAGATTCGCGGCGAGCAATCCGATATTGCTTGGGGCAGCCAGATTCGCTCTTACGTATTTCATCCATACAGCATGGTCAAGGACCATCGGACAGGTGTCGAGACAGGTAATATCGGTGCGGTTATGGACGGCGACCTGGATGCCTTTATCGACGGATACTTGCGCAATCAGATTCGCCACGAATAGTGCGAAGCACTTAATTGCATAAGTTAAGCGGAGAGTTCCAACACTGAATAGGTGTGGAACTCTTCTTTTTGCAGCTTACATAGAACCATACACCGTTTACTGGACAAAGGAGATGACATCTTGACGGAGGGTAGGGTTAAACGAAGAAAGGGCAGAGAGCCGCTTCATCCAAAAGCGCTGCTGACCTGGCAGATTATACAACTGTTAATCGGTTCTGCGATCGTAGCTGTAAGCTTCAATATGTTCATGGTGCCGAACGGCATCGCTTCCGGAGGAGTATCCGGCTTATCGATACTTGTACAAAGGCTGTCGGATATTACGCCGGCGATAACGCAGTGGGCGATTAATATCCCGTTGTTTCTAGCGGGGTTATGGCTGCTTGGCAGGAAGTTTGCCTTGAAAACAGCGCTCGGATCGGTATTGCTACCGCTGTTCGTCCTGTTCACGGACGGCATTCATTCACCGACGCATAATCCGCTGCTGGCGGCTATTTATGGCGGTATCGGTGTAGGGCTTGGCCTCGGGCTTGTGTTCCGCGGGGGAGGCTCGACCGGGGGTGTCGACTTGGCCGCTCAGATTTTACATAAGTATACGGGGCTGCCGCTCAGCCTTGCGGTCGTTTGCTTCGACGGCTGTGTCATTGCGGCGGCGGGCATTATTATTTCACCGGAAGTTGCGCTTTACGCGCTTATTGCTTTATTCGTAACAAGCAAGACCATCGATTTCGTTCAGACGGGCCTTCAACTGTCCAAGGTCGCCTTCATTATTAGCGAGCAGTCGGAGCAGGTCGCCGATGCGATCTTGCATGATTTGGACCGCGGACTTACACGACTGGACGGTCATGGCGGTTATACCGGTGCCGGTCGAACGGTGCTGATGGTTGTCGTGTCGCAGAACGAGGTGCCGAAGCTGAAGCAGCTCGTACGGGCGATTGACCCGAATGCGTTCGTTATTCTCAGCAATACGGCAGAAGTGCTCGGTCAAGGGTTTAAGTTACCGGGATGATGCTCCGTTTCGTCATCATTATAGTGGCAAGGGTCTGTGCGATAACGCACAAGCCCTTTTTTTGCTTTTCCGAACTCTATGAATAGAGCGGATTCCGATCTACCAAATGAAGGTCATAGATTGACATAGTTTTGCACCGCGGGGTATCATTTTAAAGGTCTAGTTGTAAGAAAAATGTCGAAAAAATAGATGATATAGTAGGAGATTACGCGATGCGTCGAACGTTTTCCAATAGGTATTCCTTTCTTTCGGTTCTCTTAATCGCAATGGTAAATTTATTATTTATAACGGCTTGCACGGGTCCGATATCGGGTGTTTCGAAGAAGCCGATCGATGAACAACGGGTGATTGCCCTGATGTACCATGATGTGGCCATGGAAGAATCGGCGGACCGGGGAGCGACAATTTCGCTGGAGAAGTTCAAGGAACACTTGAGCACGCTGAAGGACAACGGCTACACGATTATTAACATGGAGCAGTTTTACGATTTCGTGCATCATGGAAAGTCCGTGCCCGACAAGTCGGTCGTGCTGACGTTCGATGACGGCTATCAATCGTTTTATTCGCTGGCGTATCCGGCGCTCAAGGAAGAGGGCGCTACCGCTTCGGTATTCGTAATCGGAGAGTCTTCGGATATGTTCAATCCGGATGCCCTTCCCCATCTGACATGGGACGAGATGAGGGAGCTGGACAAGAACGGAATGGGAGTATACAACCATACCTATAAGTCGCACTTTTATGGTCCGGCAACGATAGACGGGCAGATGAAGCCGGCGCTAGCGTATCCGCTGTATCTGGCTTATAAGAAGCGCATGGAAACGCCGGATGAGTATAAGCAGCGAATTTACAGCGACATGGCCTTTATGGAGAAGCGTCTGGCGAATGAGCTTGGGAAATCGGATGGCATAATGGCTATCCCATATGGATCTTATAACGAAATGGTTATTGAGGAAGCGGAGAAAGCGGGGATCTCGCTGTTTTTTACGACGAAGGAAGGGTTAAACAAGACAGGCGAGCATGAAGTGTATCGTCTTAATGCCGGAAGACCGAACTACAGCGGCGATCAACTCATGGCATCCATAAATACGCTGAAGTAAAGGAGTCCTTATCGTGGTTTTTTCAACCTATACATTTATATTAATGTTTTTGCCCATCACTTTTTTTGGGTACCGGGTGCTGAGTCTGCTGAAAAACAGCTTCTACGGCAAGCTTTGGCTCGTATTAGCCTCCTTGTACTTCTATGCGCAAGGCAGTGGCAAGTTCATTGGCATATTCATTGCGATCGTATTGTTTAATTATTTTGTAGGAACGATGATCGTACGGGCCAAGGAGTCGGGGCGAGGTTTCCTTGCGGGGCTAATGCTTACCATTGGCTTGATCCAGAACGTCGGTTGTCTGGGCTACTACAAATACACGAATTTTTTCTTGGAAAATGTGAATGCGGCGCTGGGCCGTCCTTATACGTTAATGGAAATCGCCTTGCCGCTCGGCATCTCGTTTTTCACCTTTCAATTGATCGCTTATTTGGTCGATTGCTATCGTGGCAAAGTAGATGAGTTTTCGTTCATTAACTTTCTAGTGTTCACGACCTTTTTCCCGCAGCTGGTTGTCGGTCCGATCGTTCATCACGGAGAAATCATTCCGCAACTGGAAGAGAAGAGCCAGCGATTGTTCAACAAAGACAATTTCATGCTGGGGCTGTTCTTGTTCTCGATCGGGGCCGCGAAGAAGGTATCGCTTGCCGACCCGCTTACGACGTTTGCCCAAGGTTATTATGCGAATATCGCCGCGGGCGATTTCTACACGGCTTGGATTGCGGTGCTGGCTTACACGATATCTTATTATTTCGATTTATCCGGTTACGCCGATATGGCGATCGGGCTTGGCTTGATGTTCAATGTGAAGCTGCCGGAAAACTTTAATTCGCCTTACAAGGCGAGAAACTTCCGCGAGTATTGGCAGCGATGGCATATGACGCTATCCCGTTTCTTGTCCGACTATATATTCCGCGGGGTATACAAAAGAGGCAGCGGCAGCTTCAATTTCTATTCAGCCGTTATGGTAACCTTCCTCGTGTCGGGCATTTGGCACGGTGCGGGCTGGCAGTTTGTCATATGGGGGGTGCTGAACGGCGTATTCGTCTGTGCTTCTCATTTTATGTCTCGAAACAAATTGGCGATGCCGTTCGCTATAGCTTGGACTCTTACCTTCGCAGGCGTAGTCGGTACGCGCATTCTGTTCGTTTCTGATGATATAGGTCAGACCATGGATGTCATCCGCATGTTGTTTGACTTCCATCAGTTTGCGGGTCTTGGCCTGAAAGAGATCTTTACTGATACAGTTACTTACGCGGCTTATCATTTATATACGATCGTATTATTGATCGTCGCATCGTGCATTGCGTTTTTCTTCAAGAATACCGGCGAAATTAAGCAAAACTTTAAGCCGAACTTCAAATACGCGCTGGCATCGGCGTTATTGCTCGGCTTGGCGTTGTCCCAAATGGAGGAAGTTTCTGATTTTCTATATTTCCAATTCTAGAGGTGAAGTACGATGAAGTTTCGTAGATGGATCACAATGTTCTGCAGCAGCCTCGTGCTTGCCGCTATTTTGCTTGGTGGATTCAATTATGTGGTAGACCCGTTCGGTGTGTTCGGCGATAAAGTACTGAAGTGGTACTCCTACGATATGGTCAACAATCCAAGGGTGTCGAAGATCGCCTATTTGGATCAGTTCCACGACCGTTACGATTCTTATGTCATCGGCGGCTCGAAATCGAGCTCCATTTCGCCGGCGCTGCTTAATGACTATTACGGCGGGGCGAGTTTCTACAGCATGCTCATGTACGGCGGAGACTTCCATGATTACGAGAAGACGCTCTATTATATCGTGGATAACTACAAGCCCAAAAATATCGTTATTCACATGAGTCTTCAAGAAATCGGACATTTCCATGAAACACGCTCCGAAATTAAGAAGTCGCTTCATGCGAAAGTGCTGAACGAGCCCCTTATCCCGTTTTATCTGAAGTACTTGACGCTCAACCCGACTTACGGTTACGAGAAGCTAGAGGGATATGCGAAGCGCGCAATCGATTCCTTCGAGTACTCGCAAATCATTCCGGAGAGCGGCGTGTATAATAAGGTAAGGCGAGACGCGGAGGATTTGAGCGATCTGGATAAATATTTGGAGGTCAATCCTCAGTTCAAAGCAGGCTTCGGTCCGATTACGTCAGAGGCGCTTGATAAGAACGTGGATGCTCTGCGCCGAATGAAGGAGTATTGCGAAGCGAGGAATATTAGCTTTAGACTCATTACCGGTGCTACCTATCAGCTCGAGATGAAGAGCTACAAGCTCGATGATCTGAAGACGTATTGGGCCAAAATAGCCGAGGTTACGGATTTTTGGGATTTTACAGGCTTCACGCCGGTTAGTAATGACCCTCGAAATTTCTATGACGTCATGCATTATCGGAATCATGTCGGCAACATGATGTTAGGCTATATTTTCAAAGATCCCGATGTCGAAGTGCCGGAAGGCTTCGGACACTATACGACGAAGGAAAATGTAGTCGAGCATGCAGAGAAAGTGTTCACGCGGCCGAAGTAATCAGCCATTAACAGCCCTTCCCATAGCAGCAGTTTTCCCGTCTGGGTTCTGCGTCATAGGGAGGGCTGTCGTGCGTCATAACACTATGCAGAGATGCGATTTGAGCCTGCGGATCAGCAAAAAAGAGGCATATTTTATTCGTTGTATTTTTATGAATAGAAATGTATAATAATACGAAAATCGATTGCGTGTTTTCATGGACAACACAATGTTGTAAAATAATATGTTGAGGATGTAGACAACCTTACCGCACGTGCCTGATGGCGTAACCGTTGACGGACGGCGGAATGAGCAATAGATAGAGCGGCTGTACGAAGCATTGGCACAGGTTGCCATGGGGTAGCCGCCGGTAACGGGGAGATGTAAATAATGGAAACGAAGTTGAAAGTAGCAATTGTAGGCTCAACCGGCTACGGCGGCGTTGAATTGATTCGGCTGTTGGCCTCCCATCCGCGCGCGGAAGTGACATCGGTCACTTCGTCCTCGAGCGCTGGAACGCCGATCTCGCAAGGCTTTCCGCATCTGACGGGCATTCATGAAGAACTGCTTGACGATGTGACGCCTGAGATTATAAAAGCGAAAGCGGATGTCGTGTTCTTGGCCACGCCTGCTGGCGTAGCTTCGAAGCTTGCTCCGCAGCTGCTGGAGGTCGGGCTTAAAGTCATTGACTTATCTGGCGACTATCGCTTGAAATCGCCTGAGCTGTACGAAGAGTGGTACAAGAAGCCGGCGGCAGACGCGCGTTACTTGGAGCAAGCCGTATTCGGTCTTGCCGAAGTATATGGCGACAATGTTCGCGATGCGGCATTTATCTCTAATCCGGGCTGTTACCCGACTGCGACGCTGCTCGGTCTAGTTCCTGCCGTTAAAGAAGGCTGGATCGATCCGGCAACGATTATTATTGATGCGAAGTCCGGCGTCTCCGGCGCGGGCCGCGGTCTATCGCTTGGCAATCATTATGCGGAAATTAACGAAAACTTCAAAGCTTACAAGCTGAACAAGCATCAGCATATTCCGGAAATTGAGATGGTGCTTTCGGATGCGGCGGGCAAACCTGTCGTGACGACGTTCTCTACTCATCTAGTGCCTATGACTCGCGGCATTATGTCGACGATGTATGCAACGGTACAAGGCGAGAGAAGCGCAAGCGACTTCATCGAGCTGTACCAGCGTTATTATGAAGGACGCCGCTTCGTGCGCATTCGTCCAGAGGGCGAGCTGCCGTCGACGAAGGAAGTATGGGGCTCCAACTATTGCGATATTAGCTTCGCTGTTGATAAGCGCACGGGTCGGATTACGATCGTATCGGTCATTGACAACTTGGTCAAGGGCGCGGCGGGTCAAGCGATCCAAAATATGAATATGATGATGGGCTGGGACGAGACGCTAGGATTGCAATTCGTTCCTGCATACCCGTAAGGTTATTTTTTGCATGCAAGCAATAATAAGAGAGCTGACAACGGACTCATACGCTTGTTACTTTATAATATTCGATCAGATGAAGGAGAAACGATCTTATTATGGGACAGGGTAATCATTCACTGTTCTCGGTCGTCGAAGACGGCTCGATAACGACGCCTATCGGTTTCACGGCAGGCGGATTGCATTGCGGACTGAAAAAATCGACACGCCATGATCTTGGCGCGATCGTCTGCGAGGTGCCCGCGGCGGCAGCTGGCGTATATACAACGAATGTATTTCAAGCAGCGCCTCTGCAAGTGACGCGCGAAAGCATTGGCTCTGGCGGCACACTCCGCGCGGTACTCGTGAATAGCGGTAACGCGAACGCGTGCACAGGCAAGCAAGGCGAAGCGGATGCTTATGAGATGCGCGCCCGTTTTGCAGAGGCAATCGGCGTGTCGGCCGATCATGTAGCCGTAGCGTCTACCGGCGTTATCGGTGAGCTGCTTAAGATGGACAAAGTAAGAGGCGGCATTGATGGGTTGCCAGGAAAGCTTGCTGGAGACCGTGCAGGTGCGGATGACTTCTGCCAAGCGATCTTAACGACTGATCTTGTGCAGAAGATGGTGTGCGTAGAACTCGAGATTGACGGCAAGCGAGTAAGCGTTGGGGGAGCGGCGAAGGGATCTGGCATGATTCATCCGAACATGGCGACCATGCTTGGCTTCGTTACGACGGATGCGGCAATCGGCAGCGAGGCGCTTCAGCAGTTGCTGCGTCAGGCGACTGACCTTACGTTCAATATGATCACGGTTGATGGAGACACAAGCACGAATGACATGCTCGTAGCGATGGCAAGCGGACTTGCCGGCAACAACGAGCTGACACCGCAGCACGAGAGCTGGGCAGCATACGCTGCCGCTGTTCGCTATGTATGCGAAGTGCTCGCTAAGGCGATCGCGCGCGACGGCGAAGGCGCGACGAAGCTCGTTGAGGTTCAAGTGCGCGGAGCGGTGAGCGATGATGCTGCGCAAGCCATTGCGAAGACGGTCATTGGCTCGTCGCTTGTGAAATCTGCCGTATTTGGCGCTGACGCGAACTGGGGCCGTATTATTGCAGCTGTGGGCCGCGCCGGTCAGCCGGTTAATCCAGAGACAGTCGATATTCGACTAGGAGACATTGTTACGCTGGAGCAGTCGCGTCCCGTCGTATTCGACGAAGCGGCTGCCTTGGAATATTTGAAGGGCGACACGGTCGTTATCCTCGTCGATCTTCATATGGCGGATGGGCAAGCAACGGCTTGGGGCTGCGATCTGACCTATGATTATGTCCGCATTAACGCGGCATATCGGACATAGAGAGTCTAACGTTGGAGGGCATAATACATTGATAGAGCAACGGTTTGTTATGAAATGCGGAGGCAGCACGTTAGCGGCGCTTCCTGATGGTTTCTTCGACGAGCTGCGCGAGCTGCAGCAATCGGGCGTACGTCCGGTTATCGTGCACGGCGGCGGACCTGCTATATCCGAGACGCTGTCGAAGCTAGGCATTGAATCTGAATTCGTAAACGGCTTGCGTAAGACGAGCGACGAAGTGCTTGATGTCGTTGAGATGGTGCTGGCAGGACGTATTAATAAAGAGATCGTCCGCAAGATTCAGACGCGAGGCGCACAAGCGCTCGGTCTGTCCGGCGTAGACGGCAAGCTGATCCTTGCAAAGCCTGTTGCGAACGCCAGTGAGATCGGCTTCGTGGGCGACGTAACGGACGTGAATGCAGCTGTCATTGAGGGCGTAATGGGGATGGGCTACATTCCGGTTATTGCTCCCGTAGGTATCGATGCGGCTGGACAGCGCTATAACATTAATGCGGATACGGCAGCAGGAGCGGTTGCTTCCCATCTCGGGGTTGAACGGATGATCGTCGTAACGGACGTGCCGGGCATACTGAAGACGGTGGACGGCGAGAAGCAGGTATTGCCCACAGTGACGGTTGAAGAGATCGAAGCGATGATCGCAAGCGGTGAAATATACGGCGGCATGATTCCGAAGGTGCGTGCAGCTATTCAGTGCATACAAGGACGGGTGCGCGAGGTCGTAATCGTTAGCGGCGAGCAGCCGGGCGTATTGACGAAGGCTGTCCGCGAGGGCGGCGTAGGCACACGAATCGTACAAACAAGCGAAGGGCGGGTGTAATGACGATGAGCGAGACAAAGACGGCAGTGGATGCCGGTCAATCCCTATTGCCTACATATGCAAGGTATCCGCTGGCTCTGGTGAAGGGCGAAGGAAGCTGGCTGTGGGACGATCAAGGCAACCGCTACCTCGATTTTATGAGCGGCATTGCCGTTACGAATCTAGGTCATGCGCCGAAGCGGGTCAAGGAAGCGCTTGTAAAGCAGCTCGACGAGCTGTGGCATGTGTCCAATCTGTTCCGCATTCCGAACCAGGAGGAAGCGGCGAAGCTGATTACGGATAATAGCTGCGGCGATGCCGTGTTTTTCGGCAACTCGGGTGCTGAGGCCAACGAGGCGGCCATTAAGCTGGCGCGTCGTTACCAGCAGCTCGTACAGAAGAACGGACGTTATGAAATTATTACGTTCGAGCAGTCGTTCCACGGTCGGACGCTTGCGACGCTGACGGCTACCGGCCAAGCGAAAGTAAAAGAAGGTTTTGGACCGCTGCCCGAAGGTTTCAAGACGATTCCGTTTAATGATCTTGCGGCGCTAGAAGCGGCTATATCGGATACGACTGCTGCGATTATGCTGGAGATGGTGCAGGCCGAAGGCGGCATTTATCCGGTTGATAAGGATTACATCAAAGCGGCTAAGGCTTTATGCGAGAAACATGGCATTCTGCTTATTGTCGATGAGATTCAGACGGGCATCGGACGGACGGGCAAGTTGTTCGCATACGAGCATTTTGGCATTGAGCCGGATATTTTCACATTGGCCAAAGGTCTCGGAAGCGGCTTCCCGGTCGGCGCCATGGTCGCGAAGGAGAAGCTTCGCGAAGGGTTCACGGCGGGTAGCCATGGCTCGACGTTCGGCGGTACGCCGATTGCGACGGCTGTCGTGAAAGCGACGTTGGAGGAAATTGTAGGTGACGGTTTGCCGGCACGAGCTGACGGGCAAGGCGAATACCTAATGGCGCAGCTGCGTGAGAAGCTGCAAGGCAATGGATTTGTACGCGATGTGCGCGGACTCGGTCTGCTCGTCGGCATTGAATGCGCAGAGCCGATTGCACCGATCCTGGTGGAAGCACAGCAGAAGGGTTTGCTCGTTATCTCCGCAGGGCCGAATGTCATCCGCTTGCTGCCGAATCTGCTCGTAACGACAGAGGAGATCGACAGCGCTGTTGCTATTCTGACTGAGCTGCTGGAGACGAAACGTCCGAACTAATTGGAATTGGATATATAAGCAATCGTAACAACGACGCAGCGAACCGATAGGTTTCGCTTGAAGGAGGGCAAACGCATGCAAGGAACGGTTAACGAGGAGTTGGCGTTAAGCCTGAAAGGGCGCGACTTCCTTATGCTGGTCGACTACACGCCGGAGGAAATCCGGTATTTGATCGACCTAGCTATCGATTTGAAGAAGAAGCTGAAGGCGGGCGAAGCCCATCAACTGTTGAAAAACAAAACACTCGGCATGATTTTTGAGAAATCATCCACGCGTACGCGCGTTTCGTTCGAAGTAGGCATCTACCAATTGGGCGGCCAAGGGCTGTTCCTAAGCGGCAGTGACCTGCAAATCGGACGCGGCGAGCCGATCTGGGATACGGCGCAAGTGCTGTCCCGCTACCTCGACGGCATCATGATCCGCACATTTGAGCATCGTAAAGTGGTTGAGCTTGCTCGCGGAGCAACGGTACCGGTCATTAACGGACTGACAGATTTGTCGCACCCATGCCAAGCGCTTGCTGATTATCAAACGGTGCTTGAGCACAAGGGCCGCCTCGAAGGGCTGAAAGTGGCTTACGTCGGTGACGGCAACAATGTGGTTCATTCGCTGCTGATGGGCGCTGCCAAACTCGGCATGAATATGTCGGTCGCTACACCCGAGGGGTACGAGCCGGATGCGGACATCATTAAGCAAACGATGAGCACGGCTGCAGAGACAGGCTCGATCATCCAGATCGGCCGTGATCCCAAGGAAGCGATTGCCGATGCCGATGTCATCTACACGGACGTATGGGCGAGCATGGGGCAAGAAGCCGAGCAGAAGGAACGCGAGCTTGCTTTTGCCGCTTTCCAAGTCAATGAAGCTTTGACCAAATATGCGAAGAAAGATTACCTGTTCATGCATTGCTTGCCTGCACACCGCGGCGAAGAAGTGAGCGAAGGCGTTATTGACGGCGCGAATTCGGTTATTTTCGACCAAGCGGAGAATCGTCTGCACGCTCAGAAAGCCATCATGGCTGCTATTATGTCTTAATAGAAATTTCATTTGAAGGGGAGTAAATACTCGTTATGGCAAAAGAAAAAATCGTGCTTGCCTACTCTGGCGGCTTGGACACATCGGTTATCCTAAAATGGTTGAAAGAAACGTATGACGCGGAAATTATCGCATTCACGGCTGATATCGGCCAAAAGGATGAGCTGGACGGCCTCGAAGCGAAAGCTCTTGCTACAGGCGCATCGAAAGTATACATCGACGACCTGCGCGATGAATTCGCGAAGGACTTTATTTACCCGATGTTCCAAGCAGGAACATTGTACGAAGGCCAATACTTGCTCGGCACATCGATCGCCCGCCCGCTTATCGCTAAGCGCATGGTTGACATCGCACGCGCTGAAGGCGCTACGGCGATTGCGCATGGCGCAACGGGCAAAGGCAATGACCAAGTCCGCTTCGAGCTGACGGCTGCAGCGCTTGCTCCCGAGATCGGCGTAATCGCGCCTTGGCGTCTGGAAGCGTTCCGCGAGCAGTTCCCTGGACGCGCGGAGATGATCGCTTATGCCGAGAAACATGGTATTCCGGTTACGGCATCGGCAGCTAAGCCTTATTCGACAGACCGCAACCTGCTGCATATCAGCTTCGAGAGCGGCATGCTCGAAGATCCATGGTTCGACCCAAGCTCGGAGGAAAACGAGAGCATGTACGTGCTGAGCGTATCCCCGGAGAGAGCGCCGGACAAAGCGGAATACGTTGAGCTTACGTTCGATCAAGGCAACTGTACGGCTATTAACGGCCAAGAGCTTAGCCCGCTTGCAATCATGGAGACGCTGAACGAGCTTGGCGGCAAGCATGGCATCGGCCGTGTCGACATGGTGGAGAACCGCTTTGTCGGCATGAAGAGCCGCGGCGTGTACGAAACCCCGGGCGGCACGATTCTGTTCACTGCTCATCGCAAAATGGAATCGCTCACGATGGACCGCGAAGTTATGCACCTTCGCGACTCCCTGATCGCCAAATACAGCCAACTCGTATACAACGGCTTCTGGTTCGCGCCTGAGCGTCTTGCCCTGCAAGCGCTGGTCGAAGAATCGCAGAAGAACGTGAGCGGTGTTGTTCGACTGAAGCTGTACAAAGGCAATGTAATCGGCGCTGGCGTGAAAAGCCCGGTCAGCTTGTACAACCCGGACATCGCGACGATGGAAGCAGACCCTTCCCAAGCATACGACCAAGGCGACGCAACAGGCTTCATCCGCCTGAACGCGCTTCGTCTGAAAGTATCTTCGGCAGTTAACAACAAATAAATCCGGAAGCTTGGCGGAAGCATGAGGCAGAGGACTTGGCGCAGCGGCAGTAGCAGCGGCGCCGAGGGGTGCTGCGTCATGCTTTTCGTCCGTTTCTCCGGCAGGGAGTGTATAAGCGAGTGAGCAAACTATGGGGCGGTCGGTTTACGAAGAAGACAGACCAATTGGTTGAAGAATATACAGCATCGATTATGTTCGACAAAGAGCTTGCCGAAGAAGACATTCAAGGCAGCTTGGCGCATGTAACAATGCTCGGTAAGCAAGGCATCTTGCCTGCCGATGACGTGGAGAAAATCAAGGACGGCTTGCACCGCGTTCTTCAGCGCATTAAGCGCGACGATATTGAATTCTCGATCGGCGACGAAGACATTCATATGAATATCGAGAAAACGCTGATCGACGATGTTGGCACGGTAGGCGGCAAGCTGCACACCGGACGCAGCCGCAACGACCAAGTCGCGACGGATATGCATCTTTGGCTTCGCAAACGCGTTGTTGAATTCGTCGATATGCTTCATAAGCTGCAATCCGCGCTTATCGAGCAAGCGAAGGCAAACATCGACACAATCGTGCCGGGCTACACGCATTTGCAGCGGGCTCAGCCGATCTTGTTCGCGCATCATCTCATGGCGTACGTGTCCATGTTCGGACGCGACATCGAGCGTCTGCAAGACAGCTACAAACGGATCAACGTGCTCCCTCTTGGAGCGGGCGCTTTGGCCGGCACGACGTTCCCGATCGACCGCCATTTCGTGGCGAGTCAATTGAAGTTCGATCGTGTGTACGAGAACAGTCTAGACGCGGTAAGCGACCGTGATTTTATTCTTGAGTTTCTGTCGGACGCCTCGATCATCATGATGCATTTGTCGCGCCTAAGCGAAGAGCTGATCCTGTGGTCGAGCACGGAGTTCCATTTCGTTGAACTGGATGACGCATTCTGCACAGGCAGCAGCATTATGCCGCAGAAGAAGAATCCGGACGTGCCGGAGCTTGTTCGCGGCAAGACGGGGCGCGTGTACGGCAATCTTGTAGGCTTGCTGACGGTTCTGAAGTCGCTTCCGCTTGCTTACAACAAGGATATGCAGGAGGACAAGGAAGGCATGTTCGATACCGTGAAGACGCTGCAAGGCGCGCTTCAATTGTTCGCGCCGATGATCGCGACGATGAAGGTCAACAAGGATCGGATGCGACAAGCGGTCAATCAAGACTTCTCGAACGCAACCGACATCGCCGACTTCCTCGTTGGCAAGGGCTTGCCATTCCGCCAAGCGCATGAGGTCATAGGCAAGACGGTATTGTATTGCATCGAGCAAAACAAATACTTGCTCGACCTTACGCTTGATGAATTCAAGCAATTCTCGCAATTGTTCGATGACCGCATCTACGCGGTGCTTCAGCCGGAGCAAGTCGTCAATGCGCGCAATGTATACGGCGGCACGGCGAAGACGCAAGTCCAAGACGCAATCGGCCGCGCCGATGCCGCGCTTGCGGAGACGGCTGCATGGGTGACGGAGTACGTCGAGCGCAGTCGCTAAGCACTGATGATATAGGAAGAAGAGGGAGCTCCCTCTTCTTTTTTTTGTTTCCAATCCTTATTTTGCTAAAAACTTCGACTCGTTTATCCGATAAATAATATAGATTTTTATTATTACTATTTTCGAATCATTCAGGGGAGAGGTATCGAGTATGAAAAAAGCGTTAAGTTTATGGTTAAGTATTGCATTAATCGCGGTTATGATTCCATTATCAAGTGTACATGCCGCCAAATATTTACCATATGTAACTGTTGGCGAATTAAGCGAAGGTTTGGCATGGTATTTGGAATACGATGAAAGCGCGGACGTCGAAAGCTATGGATTTATCAATACAGCAGGCAAAGTAGTCGTCCCTGCCAAGTATGACTGGGTAATGAACTTCCACGACGGTTTGGCTCCAGTTATGCTGAACGAGAAGTGGGGCATGATCGACAAGACAGGAAAGATCGTTATTCAGCCGAGCTACGACTCGATTGGCGAACAATTCGTCGATGGCCTGATGTTAGTCGCTAAAGGCGAGAAGTGGGGCTTTATTAATAAAGCGGGCGAGCTCGTTATTGAGGCGAAGTACGAATCGGCATCCAGCTTTGGCAGCGGGATTGCGCCTGTAGTATTGGACGGCAAGCCATTCTATATCGATACGACGGGCAAGCAAGTTTTCGAAGCGAATTATGACACGATCTATAATTTCTTGGAAGGTTTTGCGATCTATAACGAAGGCGATTATTGGGGTTACATCGACGCGACTGGCAAGGAAATAGTTGCACCGAAGTACGATTTGGCTTACCCGTTCCAAAATGGACTCGCTCCGGTTCTCAAGGGCGATCTGTGGGGCTTTATCGATACGACGGGCAAGGAGGTCATTAAGCCGCAATACGAGGATGTGTATTCGTTTAACGAAGGCTTGGCTGCTTTCATGAAAGACGGTCTGTGGGGCTTCATCGATAAGAGCGGCAAAGTGATCGTGAAACCGAAATATGACGAAGTATATTTTGAATTTAATGAGGGACTTGCTATTGTAGGCAGGTACATCAACGATGAAGAAACGGCGCGAGGTTATATCGACGCTACAGGCAAAGAAGTTACGAAGTTTGCCGTTAACTTTATGGGCGGCAGCTTCGAGAATGGTTACGCCATTGCATCCGACGGCGACGACCAATCGTATTACTTCCTAAAGAGCCCGCTGCTTGCACCGGTTTCCGCGAAACCGACGGCATCCAAAGTGATGGTGAACGGCAAGGCGGTATCGTTCGAAGCGTACAACATCGGCGGCAACAACTATTTTAAGCTTCGCGATTTGGCTCTAGCGGTTAACGGTACGGACAAAAACTTCGAAGTCAGCTTTGACAAAGCTAAAAATGCAGTCAATCTGCTTGCGAACAAAGCCTATACGCCAGTGGGCGGCGAGCTAGCTGCTGGAACAAGCCAAGCCGTTAAGTCTGCTTCGCCTACCGCATCCACAATCTATGTTGATGGCGCGGAAGCACCGCTTAAAGCCTATAACATTGGCGGCAACAACTACTTCAAGCTAAGAGATATCGCTAAAGTGTTCAACATCGGCGTGACATGGGATGCATCGACCAGCACGATCGGCATCGATACAAGTCTCCCGTATACGGAATAGAACAATCGGCAAGGCCCCGCACAGCACAGCTGCGCGGGGCTTTCTTATTCCCATTCGCCCAAATAACGGAAAAACGTATCGCTATTTCGAGCACACAACCAAGTGAATGCCAGATAGCGCAAAAAACTTTCGTTATTGTAGGAATGCCTCAGCCTCCCAGTCCTAGATGCCGTCCTCCACGACCGAATCTTTCGGAGTCGGCGTTGGTGCCGGCGAGTTCTCGCCCTGCTGCGGTCCGCGCTCGATGATCGTCGGCTGCGCGCGATACGTATCATGCGAGACTTTCTCGCGGGACGTTTCTTTGCCGTTTTTATAGAGGATGCGGAACGTGTCTACAACATACCCTTGTTTGCCGCTGTCAACGACGACCTGCTTGCCGGTAGGCAACGAAGCGTTCACCGTCTCCACGATCTTTGGTGACAGGGTGTCCGTAGTAACCGATTCAACATCGTAACGAAGGCTTTCGTCCATTGTGCCGAAGAGCTTGATCGTCACCGTTCGATCCTTCACCTCTGTACGAATGATGAGATGTTTGCCGGTCGTGTTTTTGAAACGGAAGTTGATCGCCCCGCCGGAGTATGTCGCATCCTGCCCAAGCGGTAGATACGCGACGGGAATCGAGTGATTGCGCCGTTCTACGATTTCAAGTCCTGCTCGCAAAATAGCATTATACAGTGTACTCGATACTTGGCAGATGCCTCCGCCGATACCGGGCACAAGCTTGCCGTTCAGAATAACGGGAGCTTCCCGATACGTATGCTCCTTCTCCGTTGCCGTTATGAGCTTATCGTAATCGAACACATCGCCAGGAGCGAGATGGGTGTCGTTTAACATTTCCGCCGTAATCGTTACATTATGGGCGCGTCCTTCCGCGCTCGTCTTGAAATCGGTCGAGAACTCGACGATTTTGCGATCAATGCCTTCCTCCTTCAATGCCGCCAGCGTCACCTTCGGGTGTATCGCCGTAATGGGAAGCTCATCGGCGAATGTTCGTTCAATCGGCTTCGTCAGCTCCTGCTCATCAATCCATACCCACCCATTGACCTTCTCGGACAACGATTCAAGCTGGATTCGATAGCCGTCGACATGCGGCACATAAAGCACTTCGTCTTTATCCGTAATTGTACGGGAGGCATCCTTTGGTTCGTTTTTTTCGATCCAACCCCATTGCTTGCGAACGGCCGAGTCGAACGTATCACGCTCCCAGCTCTGCGATAACGAGTAAGACTTCGGAAAGCGGTAACGGTATTCGGCTCGCTCCCATATACGTCCATCACGCAGCTTAAGCAGCGCCTCTTTCACGCCTTTGAACTCGGCTTTGTATCCTAGCTCGCTTACCGCCCATTGCTTGTTGTCGCCGGTCTCGGTATTCGCGTTTATCGTAATGGTCCGTTTTTGGAGGGACTGCTCGTAATCATCCAATAAGCCAAGCGCCTCATTAATCGTCATGCCTCCAATCGGAATGCCCCCCACGACAACGCCTTCGGGCACGGTATCCTGCGTAGCATAGTTCCACAGCAACGCCCATCCGACACCTGCCGCTGCAAGCAATATTACCAACGATATGACCAAGCCGAGATAAATTCGCTTCAAAATGAACAACACCCTTTCCAAATTTGAAAAATAATGAAAACTAACCCGTTAACCAACTATATGCATCTGCGGAGCCGTTCTTGTCTTGAGCGGGCTGAAAGCCCTATTGCAGCGCGTCAAACGCTCTTTTCGACATAGGACTCCATTATTAGAATTGTGAAAATATGAGGAAACAAAGCCCATTTTGAAGGATTTCGTGGCAACCTGTCGAATTACATAAAGCTGACTATTAACAGGATGTGATGAATGTGATTGAAATGCAGGACATTTGGAAGACGTATGCGGATGGCACACATGCGCTTCGCGGCGTTTCCGTTCGAATAGATCGTAATGAATTTGTATACCTCGTAGGACCTTCCGGCGCAGGAAAATCGACCTTTATGAAGTTGATTTACCGTGAGGAAGTGCCGACCAAAGGGCAAATATCGGTGAACGGCTTTAACATTGGCAAGCTTAAGCCTCGCAAGATTCCATACGTGAGACGCAATATCGGCGTTATTTTCCAGGATTTCAGACTGCTTCCGAAGCTTACCGTATTCGAAAACGTCGCTTTCGCCATGGAGGCGATCGAGGCGCCACGCAGAGTCATTAAGAGACGCACGATGGAGGTACTAGAGCTTGTCGGGCTTAAGCATAAGCACGCCTCCTTGCCGGCGCAGCTATCAGGCGGCGAACAGCAGCGTGTCGCCATTGCCCGCGCAATCGTCAACAATCCGTCGGTTATTGTCGCGGACGAGCCGACAGGCAACCTGGATCCCGAGACGTCGCTGGGCATTATGAACCTGCTTGAAGAGATTAACTTCCGCGGTTCGACAATCGTCATGGCTACGCATAACAAGGACATCGTCAACTCCATGCGCAAGCGCGTTATTGCCATCGAGAACGGGAACATCGTTCGCGATGAGGCGAGAGGAGAGTACGGCTATGAAGCTTAGTACGATTCTCCGGCATATGCGCGAAGGCGCGAAGAACATTATCCGCAACGGCTGGATGTCGTTCGCTTCGATGAGCTCCATGTTCATCTCGCTATTTATACTAGGAGTTTTCCTGCTGCTTGCATTGAACGTGAACGCAATGGCGGATCAGATAGAAAGCCAGGTTCAAATTCGGGTCTACTTGCAATTGAAGGTCGATCAAACCAAGATGACAGAGCTGCAGAACAAGATCGGCAACATAACGGAAGTAAGCAAAGTGAAGTTCGTGTCGAAGGCAGAAGGACTTGAAATTTTGCGCGAAAGCCTTGGCAAGGAGAATGAAGATTTGATTGAGGGCTACGAGAATGAGAAGAACCCTCTGCCAGACTCCTTTACCGTCGAGGTCTACGATCCGCTATCAATCGAAACGGCGGTCGCGCAGATCGAAGCCATCAACAAGGCGGACGAGTCGCTGCCGATTGCGAAGGTCAAGTACGGTCAAGGCACAGTCGAGAAGCTGTTCACTATAACGAACGTGGTGCGCAACATCGGCTTCGTAGTCGTTATCGGCCTAGGCATTACCGCGATGTTCCTCATCTCGAACACCATCAAGATGACGATAATCGCCAGACGCCGTGAGATTGGCATTATGAAGCTTGTAGGTGCGACGAACTCGTTCATCCGCTGGCCGTTCTTTATCGAAGGCGCCTTAATCGGGCTGATTAGCTCTGTATTGACTACGGCTGTCATCTTGGTCGCTTACTCGCAATTTGTTAGCTTTACGGAAACGGATTTGGCTCTCATGATGATTAAGCTCGTCACGTTTAAGGAAGTGGCTGGAATGGTCGCGCTGCTATTGATCGGACTAGGAACATTGTTAGGCATTTGGGGCAGCACCATTTCGGTACGAAAGTATTTGAAAGTGTAGGTGATGATGGCAATGAGGAGAATAGCTGGCGTTATTGTAGTAACGCTGCTTACCGTATTTATGTTACACCCGGCAAGCGGAGAAGCGGCATCGCTTAGTCAGATCAAGAAACAGATCGAGGAAGCGAAGAAGGAAATGCGGGATGCCGAGAGACGGGCAGCCGAAGCCCAGAAGGCGGCGGCTAATGCGAATTCCCAGAAATCGGACATTGAAGTGAAGAAGTCCGACGCACAGGCCTCGATTCAGAATATACTTGCGGAGATCGACAATGTAACGGTTAACAAAATGAATACGCAGGCAGAGGTTGATGCGAAGGAGGAGGAGTTGCTGCAGACAGGCACTCAGCTGGAGCAAGCCGAGCAACGTGTCGTAGAGCGCGACGAGCTGCTGCAATCGCGTATGCGTCTTATGTATACGAACGGATTCGTGTCGTATATGGACGTCTTGCTAAGCGCAACGAGCTTCACCGATTTCATCGATCGTTTCGATGCGCTGCAGTCGATCCTCAGTCAGGATCACGATATACTCGAAGAGCAGAAGCAAGAGAAGGAGCTTGTCGTTCAGAAGAAAGCCGAGGTAGAGAAGCAATTCGCCGAGGTTAAGACCATGTACGAAAAGTTGGAGAAGTACGAGAACGCGCTCATCGCCAAGGAGCATGAGAAGGAGCAATTGATTGCCAGCTACAACAGCAATCTACAAGAGCTCGATTCGGAACTGGAGCAGCTTGAGGATATTGGAGAAGAAGCAGAGAAAGAGTTGATGCAACTTGCGTCGAAGGTGTCCAAGCTGAATGCCGAGAAGAACCGGATTTCCAATCCGTATAACGGCGGCAGACTCGGTATGCCGATCAAAGACAACTACCGGATTAGCTCAAACTTTGGCACTCGGACGCATCCAATCACAGGCAAGAAGCATACGCATACAGGTATCGATTTCGCTGCGCCGCAGGGCACGGATATTTATGCGGCAGAGGGCGGCGTCGTTATTATCTCGCAAACCTGGAGCAGCTACGGCGAGTGTATCGTAATCGACCACGGCAACGGCTTGTGGACGCTGTATGGCCATATACGCAAGGGCGGCCGACTAGTCAGCAAGGGCGATACGGTCAAGAAAGGCGACAAGATCGCTGAAGTCGGAAGCACAGGCAACTCGACCGGACCGCATCTTCACTTCGAGGTGCGTAAGAATGAGGTTGCCGTCAACCCAGGCGGTTACTTAAAATAGTTCGATAAGCATTATCGATAACTTATAGGTAGACAACCAAGAGGCAGCCAAATGGCTGCCCTTGTTTTTAAACGGTGCCCTTGCAAATAATTGTAAGCCGCTTGTCATATACTAGGACGGTATTAGGAAGTGAGCCAAGCCTGCGACCAGGTTCGGCACAGGCAATACTGGGAAAATATGAAGGTGGTGTAGAAGGGTGCAATTCAAAGGACGCACAGTGTTCGCGTTCGTGATGCTGACGATGTTCGCTTCTGTGCTCGTAACGCTGACGATCGCGGACCAGCTTATTAATCCGAAGGAACACGTGGAAGCTGCGCTCACCGCTGCGGCGGCGGAAGGCGGTACAAGCCGCTACAGCTTGAAGGAAGATGAGCTAACGAAGCTGAACGCCGTGCTTGAGCTGATCGAGACGAAGTATTATGAGAAGGTCGATCGTCACGAACTGGTGGATGGTGCGGTAAGCGGCATGATGTCTTCGCTGGAGGATCCGTATTCCGTCTACATGGAGAAGGAAGTGGCGCAGCATTTCTCCGAGTCGATCGAAGGCTCGTTCACCGGAATCGGCGCCGAGGTGACGATGGAGAATGGCAAGATTGTCGTTGTCGCGCCGATCAAAGGATCGCCAGCCGAACGTTCAGGCTTACTGGCCAAGGACGTCCTTATTTCTGTGAATGGCGAGAAGCTTGACGGTTTGAGCCTTCAGGATGCAGTTGCTAAGATTCGCGGTCCTAAAGGTACGAAGGCGAAGCTGCAAGTGATTCGCAGCGGTTTTAATGAGCCGGTGCAGCTCGTACTGATTCGAGACGATATCGATGTCGAAACCGTCTATGCGAATTTGCGATCGGACGGTGTCGGAGTCATTGAGATACGGCAGTTCTCGCTTCATACGGCAGAGCGCTTCAAGGAAGAGCTCGCCAAGCTGGAGCAGCAGGGGATGAAGGGATTAGTTATCGATGTGCGCAACAATCCTGGGGGTATTCTTCCCGTTGTCGTTGATATTGCTGAGTCGTTCCTTGCCAAAGGTCAGACAGTCGTTCAAGTTGAGGACCGTAGCGGCGAACGCGAGAAAACGTTATCGGAAGGTCAAAGCAAGACATACCCGATCACCGTGCTCATGAACAAAGGCAGTGCAAGCGCATCGGAAATACTGGCGGGCGCACTCCAAGAGGGAGCTGGCGCGAAGCTGATCGGCGAGACGTCGTTTGGCAAAGGTACGGTGCAAGTCAGCTACAACAAAGCGCTTGGCGATGGCAGTCTCGTCAAGATGACGATTGCGAAGTGGCTGACGCCTAACGGCAACTGGATTCATGAGAAAGGCATTAAGCCGGATATTGAAGTACTGCCTCCGGATCTCTATACGGTAGCAAGACTGAGTATGTCCGAGACGTTGCAACAGGATATGCTCGGCGAGCAGGTCCGCAGCGTTCAAATTATGCTTCATGGCTTAGGCTATGAACCGAAGCGCGAGGACGGATATTTCGGGCAGGAAACGACCGAGGCAGTCAAGCGATTCCAGTCGGAGCATAACATGCCGGCAACAGGCAAGGTTGATGTGAAGACCGCAGAAACGCTTGAACAAGCGGTAGTTAAGTGGATTCAAGACGAGAACAATGACGTTCAACTGCATGAAGCAATCAAGGTGTCAGGCAGGAAATAAATCATTGGCGTCGAATGAATAAGAGGTTGGCTCTATCGTGGAGCCGGCCTTTTATTTTTTTTGCGAAATCGCGTAAGCGGAGGAGTGTGGAGATTGGCAACGTTGATTGATTTGCTGGAAGCGTTCGGGCAGGCAGCCATACAACTATTAGCGCAGCCTTTTTATTATATTTCGGTTTTATTTATTATTTTGCAATATACAAGACAGATTCGGATGGAAAGACAGCTGTTTGCGGTTAAGCTTCATAATTGGCCTGCGCTTGTGCTGCGGGCGATGGTGGCAGGTTTGGCGGTAGGGCTCGTCGTATCGGCGGTTGGCGCCTTTATTGGAACAGCGTTGACGGGAGAAGCGGTGTTATGGCTTTGGGCAATAGCTGTCCTATTGATGCTCATTCGCATTCGGTACTTGTGCTTCGCCTACAGCGCAGGTATTATCGCATTGCTTCAGTGGGGAATTGGCTTCACAACGCTAGCCGAACGATCCGACTGGATCGGTTCGTTATCGGCATCGCTCGCTAAGATCGATGCTGCGGGCTTGCTGGTAATCGTCGCCCTTCTCCATTTAGCGGAGGCCGCACTCGTTCGGTGGCAGGGAGACAAGCTGTCCACTCCGCTGTTCGTGGAAGGGAAGCGGGGCAAGCTTGTTGGCGGTTATATGCTGCAAGGCTTCTGGCCGGTACCGTTGCTCATGATCGTCCCGGTCGCTGGAGGCGGAATGTCGCAGACGGCGCTGCCATGGACGCCGCTCTTCGGCGCCGACTGGACGCAAGGATGGTCAGTCATAGCGCTGCCGATGGTGATCGGCTTTACGGAAATGACGCGTTCGCTGCTGCCGAAGCAGAAGGCGAAGCATGCTGCTAAAGGGCTGCTGCTATACAGCGTTATCGTAGCTGCGACCGCGCTTGCGGCCTGGAAATTTCCGGTTTTGCTTCCGCTAGCAGCAGTTGCAACGTTGCTGCTGCATGAGGCGCTTGTATGGCGCAGCACCGCATCGGAAGCGCGGAGATCGCCGCTGTATGTGAATGATTCGCGCGGCTTGCGAATATTGGGGATTGTACCGGGCACTCCCGCCGAGACGATGGGGCTTCTGCCGGGTGAAGTGATTCATAAGGTGAACGGCATTCGCATCAAGAACAAAGAAGAGATGTATGAAGCGCTGCGGCAGAATCCCGCATTTTGCAAGCTCGAAGTGTTGAACTTCGAGGGTGAGATCAAGTTTGCGCAGCGCGCGCGTTATGCGGGCGAGCATCATCAGCTTGGCGTCATCTTGGCGCCGGATGAGCAAGCCAATTATTATGCCGCTGCAGGTCCGGCATCGTTGCTTGAGCTTTTGCGTTCGAGAACGGCCAATAAGCGCGGTAGCGAAGCGGCGGCAGCCAGTGAAATTCACGACGTTTAACAACTATAGAAAACAAAAGCGGTTGAAAGGGAACACTTCCCTTCAACCGCTTTTGTTTAATTACTTTTTCTATTTAATCGGAGCGCTGCGCCGATTAGGACAAGAGATACTCCTAGCGCCATGAAAGGCAGATTGCTCGATTCGCCTGTCTTAGGCAGCTGGTCTACATCAGGCGTCTGAGGCGTTCCCTCGAGCCCGCCCTGCGGTATTTCCTCTACATCGATTTCGAAGAATAGCTCTTCTTCTTCTCCGTTCCCATTCGTAACGATGATCGAAAATTTATCTTTGCCGATAAAACCCGGATTCGGCGTATACACCCATTTGCCATCCGGCGAAACGGTTACTTTGCCGTTCTCTGGCTGCTTGCCTGGTTTTGAATGGCCATTCTTCGGAACATCAACCTTATCTTCGATCGGCTTCTCTTCCTTCGTTATTTCTTTCTCGATTGGAGGAGTAGACGACGGCTTAGTCGTTGGCGAAGGCGTTTCGCTTGGCACAGGTGTCGCGGACGGCGTAGGCGCTGGCGTCACAACCGGGGTTGGTTCAGGCGAAGCGACAGGTGTCGGGCTTGGCGTCGCTTCCGGTTCGGGCACGATTATGCGTTTTTGATTGGCAACCGTAAAGGCTTCGTTATCTTCGTTTATCGTGATCGGGTATTCGCCCTCACCATCGATCTTATAACCCGAAGGAGCTCTATATTCCTTCAAAATATAATCGCCATAAGGGATGTTGACGAACACTGCTTTGCCTGCTGCATCCGTTGTAACCCGCTGCAGCTTCGTCGTCATCGTGCTGTCATAGAGATCGAAAACAGCATTTGCTAGCAACTTATCGGCGTTGCCTGCTGCGACTTTTGTAACTGTTAGGTCTCCGGTTAACTTGGCGTTCGCAATCGTAATTTCTTGGACACCTTTGGAATTGATCGTAATGGTGTACTCGCCTGTGCTGACGATAGAATAATCGACTGGCGGAGTTACTTCCTTGAGCGTGTACTGACCGTATTTCAAATTGTTGAATTGAACGATGCCATCATTGCCGCTGTACTCCGTGTCACCGACCTTCTGGTTGTTGGAAGCCCGGTATAGCTCGAATGCTGCGCCTGCAAGGGTAATCGCATTGTTGCTCGAATCTACCTTTGTAATTTTCAAGCTTCCCTTATAAGCGCTGCCTGTACCGGCTCCTCCCGACAGCTTCACTTCGACTTCGGACGGCTCTTCAATGGTAACAAGGTCAACGCCGTTGCCGCGAAACGCAACGCTGTTTGCCAAGCTGTCTCCGTCCTCCGCGTCGATAATCGTTTTGTATTCTAGAATATACGGTTTCTTAATAACGGATTTAAAAGTGAGAGTGAAGATGCTATCGCCTTCGCCCGCATCTGGATCAGGATTCGTTTCAACGTTAACCTCATATAAGCTGGCATCGGTCGGTCCCGCCTTCGTTACATTGCCATCCTCGTCAACGGATGTGTCGTAGAGGACGAATGAATCATCGACGATAACCTGCTTGCTGCTAGGCGTGTCGATGATGCTCGCGTTCTCTACCGTGGATTGGCCTCGGTTAATGTAGACGGTCCAGTCGATCACGTTCGGATCGCTGTCGTTCTGATCGCCGCTCTTCGCTACATACTCGCCTGCTTTCGGAATTTGAACGGTTTCGGATAGTGTTTTCGGATCATAGCCGTCTGCTGTCAGAATGGCGTTGTTTTCAATATTTTTATCGTCAATGAATTCGTCTTCAAGCTCCGTGCGGAATGTCAAATAGTAGGGGCTTGTTATATTGCCGAAATCGACGATAAGGTTCTGTCCATCTGCATCGTCTTCAACGGTGAGCGTATAGAGATCAGGATCAACGATAGCGCCGTTCGTATTCGTGGAACCGTTGGCTGCTACGGTCATATGGCGTACCTCAAGTGAATTGGCAACATACTTTTGCTTAGAGGTGAGCTTGTCCGTAACGAGTGCATTAGGCAGCGTTTTGCTGTTATAGTTGATGCCGACTTCCCATACGATCTCTTTCGTATCGGCGTAATAACGTCCGTTCTTGAAGCCGTTGTCGCGAGTCTCGAGATTTGAAACAGGATCAGAGTTTGCGGTCTTGCTGAGCTCTGTTCCGTTCTCTTCTTCTTTCCACTTCAGACCGCCTGTATTGGTATAGCTTGATTTATTCGTGGCATACGAGCCGTCTGCATAATCGTACTTCGTCGTATACGTGATCGCATGTGGCTGGTTTCCATCTCCGAAGTCGATGGAGAAGCCTTGAACCGTATCGGTTGCTGAATTATCTGGCTTATAATTAACGGTATAAGTGCTGTCAGCTACGGTTTCGCCGTCAATTCTCATGCTGCTTGCATCCAGCTTCTGTCCGTCGATCCCGAAAGTGTCATCGAACAGCAGATCGTACAACTCATAGCCGTTGCCATTTATGCTGATCGACCATTCGATTGTTCTAGTAGCATAATTGAAGCCGGAATTGCTCTTCGTGAAAAACTTTTGTACGATATCCCGTGAGCCGGAAGCTGAACCGCCATCGGTCGTTGCGTCGTTGTTAATGGTTTCGTTCTTATAGACGTTGGCAGTCGGCTCTGTTTGATATTCAATGATATAGGCGCTGCTAATTTCACTGTCGAACGTTATAATGAAACCGTTTTTGCCGGCGGCATTATGGGCGGCTGCCGTATAATCGTCTGCCGGCACGAGGCTGCCCTTCGCGCCTGTGTTAGGGTCTGGAACCTCGTATACGTTAATCGATCCACCTACTAGCTTATGTTTATTATCGAATAAATCGGTAATTGACGCAGGGTCTATCGTGTTTTCTCCAAAATTATACTTGATTTGCCAATCGACGAGTTGAGTCGTCTCGCTATAGCCTGTGGACGTTTTTTTCAAAAGCTCGCCGCGCTTATTGTCTATCTTTTTCGTAGCTGAAGTCGGGTTAATGTTGTCGCCCGTAAAGTTTACGTTGTTCGTAAAGCTTGGCGTGTTTGTATGCGTGCTGTCGATGCTTGTGGAATAAGTGACTCGATAAGCGGAATGGATGTCTCCCAGCTCAATAACCAATTCGTTGTCCGGAGCCGCTGGCGCCGTCACATTGTATTGCGTTGGATCAACGAGAACGGGATTGGATGCAACGCCGTCCGTATCGATATCGAGCTTCTCGAGCGTCAGCGTTCCGTCGTTCGTAAACGTAAGACCCGTTGGAATAACGTCGCTGATTTTCGCATTCGTTACCTTTTTGAGCGTTTTGTTGACATCGATGCTCCACGAAATATTTTGCGCATTGATCGCCTTGTCGGTCGAGCCGTCCTTCGTCGTCGATTTGCTCACATTCGGTTTAATATGAATGATGACCTCGTCTCCGATGCTGAACTCTACCGGTACTTCGGTTTTGTTGTTGACGCTTGCTTTGGAGAAAAAGGTCCAGAAGCTTAATGATCCCTCGACGTCGCTGCCAACGATGTTTTCGTTGAAGGTCATCGTGACTTTGCCGTTCAGATCGACGTCGAATGTACCTACAGTTCCGCCGTCGCCGTCATCGAGGGGTTTATCATTAAGCGGCGTATAGACAACTAGTTCAGACGGCAGCTGAAACTCGTACGTGTCGCCGTCTTGGAATCCCTTTGAAGCATCTAGTTTATACGTGTATTCAATATTAAGCCTCTGTCCGAGCTCAACCTGGATGTCCTCGGATGCTTCGGATACAGCCTGGTCGATTATCGCGATTACGTTCTGAGTCAGGACGTCGGACAACGTGATACTCGTAATGATGTTATCTGCGATAGCTAAGGCGTTCGCTTGCTTCGTTATGCCGCCAATATTAACGTATTGGAAAATAACGAAAAAGGCGACGAGCATCGCTGCGACTTTTTTTTTCATATTTGTTAACCTCCATTCGAGCTAAAAGTAAATTTTTTTATTTGGGTTCTGGAAAAAAGCTAGTTTTAACCTCCTTTTTCAATAGAATGCCTGTATGAAATAAAGCACGGACCATCGAATTGTTGGCATATCATCAAGTTGTTGCGGTCTAATTATTTATACTGGCTTATTTTACCTTCAAATTATGAGTCTCTCATACTATATCGGCAGAAGTCAATAGGATATAAGACTTGCTGATCGAACGTTATTTGCCAAATAAAGTCTGAACAGCCTGCCCTGTCATTGCAACGGAGGGCATTAGAAGCTATAATAAATAAGAACACATATTCTCATAAGGATGCGAAACGATTGTTTGATGCCCTCATGCAAGGTGTCGGTCGTTTACGCTTGAAACGGATACAATTGCCTATACTGATAAATATAGAAATGGACTGCCGGAGGTGGAGATAAGGCGTGAATGAGATCGCGAAGAATACGAAGCTTTTTGAGTTGAAATCGGAATATACGCCGCAGGGCGATCAGCCGAAGGCGATTGCTGAACTGCTTGAAGGGATTGAAGCAGGCAAGCGGCACCAGACGTTGCTTGGCGCAACCGGGACGGGGAAGACGTATACGATTGCCAACACGATCGCGCAGCTCAACCGGCCCACGCTCGTTATTGCCCATAACAAGACGTTGGCTGCTCAATTGTGCAGCGAGTTTAAGCAGTTTTTTCCCGATAATGCGGTCGAATATTTCGTAAGTTATTACGATTACTATCAACCGGAGGCCTATATACCTTCAACGGATACGTTTATTGAGAAGGATTCAAGCATCAACGATGAGATCGATAAGCTGCGCCACTCGGCTACGAGCGCCTTGTTCGAACGCCGGGATGTCATCATTGTAGCGAGTGTATCGTGTATATACGGCCTCGGTTCTCCTTCGGAGTACGGCAGTCTTGTTCTGTCTCTTCGAGTAGGCATGGAGAAGCCGCGTGATGCGATTCTTCATAAGCTGGTCGATATTCAATACCAACGGAACGATATTAGCTTTACGCGCGGAACGTTCCGCGTACGAGGCGATATCGTTGAGATATTCCCTGTTGCCAATAATGAGAGGGCCATTCGAGTGGAACTGTTCGGCGACGAGATTGAACGTATTTCGGAGATTGACGTCCTTACTGGAGAGATCGTAGGCGAGCGTGAGCATATCTCGATCTTCCCGGCTTCTCACTTCGTTACCCATGAGGAAACAATGAAGCTGGCTATTGTTAATATTGAACGCGAGCTAGAGGAGCGGCTTACCGAGCTGCGCGATGCAGGCAAGCTGCTGGAAGCGCAGCGGTTGGAGCAGAGAACTCGTTATGACCTTGAGATGATGGCCGAGATGGGCTTCTGCTCCGGTATCGAGAACTATTCCGGTCCGCTAACGTTCCGGGAGCGGGGCTCAACGCCTTACACGCTGCTCGACTTCTTCCCGGACGATATGCTCGTCGTCATCGACGAGTCGCATGTATCGTTGCCTCAGATTCGAGCCATGTTCAACGGCGATAAAGCGAGGAAAGAAATGCTCGTCAATCACGGCTTCCGTCTCCCATCGGCGATGGATAACCGACCGCTGCGCTTCGAGGAGTTCGAGCAGAAGACGAAGCAGCTCATCTATGTTTCCGCGACGCCGGGACCATATGAGCTAGAGCATTGCGAGACGATGACGGAGCAGATCATTCGCCCAACCGGTCTTATCGATCCTATTATCGATATTCGATCAACGAAAGGCCAGATAGACGTTCTGTTGACGGAGATCAGAGATCGAGTTGCCAAGGATGAACGCGTCCTTATTACGACATTGACGAAGAAGATGTCGGAGGATTTGACCGATTACTTGAAAGAGGTCGGAATCAAGGTTCGTTATCTCCATTCGGATATAAAGACATTAGAACGTTTGGCTATATTGCGCGACTTGCGGCTGGGTGTATTCCATGTGCTTGTAGGAATTAACTTGCTCCGGGAAGGTCTTGATCTACCGGAGGTGTCGCTTGTCACAATCCTCGACGCCGACAAGGAAGGTTTCTTGCGTTCCGACCGTGCGCTTATACAGACGATAGGACGTGCGGCAAGGAACAGCGAGGGACGCGTCATTATGTTTGCTGACAAAATAACGGATTCGATGGACCGCGCGATTAAGGAAACGGAACGTCGCCGTGTGATCCAGCTGGCATTCAATGAAAAGCATGGTGTTACACCGCAGACGATACGCAAGAAGGTGCACGACGTAATCGAAGCGACGAAGGTCGCCGAACAGAAGTCCGATTACTTGACCGGCGTCGGCACGGAGAAGCTGACGAAGAAGGAACGCCAGGCATTGCTGCAGAAGCTGGAAGCAGAGATGAAGGAAGCGGCGAAGAGCTTGCAGTTTGAGCGTGCAGCCGAGCTTCGCGATGCGCTTCTAGAGCTTCGGGCAGAATTGGAATAAGTAGGGGGAGAAACGATTGGCAAGCGACAAAATAGTAATTAAGGGAGCTCGTGCCCATAATCTCAAAGGAATTGACGTCACGATCCCGCGCGATAAATTCGTTGTTCTAACCGGGCTTAGCGGTTCGGGTAAATCATCCTTGGCGTTCGATACGATTTATGCCGAAGGGCAGCGTCGTTATGTAGAATCGTTGTCCGCCTATGCGCGCCAGTTTCTCGGCCAGATGGAGAAGCCGGACGTTGATTCCATAGAGGGGCTGTCGCCGGCGATATCGATTGACCAGAAGACGACGAGCCGCAATCCGCGTTCGACCGTTGGTACGGTTACCGAAATATACGATTATTTACGTCTGTTGTTCGCGCGGATCGGCAAGCCTCATTGCCCGGAACATGGCACCGAAATTGCCTCCCAGACCGTCGAGCAGATGGTTGACAGGATCATGGAATATCCCGAGAGAACGAAGCTTCAGATTCTTGCTCCGATTATTTCGGGGCGCAAGGGCGAGCATACGAAACTGCTGGCCGACATTCAGAAGCAAGGCTTCGTGCGTGTGCGCGTTAACGGCGAGCTTCGTGAGCTTAGCGAGAAGATTGAGCTCGAGAAGAACAAGAAGCATAGCATAGAAGTTGTTGTCGACCGTATCGTCGTTAAGTCGGACGTACACAGCCGCTTGGCGGATTCGTTGGAAACAGCTTTGAAGCTGTCTGAGGGCCGTGTCCTGGTCGATATTATCGACCAGGAGGAGCTCTTGTTCAGCTCGAATCTGGCATGTCCGGAATGCGGATTCAGCATAGAAGAGCTTGCTCCGCGCATGTTCTCGTTCAACAGTCCTTTCGGGGCATGTCCGGAATGCGACGGTCTCGGAGCGAAGATGATTGTGGATCCCGACCTGCTAACGCCGGATGGCAGCAAGTCGATTCGAGAAGGAGCATTCCTTGCTTGGGCAGGAAGCACGTCGAACTACTATCCGCAATTCCTGAGCGCGGTTTGCGAGCATTACCATATTCCGCAAGATGTACCAGTCGAAGAGCTGACGCCGGAGCAACTGAAGAAGCTGTTATACGGAACGGGCGGCGAGAAGGTTCGCTTCTTATACGAGAACGACTTCGGCCATCGGAAGGAAGCTTTTGTACCGTTCGAAGGCATCGTCAACAATCTCGAACGGCGGTATCGCGACACCGCGTCGGATATGATGAGAGAGCATATCGAAGGTTACATGAGTGCTAAGCCTTGCGGAGGTTGCAAGGGTCAGCGTCTGCGCAAGGAAAGCTTGGCTGTTACGGTCGGTTCGCAGAACATTGCGTATGTAACGTCGCTGTCGATTGGCGAAGCGAACCGTTATTTTGACGGTCTGTCGCTGTCTGAGAAGGAAATGACGATTGCCAATCTGATCTTGAAGGAAATTAACAGCAGACTGGGCTTCCTCGTTAACGTAGGACTCGAATATTTGTCGCTTAGCCGTGCAGCGGGCACGTTGTCGGGCGGCGAGGCACAGCGAATCAGGCTTGCCACGCAGATCGGTTCGAGCCTTATGGGCGTCCTCTATATATTGGACGAGCCGAGCATCGGCTTGCATCAACGCGATAACGACCGCTTGATTCAGACGCTTGAGCATATGCGCAATCTAGGCAATACATTGATCGTCGTCGAGCATGACGAGGATACGATGCTGGCTGCGGACTATATTATCGATATTGGACCGGGCGCCGGCATTCATGGCGGTAACATAATTGCACAAGGCACGCCGCAGGAAGTCATGGAGGACGAGAACTCGCTTACGGGTCAATACTTGAGCGGACGCAAGTTCATACAAGTGCCTGGAGAGCGTCGTCCAACGAGCGATAAGTGGCTTGAGGTTCGCGGTGCGAAGGAGAACAACCTCCGCAATGTGAATGTAAAGATTCCGCTTGGCGTATTCTCCGCGGTAACGGGTGTATCGGGATCAGGCAAGTCGACCTTCGTCAACGAAATTTTGTATAAGACGCTTGCACGCGATCTGAACAAAGCGAAGGTTCGCCCCGGACAATACAAGGAAATGCGCGGGCTGGAGCATTTGGAGAAGGTCATCGATATTGACCAATCGCCAATTGGGCGTACGCCACGTTCTAACCCGGCTACGTATACAGGTGTTTTTGATGATATTCGCGATTTGTACGCAAGCACGAACGAGGCTAAGGTGCGCGGCTATAAGAAAGGCCGCTTCAGCTTCAACGTGAAGGGCGGCAGATGCGAGGCTTGCAGAGGCGACGGCATCATCAAGATCGAGATGCACTTCCTGCCGGACGTGTATGTGCCTTGCGAGATTTGCAAAGGCAAGCGTTACAACCGCGAAACGCTTGAAGTGAAGTACAAGGGCAAGAACATTGCTGAAGTGCTGGAGATGACGATCGAAGACGGCTGCATCTTCTTCGAGAACATTCCGCGGATCCACCGCAAAGTACAGACGCTTCTCGATGTAGGCCTCGGATATATGAAGCTTGGCCAGCCGGCGACAACACTGTCGGGCGGCGAAGCGCAGCGTGTGAAGCTCGCTGCCGAGTTGTATCGCCGGAGCACGGGCAAGACGCTCTATATTCTTGATGAGCCGACAACGGGTCTTCATGTGGATGATATCGATAGACTGTTGACAGTCCTTCACAGACTCGTTGATTCAGGTGAATCGGTACTCGTTATCGAACACAATCTCGACGTTATTAAGACGGCTGACTACTTGATTGATCTAGGTCCGGAGGGCGGCAATGGCGGCGGTACGATCGTAGCGACAGGCACGCCGGAGCAGGTCGTCAAAGTCGAACAGTCATATACCGGAAAATACTTGAAGCCGATCATGGAACGTGACCGCGAGCGTACGATCGCTCTTCATAAGCGGCTAGAGAATGCCGTCGGCGCTGCAGCAGAGTGATTTTATGGGTGCGCAACGTTCCAAAGCCAACCCAGAAGTGAATTGCTGCATCCCTGTCAAAAATGTAAAGCGTGCGGCTAGCTGGTATGTAAAGTATATGGGCTGCGAGTATGGCGATATGGTCACTGATGGGCTCGCTCAGTTGAAGCTGACAGGCGGACCGGACATTACCCTAATAGGCGTCGATGAGTGCTTCCAGCTGAAGCAGGACGGAGACGTCATTCCGATGATGAACTTCTTGTGTGAGGATGTGCAAGAACTTCATGAATACTTTGAGCTAAGCGGTATTCGTGTCGGTGCAATAGTTGATCATGGACGTTCCGGTAAGAGCTTTAAGCTGCTTGATCCTGACGGAAACCACTTGATAGTATGGCAAAGTGAATAGCCGTGCGTTAGAGTGGGCGACATTGCCTGATGCTGTTAAACATTTAGGTTGTAAATAAACAAAAACGGAACCGTTTCGTGCTCTAGAGCTAGCGCTTTGGCGAAGCGGTTTTGTTTCTTATTTAAGGATAAGCACAATTTCTGTATGCAGCAGGTTATAGATAATAGCAGAGATGGACATTTTATATGTGCAGGGATCATGGAAAAATCGTGACAAACTTGTTACGAATCACGTTTCAGGCTTGCATCAACGGCCACTTGAAGCTAACATAGAGTAATATTAGGCTACGTGCGAATAAAAGGAGGTCCCCTCATGTTTTTCTTGGCAGCAGAAGAAGCGGCAAAAGAAGCCAGCAAAATTAATACGTTCGACTGGTTCATGCTTGCATTCACCGTTATTATCCTCATCGGGTTTATTCGTTTGCTGAATACACGCCCGAAGAAAAACTATTTTGCAATCGGCTTTACCTTTGTGTCGCTTGCTTTATTCCTGGTAATCGACTACATAATGATTGTGAAAGTCTGGTTCGCCTAACAGGCCATCAGCGCATGTGAGATCGTGGTTGCCAGGGAAGCGTTAACGCTTACCGGACAACCTCTTTTTTTTGTCTGCAAGTAAAAAAGAGGCGCACAAGGACCAGTATGATCCTGTGCGCCTCTTCTAATTTAAAAACGTCTAACGGATTAAACCCACCACATCTCGCCAAGCGGCTCGCGGATCAGTACTTGCTGCAAATTTTGAACAGCTTTCGTGAAACCTTCGTCAACCGACATCAAACCGTCCTCGTGCTCGATGCTTACGACATAGTCGTAGCCAACAAGGCGGAGGGCGCTAATGATATCAGCCCATGTTTTCAGATCATGACCGAAGCCGACCGTACGGAACTGCCATGCGCGATCAAGCATGAGGGAGTAAGATTGCATGTCCGTTACGCCGTGATGATTGACGTTAATCGGATCGATCGTTGTATCCTTCGCATGGAAGTGGTGAATGGCGCCAGCGCGGCCAAGAATATGAACGGCTTGAACGGGATCAATACCTTGCCACCACATATGGCTCGGGTCAAGGTTGGCTCCGATCGCATTGCCTGCCGCTTCACGAAGACGAAGCAGAGTGGACGGGCTATGTACAGAGAAGCCGCCGTGCAGCTCAAGACCGATTTTGATACCGGCATCTGTAGCCAACTTGCCGATCTCGGACCAATATGGAATAACTTTTGCTTCCCATTGCCATTTGAGAATATCTTGGTAATCGTTCGGCCAAGGTGCTACCGGCCAGTTCGGATATTTAGCATCCTCGTGGTCGCCAGGGCAGCCGGAGAACGTATTAACGACAGATACTTCAAGACGGTTGGCAAGCTCAATCGTTTTGCGGATCACTTCATCATGCTCAGTCGAAATCGCTTTTTGCGGGTGAAGCGGATTCGCGTGGCAGCTTAGTGCGCTGATCATGAGTCCGCGCGATTCTACCGCTTGTTTATACGCTTTCAATTTGCCGCTGTCAGCCAGCAGGCCGTCAAGGTCGCAATGCGCGTTTCCTGGGTAGCCGCCGGTTCCGATCTCGATCGCTTGAAGTCCTTTGGAAGCGATATAGTCGAGCGCCTCTTCAAACGACTTCTGTGCAAACAGTACGCTGAATACACCTAATTTCATTTGGAAAATAACCTCCTGAATCCATCGAATGGATTGTATTCTAAGTCTCATTCATTATATCACTTCTAAGCGGACAACACATATGTCAAGGTGCATTTGACAAAATCGCATAATAACTAAGCAAACAAGAGGAGGATGTCGATAAGGATAATAGCTCCTATATTATTGTTAAATATTTGTAAACGTGATACATTGAAATCTGATTACTTAATTTCCCAATCGCAATAGTTTAATAGATTGATAGCAACAAAATTTATATGGAAGCTGGTGTTTGCAATATGAATCGTAGAATGCTGCGCATAGGCAGCCTGATTGTACTTGGGGCTTTAGCGGTAGCAGGAACTGTATGGGCTGCAGGGAACGGCGCATCGTCAGCCATTGTGCTGAACGCCAAAAATATTAATGGAGAAATTTATGTTAAGGCAAGCTCTTTAACGAGCAGCCTGGGCGGTACGGGAACATTCGACTCCAAAACGAGCACTTATTCCTATACGCCAGCAGCCGATATTTCATCGGTTATTAAGAAAGTATCGCCATCGGTCGTAGCGATTATCGGCAAGCCGAACGATATTGGCAACGCTGACCCTAGGTACGCGCTGGCTCATGGTACAGGCGTTATTATCCGGGCTGACGGCTGGATTGTCACGAATGCGCATGTTGTAGACGATATGACCAATCTTGTCGTTGTAACGGCGGATGGGAAACAATACGATGCGGTACGAACGCACTATGATGAAGCAAGCGATCTCGCGTTAGTGAAGATCAAAGCGACAAAGCTGCCGATTGCGAAGCTTGCACCGTCACCGCTCAAGGTAACCATCGGCGAGACGGTTATCGCGATCGGTACACCGGTAGATTTCTCGCTGCGCAATACAGCGACAAGCGGCATTCTTAGCGGCATGAATCGCAGCATTTCTTCTGCCTACAATTTGCTGCAGACCGATGCGGCGATCAATCCAGGCAACAGCGGCGGACCGCTCGTTAATATGAAAGGCGAGATTATCGGCATCAATTCGCTCAAGTTCGTCGAAGTAGGCATTGAGAGTCTTGGCTTCTCCATACCGGCCGATACCGTCACTTATGTAACGAATCATTTCTTCAAATACGGTTATGTGAATCGACCTTCATTAGGTTTGCAGCTTGAGGAAAGCTGGTCGGCCATTATCGGCATTCCAAGCTCTGATCCGCTTACCGTGAAGACGGTGGATTCGGAATCGGCGAAGAAGGCAGGCATCGAAAGCGGCCAGCAACTGTATAAAGTAGCAGGTAAGCAAGTATCGACGATTGTAGAAATTAATGAGTTGTTGAAAACCTACTTGCCGGGTCAGCAGGTTGAAGTGATGCTGCAAATCGACGGTGACCTTGTGACGAAGAAGATTACATTAGCGAAAGGCTAGAAGGCCCGGCCTACAACATTATTATTAAGAAGGAGCAATGATAACCAATGAACCATTTTATATCGAAAAAAATAGTCGCCTTGCTTATGGCTGTACTGCTTGTAGCGGCATTAATGCCGGCAGCCGTTTTTGCGGCAGATGCGAGCAATGTAGTTGTAAAGCTGACTTCTGGCAATACGACTGTCAATATTAACGGGAAACCTACCGTTGTTCAGGCTCCTTACGTGGCAAGCGGTACGACAATGGTGCCGCTCAAAATTATAACAAACGCCTTTGGCGCGGCGCTTAAGCTGGAGAACGGCAACGGGATTACATTGACGTATAACGACCGCAAGGTTGAGCTTACTTTTGGAAGCAAAACAGTTAAAGTCAACGGCATCGCAAAGACAGTAGCAGTAGCTCCAATCGTTATAAAAGGCTCGACGATGGTTCCGCTTCGTATAATCGTTGAAGCGTTCGGCGCGACAATCAGTATCGACAAGAAGACGAGCGAAGTAACCATTAAAGGTGTTCGTGCGCAAACGACAGGCGGCGGAAGCACTTCCATTGATTCCGAGTACGGCAAGACTAAGGTCGGCGACAGCTATCACAACTGGTCGTTGAATTATCCTGCGGCTCTTGTGCAGGTAGATCAAAGCGACAGCGGCGATTATGTCAAATGGGCAGATGCGAAGGAAGACGCGCAAGTTATTATTATGACGGATACAATTGAAAACGAATTGTCGTCCAGCGAAGTGCGCGAAGAGCTGTCCCTGTACTACGATTATGACGAGTATTCTCTTGACGAGAGAACGGTTAAAGTCGGAGATTACAGCTTTGAGAAAATCATTACGCGAACGAAGGACAGCAAAATGTTCTACGAATATCGCGCTATTCAGAAAGGCGATACGTTCTACATTATCATTGTTGGTGTCAAAGCAACGGATAAGACCGCGCTAAACGGATACCAAAGCTTGCTTGACAGCTTCAAGCCTTCTTTCGACAAAGCGGACAAAGCGCTTAAAGATATAACGAAGGTGAAGGACGGCTTTATTACCTACGCGGACGAAGACTACGGCTTCACGGTGAAGCTGCCTGCCGATTGGTATTATGACAGTGATGGAGATGAGCCATATTTCATGAGCGATGATGACGATCTGCAATTCTCCTTTACTTCGCTCGAAGAGGGCGATTCCTTGGAGAAGTGGGTTGCTCGCAATGAAAGCACGTTGAAGGCTGACTTCGTGAGCGGCTATCTGCGCAACGTGTCTTCCGCTCCACTCAAGCTGCAGGACGGCAATGCAATCGTAATGACATACGAAATGTCGTTTGATCAGAAGGAATGGTATACGTATAAAGAAGTCATGTTCGTGTCGGGCGACTACAAATATTTGATTACTTACAGCTATGATGCAAAAACAGCTCTTTCCAGCACGTTGTCGTTTAACCGAATTATCGGCAGCGTAGATATCGATACGGCATATATCGACAGCAACTTCGGTTATAAGCAAGATACATCCACTTCGGCCGACAATCGTACGGAGAAGGTGACCAAACGCAGCACCGAATATGGCTATTCCATTGAGCTTCCGGCATTCTGGTACGGCTACTCGAAGGACTTCAACGATACGGAAGTCTATTACACCTATCAAGGCGGATCGATGCAAATCGTGTTCGACGAGGAATTGAAAGCGAGCGATTATGAGGAACTGCTGCGATCGTACGTGGATTCTGAAATGGGTAAAGAAATAGGAATGGTTCTGAAAGAAAGCACGAATGTTACGATCAACGGCAAGACTGCTTATAAAGCCGTTGTTCACACGAATTCAGAGGATTACGGATTCGCGCATACGGAGTACTCTTATGTATTCGATACGGCGAAGGGGTCATTGGTGTTTGTGTTCGATATTAATGACGCTAATGCGACCGAGCCGAACTTGAAGCGGATTGAGGATGCTTTGCAATCGATTCGTTTTAACTAATTAAGGAATACCTTTCAAAGATCGGCTTCCGCGAGCGGAAGCCGGTCTTTTATTTAAATATAGGAACGTATATGTTTTCACATTATACTGTGTCCCTATATTTCTCCGGAATGAAACGCGCTTGCACCGCCAAAGGATGGCGATAGCCGTTTCACCTTGTTGATGGAGACAATGCCATATATGTACGGTGGATTACTTGCGGTCGGTTTGATAAGATAATAGCAGCAGTTTCAAAGAATGCGAGGGAATGAACGTTAATATGGTAGATACAATAGTACGATCGGATATAGAGCTGCTGGCCCCGGCCGGCGATTGGGAATGTATGCGCGCAGCTGTAGCGAATGGCGCGGATGCTATATTTTTTGGCGTAGAGAAGTTTAATGCGCGTGCAAGAGCGAACAATTTCCGCAGCGAAGAGCTTCCGGAAATTATGGCTTTCCTGCATACTTACGGCGTAAAAGGTTTCCTGACGTTCAACATTCTCGTCTTCGAGGACGAGCTGAGGGATGCTCAGAAGCTGATTGAGATGTGTATCGATGCCGGCGTCGATGCCGTTATCGTGCAAGACCTTGGACTCGTGAAGCTTATTCGCGAGCTGTCTCCGGATTTCCCGATTCACGGATCGACGCAAATGACGATTACGTCGCCGGAAGCGGTGGAATTTACGAAGCCGTTCAACATCGAACGTGTCGTGCTTGGCCGTGAAAACAACTTGAAGCAGATCCAGACGATCGGCGAACAGGCGAAGCTTCCGATGGAAGTATTCGTGCACGGTGCGTTATGCGTATCTTACTCCGGCCAATGCTTAACCTCGGAAATGTGGGGCGGACGTTCGGCCAACCGCGGAGAATGCGCGCAAGCGTGCAGGCTGCCTTACGATCTGATGGTCGACGGCGAAATTCAGCCGATGGGCGATATCGCTTATTTGTTGTCGCCGAAGGACTTGGCGGCGATTGATATTGTTCCGGAGCTGATCCAAGCCGGCGTCACGTCGTTCAAGATTGAAGGACGATTGAAGAGTCCGGAATATGTCGCCAATGTCGTGAGCAAGTATCGGAAGGCGATCGACAAATATTTCGACGGCGATCTATCGAAGCCGTCGAAGGAGGAAGTGCGTGAGCTGCAGCAAAGCTTCTCGCGCGGGTTCACGCATGGTTTCCTTGATGGAACGAACAACAAGCAGCTGGTTGAAGGCACGTTCCCTAAGAGCCGCGGCGTTTACCTCGGCCGAGTGGAGCGCATCATGCGCGATGCCGTAACGCTTCGCCTCGACGCGCCGGTGAAGCGCGGCGACGGCATCGTGTTCGACGCAGGCGACCCGACGAAGAAGGAAGAAGGCGGCCGCGTCTACGATATTCGCCGTCAAGGCGTCAAGATTGAGGGCGAAGCGCAGGAAGGCACGCTAATCGAGCTTGTCGCCGGACGCAACGACGTTGACCTGCGCAAGGTGCATGTTGGCGACCGCGTATGGAAGACGAGCGATCCTGCGCTCGACAAGCGCCTTCGCGCAACGTTCGAGACGGATAAGCCGTATCGTGTATTTCCGCTGCATGTAAGAGTAACGGGAACAGCGGGCGAGCCGCTGCGCACATGGTGGACCGATGTTCAGAAAGGAACGACCGTAGAGGTAGTCTCCGAGCTTATGCTTGAACAAGCAATGAAGCGTCCGATGGACGCCGCCTTGCTGGAAGACCAACTAGGCAGACTCGGCGGGACGGTATATCAGCTCGATAAGCTTGAAGTTGCGCTTAACGGCGATTTGATCGTTCCCGTTCGCGAGCTGAACCGGATGCGCCGCGAGGCGGTCGATCAGCTTGCAGGAGAGCGCCCGAAGCCGCCTGTATACGTGAAGCGCGAAGTCAAAGTGAACGACGATGCCTTTAACGGCAAGGATGCGCTTGCTCCGCGTAGCGGCAAGGAAGCTCAGTTGACCGCATTATGCCGCAGTCTTGAGCAGGTTGAAGCGGCGGTTAAGACGGATGTGTCCTACATTTACGCCGACTTCGAATTTATTAAGCAATTCCCGGCAGCCGTTGCTGCGGCCCGCGCCGCTGGCAAGCCGATTGCTCTGGCAACGCCGCGCATTCATATGCCGGGCGAGAACGGCTACCACGCGAACATCCTGCGATTGCAGCCTGATGCTGTACTCGTCCGCAACACAGGAGCGCTCTATTATTATTTGCGCGCTCGCGCGGCTAATCCAGACAAGCCGTTTCCGAAGCTCATCGGCGACTTTTCGCTTAACGTAGCGAATCACAAAGCGGTGAACCTGTTTGCCGAAGCGGGGCTTGATCTCATTACGCCTTCGTACGATCTCAATATCCAACAGATGGTTGATTTGCTGGATCATTCGGATACGTCGCTGCTGGAAGTTGTTATTCACCAGCATTTGCCGATGTTCCATACGGAGCATTGCGTTTATTGCACCTTCATGAGCGAAGGAACGAACTTTACGAACTGCGGACGTCCATGCGAAGAACAGCGCGCATCGCTGCAGGATCGGATCGGCATGTCGCATCCTGTTCGCGTCGATGAGGGTTGCCGTAATACGGTATACAACGCCGTCGAGCAATCGGGAGCGGAGTATATCCGCAACTTTGTCGGACTTGGCGTATCGAACTTCCGCGTCGAGTTTCTAGAGGAGACGCCGGATAAGGTACTGGAAGTGCTGTCGCTGTACCGCGACGCGCTGGATGGCAAGATTAGCGGCACGCAAGTATGGCGTAGCTTGAAGGCAACGAATCAACTCGGCGTCACGCGCGGCCAGCTTGTAAATAAATAAAGTCAAATGCTTACCGTCTTCTCCTCAATGGGAAGGCGGTATTTTTATATGGTCTATGATGCAACCGATTGATGGACTTCATGCATCTTTATAGGTAAGAGGGCAGGTGAAGAGATGAGCGCGGAGCGACAGGCGATCGAGCGGCTGAGAAGCGGAGATGAAACTGCGCTGCGGTGGCTGATGGAGCAATACGGCAACGACATCTTGCGGACTGCCGCGTTGCTGCTTAAGGATCGGCATTTGGCTGAGGATGTCAGCCAGGACGTTTTTTTGGCCGCCTATCAGAAGATCAGTCAGTTTCGCGGCGAAGGAAGCCTTCGCGGCTGGCTGCTGCAAATTACAATAAATCGTTGCCGCGGCAAAATGCGCCTTGCTTCATGGAGCAGACTTTTCGTGCGGTCATGGGGCGGCGGCGATTCGGAGATCGAGGTTGTGCCTGAGTGGCCGGCCGCAAGTACAGGGATGATGATGGATACCGTGCCCGGTTCGGAGAAATGGGCAGAGAAGCTGTCGCTGCGAGCTGCAATTGCCAGCTTGCCGCTGCATTACCGCGAAGCCATCGTTTTGTACTATTATCAGGAATTATCCATTAAGCAGATGTCGGAAGTGCTGAATGAGCCGGAGGGCACAGTGAAAAGCAAACTGCTTCGAGGCCGTAGGCTGTTAAGGATGAAACTGGAGGAGGGAGGCTGGTCCGATGAACGGGAAGCGGGAACAATCGAGGTTATGGCGAGACAAACTGGAAAGTGAACTAAAGGACTTTCAGTTTAATGAAAACATGATGCAAGCCGTTATGGAAAAGAAAGAGCCGATTTCATTTTGGAACCGCGAGCTGCGTATACCTTGGCAAGCGGCAGCGCTTGTTGTGCTCCTGTTAGTCGGATTGCCGATCTTTGGCTGGATGAAGCTGACGGCAGAACCGGAAATGCACAAAGCGGCAGAGGAGCAAATCGGTCAAGATCGCGAGGATCGGCTGATCGTCATGTCGGGCGGCGCGTATTATGAATCGGAGCTGCGTGAGGGCTGGGGAGGAGCGCAATGATTCGCATCAAAATAAAAACGCTTATGCTGATACTCGCTTCTATGATACTTGCGCTGGTTATCGCTTATAACGGGCTTCCGTCCTTGTTGTTTAATGCCGGCAAATACGAAGCTGTTTTAAAACTGTTTCCTAATGATGACAAAGCGGGTATGGCGTTATATTACGCTTCCGGCGAAGCATTGCAAATGAATGACTTTGGAGAAGACGAACGACTTTATATTTTCCCGTCCTTCACATCATCAAGCGGCCGCGGAACAATGAAGGAAGCGAGAGCGGATGCCGCCGCTCGTTTAGAGCAATTGCTGCATAAATATTCAACCTCGAAATATATAAACGGCGTTAAAATCAATTTGGCCAGGCTCTATATGTGGGACGGCCAATGGGATAAGGCTGAAGCGTTATTCCGGCAACTATCGCAAGAGCCAAATGCTTTTTATGACGTAAACGAGCTGCAATCGTTTTTAAAGACGCTTGAATCGCGCCATTCGGATCCTGACAACCATCAGAAGCTGTCTATTAGCGGGACCGTAACGCTTGGTGACGAGCCGGCAACCGACGTGTACGTCATTTTGCATAGGAAAAGCGATAACGGTTGGAGTTCGTCGGTGAACGGCCAATACCCGACGGCTATTACAGATGAACGGGGGCAATATCGCTTTTACGATATAGCGCCTGACGACTATGAGTTGGGCGTTGGCATGACACCCGAGCAGGTGGATGGCTATTATTTGACTCAGTCTGAGCAAAGTTATGCAACGATTGCGGACGATGCACAAGCTGCGCCACGGTACGATATCGCATTTGTTCCGCAACTTAAGGTTGTCTCGCCTGTAAATAAAGAACGTATTGACGGGGATAGATTAAGGTTTGAATGGGAGGCTTATCCTGGCGCTGATTATTATCAGATTTCGATAACAACAATAGCACGGGATAAACAAGGCAACGCCACGGGCTCGACCTCATCTCCGCTGCTCGATGATCGCCACCGGACAACGTTCGCCGAGTATAGGATGGAAGAGCTGCGAGGCAGTATTAACAGCTATGGCAAATCGATCGATGCGAATGGGTTTGTCCGGCTATGGCATTCAAGTATATTAGGCATCGTTTACCCTGGGGGCGACTTTATTTGGTCGGTCGATGCTTATACGGCTGACGGCCGAAAGCTGTCCAGCTCCAGCGGCTATTACACGATGCTTACCTATGCCGCACCTTTTTTCACCGTATCGGAGGAAGGAATGCTGGAGGGCGATAAGCTTGTCATGGAGAACCGGTATGAGGAAGCGATCGAAGCTTATAAGCAAGACGAGGACAAAGATGCGGCTCTACGCGCGCTCGCGCGGCTAATTGGTTACGGCTTTGATGATAAAGAAGGAGATTTGGACAAAGCGCTACGATATGTGGACAAAATCGTCGATCCGAGCGATAGCGATCGCCAGCTGCAGGCAGAGTTTCGCGAAAGACTGCAGAAGGAATAGGCAGGCGCCTCATTGCCGAGAGTAATGTTTGACACGCTAATCGCCCTGACTTAGCATAGAAGCATACAGGCTTTAGGAGTAGGGCGATTTTACAATAAAGCGAGGCGTAATTATTGATGAACGGTGCTTGGTATTCCGGTTGGAGGCATGTATTCAAGCTTGATCCAGAGCGCGAGCTGTCGGACGAGGCGCTTGAGGCGATCTGTATGTCTGGTACGGATGCGATTATTGTTGGCGGATCGAGCGGTGTAACATTCGAAAATACAGTTGACCTCATGTCGCGAATTCGCCGCTTTGAAGTCGATTGCGCGCTTGAAGTATCGACGATGGAAGGCGCCGTTCCCGGCTTTGACGGTTACTTCGTGCCTATCGTATTAAATACGGATCGGGCGGAATGGATTAATGGCCGACAGACCGAGGGTTTGAAGGAGTATGGCACTTTCGTGCCTTGGGAGTCTACGGCGGCTCAAGGCTATATTATATTGAACGCCGAAGCAACGGCGGCGAAGTTGACCGGAGCGGATACCGAGCTTGATGAGGATGGGCTCATTGCTCATGTGAGGATGGCAGATCGTCTTATGCGCCTGCCGGTCGTCTATCTCGAGTATAGCGGGACGTATGGCGATATGCGGCTAGTGAAACGGGCGAAAGCGGTTATCGAAGACGCTCAATTGTTCTATGGAGGCGGTATCGACAATGAAGACAAAGCCCGCGAGGCGGCGCTTGCCGCTCATACGGTAGTCGTCGGCAATGTTGTGTACAGCGATCTTGCTGCGGCCTTGTCTACGGTCGAGGCTGTGCGGGAAGTCGACCTGATAGCGAATGTTGAAAGGTGAAGAGGAACAGAACAGATAAGGTTGCTTGCGTGTCTCATCCGACACTGTAGCAGCCTTTTTTTACGGGTACAACCGATGGAACTATTTTGCTAAAATAGTTGAGGGTTCAAATTGACACACGGCAGGTCGTTGTCTACACTGAGGATAGGCGAACAAATGCGAACAAAGGAGCAAAAGCATGTTGAATCATATCGGCATCGAGCAAGCGGTGCAGAAGCTTAATCCGCCGCAACGGGAAGCCGTACAAGCGACGGATGGACCGCTGCTGATTATGGCCGGCGCGGGAAGCGGCAAGACGCGCGTCCTCACGCATCGTATAGCATACTTAATCGAGAAGAAGCGGGTAGCTCCATGGAGCATCCTCGCTATTACGTTTACGAATAAAGCATCACGTGAAATGCAGGATCGGGTTAGCGCTCTTGTCGGACCGACAGGACGGGACATTTGGGTATCGACGTTCCACTCTATGTGTGTCCGTATTTTGCGCAGAGATATTCATCGTATCGGGTATACGACAAACTTCTCGATCTTGGATTCGTCCGATCAGTTGTCCGTTATTCGCGGCTGCATGAAGGATATGAATTTGGATACGAAGAAATTTGAACCGAAGGCCGTTCAAGCGGCGATCAGCGGAGCGAAGAATGAGCTCATTACACCGGAGCGCTTCGGAGAAAAGGTTGGCGATTTCTTTGATGACATCGTAGCCAAAGTTTTCGATAAGTACCAGAAGCGTCTTAGAAACAACAACTCGCTCGACTTTGACGATCTCATTATGATGACGATCCAGCTGTTCAAGGATGAGCCAGAGGTGCTTGATTTCTATCAGAACAAGTTCCGCTACATTCATGTCGACGAATATCAGGATACGAACAGAGCCCAGTATATGCTGTGCCGCATGCTGGCCGATAAGCATCATAATATTTGCGTCGTCGGCGACAGCGACCAGTCGATTTATCGCTGGAGGGGCGCGGACATAACGAATATCTTGAACTTCGAGGGCGATTATCCAGAAGCGCGCACGATCATGCTGGAGCAGAACTATCGCTCGACAGCTAACATTCTTGATGCGGCCAATGCGGTCATTAAGCTGAATACGGGCCGCAAGCCGAAGAAGCTGTGGACGGATCAAGGAGCAGGGGATCTTATTTCGCTGTACCAGGCCGACTCCGAGCATGAAGAGGGTTACTACGTTACGGGCGAGATTCGCAAGAACGTGAACAAAGGGCGGAAGTTTTCTCATCATGCGATTTTGTATCGTACGAATGCCCAGTCCCGGGTCATCGAGGAAATTTTGATCAAGTCGGATATCCCGTACCAGATCGTCGGTGGAGTGAAGTTCTACGATCGCAAAGAGATTAAGGATATACTCGCGTATTTGCGGCTGATTTCGAACCCGGACGACGATATTAGCTTGGTGCGGATTATTAATGTGCCGAAGCGGGGCATTGGCGATACGACGGTATCGAAGCTGGAAGAGGAAGCGGCGCGTCGCGGCACTTCCGTATTCCGAGTGCTTGCTGATCTCGGCGATGTCGAAGTGAACGGGCGTACGCGCACTCTATTGAACGAATTTTACGGCATCATTGATAACTTAACGCGTATGGTTGAATATTTGTCTGTGACGGAGCTGACGGAGAAAATATTGGAGCTATCGCAATACCGGATGGAGCTGCAGCGCGAGAATACGTTGGAGTCGAAAGCCCGCCTCGAGAATATCGACGAGTTTCTCTCGGTGACGATGGATTTCGAGAAGCGCAACGAGGATCGTACGCTTATCGCATTCTTGACGGATCTTGCGCTCATTGCCGATATTGATTCGCTTGGCAAAGACGAGGAAGAGAAGGAGAAGTTGAGCGATGCCGTGACGCTAATGACGATGCATAGCGCGAAGGGGCTAGAGTTTCCGTTCGTCTTCATTATCGGCATGGAGGAGTCGGTATTTCCGCACAGCCGCGCTCTTGCCGATAATGAGGAGCTCGAAGAGGAACGCCGCCTCGCTTATGTCGGCATTACGCGCGCCGAAGAGCGCCTGTACTTGACCTGCGCTCGCATGCGCACGTTGTTCGGGCGCACGGCTTCGAACATGCCCTCACGCTTCCTGCAGGAAATCCCGGACACCGTGAGGGAAAGCGCGTCCGCCGCGGGCAGCTTCGCCCGCGCGGCGATCCGCCCTGTCGCAGGGCGCGCGCCAGCCTATGGCACGCCTAGCGCAGGAGGCCGCTCCCCCGGCATGGCGGGGAGCGGGCCGGCCGCGGCAGGCGGCAGAGCCGGCGTGCGCGTGAGCACGCCGCTCGATGCCGCCAAGGCGGCCCAAGGCGGAGCGGCTGCTGGCGGAAGCGCAGCCGCCTCAGGCAGCTTTGCCGCTGGCGACCGCGTCGCGCACGGCAAGTGGGGCGAAGGCGTCATTGTGTCCGTGAAGGGTACGGGCAATGACATGGAGCTGCAGATCGCTTTCCCGGCGCCGACCGGAATTAAGCGGCTTCTGGCAGGTTTCGCGCCGATTACAAAGGTGTAGACTAAGTTTATAGATTCGAAAGTTGCCTATTAGGAGAGGAGACCGCCTGTATGAGCGCTCAATTAGAAAGAATGCAGGAGCTCATCGCGATCATTACGGAGCACAACTACAAGTATTACACCTTGGATGAACCGTCGATTGTTGATGCGGATTACGACAAATTGTATGATGAGCTCGTTGCGCTGGAAGCATCGACGGGTGTTGTACAGCCGGAATCGCCGACGCAGCGTGTTGGCGGTGAATTGCTCACCGGCTTCGAGCCGTATCGTCACCGCGCAAGATTGTGGAGTCTGGACAAGGCGCAAAACGTAGAGGACTTGCTCGCATGGAATGCCCGTGTCGTGAAGGCTATCACCGATTACAATGCCAAAAATCCAGAAACGCTCCCCGATCCAAGCTATGTTGTCGAGTTGAAGTTCGACGGCTTAACGCTTAATTTGACTTACGAGGACGGACAGCTTACGCAGGCGTCGACGCGCGGCAACGGAACGGTCGGCGAAGGTATTCTGGCGCAGGTGCGAACGATTCGTTCTGTTCCGCTGACGATTCCTTTCACGAACGGCATTGTTGAGGTTCAGGGTGAGGGAATTATGCAGCTGTCTGTACTTGCCAAGTACAACGAAACGGCAGTTGAACCGCTTAAGAATGCCCGAAATGCGGCAGCAGGAGCGCTTCGCAACTTGAATCCAAAGGTGACGGCGGAGAGAAAGCTTAACGCCTTCTTCTATAATGTGGGCTACACGGACGGCGTGTCATTCGAGAATCATCGAGAAATGCAGCAGTTTCTGCGTGATAACAAATTCAAAGTGAACCCTTATGTGACTTATATGGGGACCATTGAAGAGGTTCAGGAGGAGCTTGGCCGCATTACGGAGCAGCGCGACAAGCTGGACTTCCTGATCGACGGGGCGGTCGTTAAGCTTGTTGACATGCGCACAAGAGAGGCGCTTGGCTACACAGACAAGTTCCCGCGCTGGGCGGTTGCCTTCAAGTTCGAGGCTGAAGAAACAACGACCGTGCTGGAGTCTGTCTCCTGGGAGGTAGGCCGCACGGGCAAAATAACACCGGTAGCGCGTGTAGAGGCGGTTGAGCTGGCGGGTGTGACGGTTCAGAACTGTACCCTTAACAATATTGGCGACATTGAACGCAAGAACTTGAAGCATGCGCTGGGCGCGCAGGTTATCATTCGACGCTCCAATGATGTGATTCCGGAAATACTAGGCAAAGCCGACGACGAACCGGGCTCGGAGATCGTCTTTCCGACGGTTTGCCCATCCTGCGGTACGGAGCTCGAGCAGCGCGGAGCACATCTGTTCTGCAACAATAAGCTAGGCTGCCAGCCGCAGATTATCGGGCGTATTACACACTTTGCATCGCGCGATGCGATGGATATCGAGACGTTCAGCGTAATGACGGCAGACCAGCTCTACACCGATTGCGAAGTTCGCGATCCTGCGGACTTGTATGCTTTGCAATATGATGATCTGATTAAGCTTGACCGTTTCGGCGAGAAGAAAGCCCGCAAGCTGTTGGATGCGTTCGAGAAGTCGAAGTCCCGCGAGCTGGCATCGTTCCTATTCGCGCTAGGCATTCCGAATACGGGCAAAGCAACGACCAAGATGCTCGCCGATCACTACGGCAGCCTCGATGTGATTATGGCGGCTACCGCGGAGGAGCTTGTTACGCTCCCGGACATTGGAGGTATCGTGGCGGATAGTATTGTCGGCTTCTTCACGGATCCGATCATCGCAGCCAGTATTGCGCGCATGCGCGAGCTAGGCGTGAAGGCGGAAGCCGAGCAGGCAGTCGTCGTTCGCGAGGACAGTATCTTTAGCGGCAAGACCGTAGTACTGACGGGAACGCTCCCGACGATGTCGAGAGACGAAGCGGCTAAGAAACTTGAAGCCTGCGGCGCTAAGATTTCGGGAAGCGTATCGAAAAAAACCGATTTCGTCGTAGCGGGCGACAGCGCCGGCAGCAAGCTGACCAAAGCGCGCGAGCTGGGTATTGCCGTTATTGATGATGAAGCGGAGCTTCTTCGATTGTTGGGAGAAGAGTAAGCATGAAGAAGGGTGCATGGCAATGAAGCGTTAGCAGAGCCTGGTAGTGAACCAGTCCTGCGGCTTCTATGCCTTGCACCCTTTTTGTTTTTAGAATGAAGAATGGTCCCCTGTTTGAGGAGGGAAGAGCAGCTTGTGAACTTGCTCGGGCGGGATGGGAGGCGAGAATAGATAACCTTGCAGCCGATCGCAGCCGAAGGAAACGAGCTTCTCTAGCTGCTCGGTTTTCTCGACACCTTCTGCGAGAACATCGAGCTGCAGACTATGCGCCAATTCAATAATAGAATGAACGATCGAGCTGCCTTTAGTTTCGGACATCATATCGCGAATGAAAGACTTGTCGATCTTGAGCGTATCCAGCGGCAGCTTGCGCAAATAGTGCAGAGAGCTATATCCGGTACCGAAGTCGTCGATCGCGATTCGAATGCCAAGCGACTTTAGTTGAAACAGCTTGTTGATCACTTGGTCTGCGCCTTGCAGGCCGATACTCTCGGTGATCTCCAGCTCTAGCAAAGCGGGATCGAGTTCTGTTTCCTTCAATATCGTTTCGATCATCGTGAACAAATGATCATCCTGGAACTGTTTCATTGATATATTAACAGCCATTGTAACGGAATCGAAACCTTCCTTAATCCATCGTTTCAATTGAACGCAGGCTTGTCGAAGCACCCATTCGCCAAGAGCCGTAATAAGTCCCGTTTCTTCGGCGAGCGGAATGAATTCGAGCGGGGATACGAGACCGCGGCCAGGGTGCTGCCATCTTACGAGCGCTTCGAAACCGCTGATTTTTCCGTTTCGCGCATCCGTCTGCGGTTGGTAATGCAGCGTGAACTGTTGATCGTGAATGGCTTTTCTCATTTCATTTTCTAGAAAAGCTCTGCGAACCATGGCGGCATTCATCTCGGAATCGAACAACTGGAATCCGTTTTTCCCTCTCTCCTTCACGCGATACATCGCTATATCGGCAAATTGAATAAGCTCCTCGGCAGACGAGCCGTGCTCGGGATACAGGCTTATTCCGATGCTGATCGTCGTATGAATGTGATTGTTCTCATAGAATACCGGCGACGCGACGGCTTCAATTAATTGCTGCGCACTATGCTGCGCTTCTTCGCCCAAGGCGTCGTATAATAGCACGATGAACTCGTCTCCGCTCAGCCTTGCAATGACGCCGCGAGTACCGATGCATTGCTTCATCCTTGCGGCGGTCTGCTCCAGCAGCAGATCTCCGGCTAGATGGCCAAGCGTGTCATTGATCCATTTGAAACGGTCCAAGTCGACGAATAACAATGCGAAAGACTGAACATCGCGAATGGAGGGGGAAGTGCTATTGACGATCGTATCCGTGAGAAGCTCGAAAAAATGATGGCGGTTCGGCAATCCGGTCAAAGAATCGAAATAGGCGATCCGCCGTATCGTTTCCAGCGCTTGCTTCTGAGACGTAATATCTTGCGAGATGACATAGATTCCAACAAGCTGTCCGTCCACCATAATGGGAATGAACGTTGATTGGAGATAAAGAGTGCTTCCGTTCGAATGGGTAACCGTTGTCTCCTCGTGCAGAGGGTTGCCCTCTCGAACCTTTGCGTAAATGTTGCTTATATGCTGACTGCCTATAGCCCCGAGAAGTTGCTCTATCGTTTTGTCTCGCAATTCCTGCTGAGAGAAATCGGTTATCCGCTGCGCGGCTGGATTGGCACTGAGCAACCGTCCATGCAGATCGAACCAAAAAACGATATCGGGATTGTGGTCGTATAGTGATTTGAAACGTTGCTCGCTTACTTCAAGCCGTTTCTCGGCCCATTTGCTGATCGTAATATCATGAATGACAAGCATATATCCGTAAGTGCTTCCGCTCTCTGAAAGCAGAGGTTTGCCGACGATACGAACGATGCTGCCGGCTTTCCCTTCTTCAGGGACGAGCCACATTTCCTGACTCGTTTCTCGCTGCTCGTGCATAAGGCGCCGGAGAGGAAGGTCCTCTTTTGTTAATGGCGTTACACCGTTTACTTCAAAAAATAGCGGATTACGCTGGTTAGCGTTATCCGATGTAGCTGCGAATCCGTATTTTGCTGCAGTTATATTACAAAGAATGAGCCGGGCAGACGGATCGTAGATCACGACCCCTTCATTCATATGGTTAAAAACAAGCTGAGAAACAGGATTGATAAAGAGGTTATGCAATGAAGGACACTCCCAACTGACGAGCTGATCATAGATGATGCAAGCATTATCCATCATGATATGTGCAATGAGAATCATTGTCAATTAGTGGATGCGGATCATGAAGGATACATCTCATATCGAATAGAAACGATTGTAAAAAAATACAAGTTGTATTTCGTTTGCGGATGTGTTAAATTATTTCTTGTCGCTTCGGAGGCATTGCGAAAAACGGTTTGAAACGCTTTTTAAAAAAGTAAAACAAGCTGTTGACACGATGGACGAAAGCTGATATCATGAATTCTTGTCACGACAAAATGTGACAGCAAGTTCTTTGAAAACTGAACAAATGGATCACGTCAAAATCCAAACAAAAATTTGAAGATTTCTTCTTGGCTTCGGCCAAAAGAAAACTTCTAGCTAGTTAAGTAATGAGCAAGTCGAACTACCTTTATGGAGAGTTTGATCCTGGCTCAGGACGAACGCTGGCGGCGTGCCTAATACATGCAAGTCGAGCGGAG
>NZ_JBANSP010000035.1:0-55913 GCF_037167145.1 Paenibacillus sp. YIM B09110 | reverse complement strand
GGTCAAGCCCGTCTTCGCCGCCGACCAGCGCGAGGTGCGGCTCATAGTCGCGCACCTCGCGCTGCAGCCCTTCCATATCCGCCGCCGGTATGTACGGCGGATTGGACACGAGCACGTCGATGCGCAGCCCGGCGTGCTCAGTATTGTCGCGCCCCGGCACGAAGGGCGCGAGAAGGTCGCCCTGCACGAAAGCAATGCGGCCGTCCGCCTCATGGCGGGCCGCGTTCGTGCGGGCGACTGCCAGCGCGTCCGGCGATAGATCGGACGCGCATAAGCGCCATCCGTGACGCTGCGAAGCTAGCGTCACGGCGATGGCGCCGCTGCCCGTGCCGACGTCGACGACCGTCGGCACGGCAGCGGCTTCCGGCGGCCAGAGCCTGTCGGCCGCCTCAAGCACGGCCTCTACGAGCAGCTCCGTCTCCGGCCGCGGAATAAGCACGGCCGGCGTGACCGCGAACGGCCGGCCGTAGAACCACTGCTCGCCGATCATATACTGAATCGGCTCGCCCAGCGCCTTACGGCGGACCAGCTCCGTCCATGCCTCCGCCTTATCCGCCGGGAATAGCTCGCCATAGTCGCGCAGCAGCTGCGAGCGCTCCATACCGAGCACATGCAGCAGCAGCAGCTCCGCATTGCCGCGCGCCTCTTCAACCCCGTGCGCCGCAAGCTCGTTCGTCGCGTGCAGCATCGCATCGCGCAGCGTTAACCACTGCGCCGCCCCATTTCCACCAACAACATCGCCCATCATCCCAGCACCCTCCATACTCTTCACGCCTAATCATAATTCCCGTTGTTCCCTATTCCCGTCGCAGCATCAGCTGCTGCTCCATATTCCGCTCATTCGCACCGCATAATATGCTTATCCCTGCTCATTCCTACCAATCCAAGCAAAAAACGCCGGACCTCCGCCGCGCTCGCTCTTCTAGAGAGCAATCGCAGCGGGAATCCAGCGCATTGATTGTTATCTTAACCCATGTCGCGTTCCATCAGGTCCGCTTGCTCGGCAATCGTCAGCGATGAAATAATGTCAGCCATATCGCCGTTCATAACGGAATCCAAGCGGTGCAGCGTCAAGTTGATACGGTGATCGGTTACGCGGCTTTGCGGATAGTTGTACGTACGGATCCGCTCACTGCGGTCGCCTGTACCAACCTTGCTCTTACGCTCACCCGAATATTTCGCCTCTTCCTCTTGGCGGCGAATATCGGAAATACGAGCACGAAGAACTTGCAGCGCCTTCGCTTTGTTCTCGTTCTGCGATTTGCCGTCTTGGCAAGTCGCCATAATGCCCGTAGGTACGTGCAATACGCGAACGGCCGACTTCGTCGTATTAACGGACTGTCCGCCTGCGCCGCTGGAGCAGAACGTATCGATCCGAATATCTTTGTCGAGAATCTCGATCTCGACTTCTTCAACTTCCGGCATTACCGCAACCGTCGAAGTCGACGTATGAATGCGGCCGCCCGATTCCGTTGCGGGAATACGTTGTACGCGGTGAGCGCCGCTTTCGTACTTCAGCTTGCTGTACGCGCCTTTGCCCTGCACCATGAAAATAACCTCTTTAAATCCGCCCAAATCATTTTCGCTAAACTCCATCAGTTCTACGCGCCAGCCTTGTGCATCGGCGTACTTCGTGTACATCCGGTACAAGTCGTAAGCGAACAATGCAGCTTCGTCGCCGCCAGCCGCGCCGCGAATTTCCACGATCACGTTTTTGTCGTCATTCGGGTCCTTCGGCAGCAATAGAATGCGGACTTTCTCGTCCAGCGATTCCTTGCGCGCGCTAAGTTCGTCGATTTCCATCTTCACCATTTCGCGCATTTCATCATCGAGCTTCTCGCCTTGCATGACTTTGGCGTCGTCGAGCTGCTCTGACACTTGCTTATATTCCGTAAAGGCATCGTATGCCTCTTGTAAGTCCGACTGCTCCTTCGAAAGCTCTCTAAGCCGCTTCGGATCGCTGGATACATCCGGATCGCATAACAGCTCGCTTAGCTTCTCATACCGGTCGGCGAGCGCTTGTAAACGGTCTATCACAATCATTCACCTCTGTTTATTCCATTAGGATATTCCTTATTATATCATACCTGATGCCGCGTATCGACAGGTGCTTTTTTGACGTATAGGAAAGTATATGAACCTCACTGTACATTACGTATGCCGAGGCCGCATTACATGCTACACCAAACCGCGTATTACTCTGCAAAAAAGGGCGTCTCGGCAAGCCTACGCCAACGCGCGTCCTGCCAGACACCCTTCTATTCCTCCTACACGTTAAAACGGAAATGCATAACGTCGCCGTCGCGCACGACGTAATCTTTACCCTCGAGGCGAACTTGGCCTCTCTCGCGGGCAACGCCCATCGAACCGGCAGCAGCCAGGTCCGTGAACGATACAACCTCGGCACGGATGAAGCCGCGCTCGAAGTCGGTATGAATAACGCCTGCCGCTTGCGGCGCTTTCGTGCCATTGCGGATCGTCCAAGCGCGAACCTCTTGTACGCCAGCCGTGAAGTACGTGTATAAGCCAAGCAGCTTGTAAGCCGCTTTAATAAGACGGTTCAAACCGGACTCGGCCATTCCGAGCTCCTCAAGGAACATTTCCTTGTCTTCGCCCTCAAGCTCGGCAATCTCGGACTCCACCTTCGCGCTGATTGGAACAACCTCTGCATTTTCTTGCGCCGCGAACTCGCGCACCTTCTGTACGTATTCGTTGCCGTCCGTATCGCCCGCTTCGGATTCGCTTACGTTCGCCGCATACAGCACCGGCTTCATCGTCAGCAAGTGCAGGTCGCGAATGACAAGCTTCTCTTCTTCGCTAAGGTCCAAGCTGCGTGCAGGCAAATCGTTATACAACGCTTCCTTAACGCGCTCAAGCACTTCAACCTCTAAAGCAATCTTTTTGTCGCCGCCCTTTAAGTTTTTGCGGGAGCGGTCAATTTTTTTCTCAACCGAATCGAGATCGGCAAGCACAAGCTCAAGGTTAATCGTCTGAATGTCGCTGATCGGATCTACTTTGCCAGCTACATGCGTAATGTTGTCGTCTTGGAAGCAGCGAACGACGTGAACGATCGCGTCAACCTCGCGGATGTGCGCAAGGAACTTGTTGCCAAGTCCTTCGCCCTTGCTCGCGCCTGCAACGAGGCCGGCAATATCAACGAATTCGAATGCCGTTGGCACGATGCTCTTAGGAGTAACGAGCTCAACGAGTTTATCCAGACGCTCGTCCGGCACCTCAACGACACCTACGTTAGGATCGATTGTACAGAATGGATAGTTTGCGGATTCAGCTCCCGCTTGCGTAATTGCATTAAACAAGGTCGATTTGCCGACGTTCGGCAAGCCGACGATTCCTGCTTTCAAAGCCATGTATATGACACCCCTATTTTCCCGAAAGTAAACAACTTCCGTCATTATACCCCAGCAACCTCCACTTTGAAAGTCCGAAAGGCTGGAATGGCGCTTATGTTCACAGGAAATAATACCGTGGAGCGAGTTATCGCAGCCTCATACAGGGAGATGACAGCATGGAAAATCAAACGCACAAAGGCAATTACAAAGGCACGACGCATATGAAAGCGAAGAATCAGGACATGGCCTTCGTCAACGACAACGTCGAAGATGCCAAGTCCGTCTCCAACTTCTCCACGAAAAAGAAAAAACGGATTAATCACGCAAAGAGGTGTTATCCCAAAAGAGGGCAGCTCGCACTATAATTGTCGTTGATTGGATTTCATACAGGCTAATGAGCAAAATCGTATCATGGATGCCGTTTGAGTGGATTATGTCCAGGCAAATGAGCGCACAAGAGCGAAAACGAGTAAAATAGTTCGATTAGGTTGGATGTATTCCAATCAAAGAGTCTTTCTTGATCCGTCTGGTGGATTAGATTGGATGATTTCCAGTCTAAATGCGACAAATGGGGGCTGTCCCAAAGACAGCCCCCTTTCTTTAATTATTTTCAGGCAGCAAATTCATCTCGAACGGCTCGTCGCGGTTGCACACGAGCTTGCCGTCAACGAAATCAAGCTTGGCGGCTTGAATAGATGAACGCCTGCTCTCGTATTGCCTCTCTTGCCCTTCGTTATTCAACGCTCCGTTTCTACCCGGATGAGTGAAGTAGAAAATATAGGCGTTATCGCCTTGCACGACGACATCCGCATGGAAGCCAATGCCTCCATCATCCTCGCGCGCTCCCGGCTGGTCAAGAATGAGTCCGTTACGCTCCCACGTATCCAGATCATCCGACCGGAATACGCCTTGGCCTCTCCATTCATCGACAATCATCCAATAAGAGCCTTTGAACCAGAACACATTCGGCCCTTCGTGGCCGCGTCCCGTAATGACCGGACCGACAACCTTCCACTCGTACAGATCTTCGCTGTCCGCCGCATAAGTAAACGACTCGTTGTCTTCGTCTTTGTACCACATGCGGAAGCCGCCGCCCGGCAGCTCATGAATGCATGAATCGATGACGCGGGACGAGCTTAACGCGAGCTTGGAACGGAATGTCCAGTCGAGCAAATTCGGACTCGTATAATGCATAACGTCGCGGCGGTGGTCCGGCCAATCGACAGGCACGCCTTGAATATAGCTAACGTACATGTGATACAAGCCGTCATGCCAGTAGATCTCCGGAGCCCAGAACGTGTTCCGTCCCCATTCGATATCGAGCCCTTGCAGCGTGCCCCGGTACAGCCAGCTGTTGCCTCCGTCTCGCGAGGAAGCCACTCCGAGATCAGTGCCGTGGACCCAAGCGAACTTAGTGCCCTCCGCCGTCGCCCGGCGATTCGTATAAATCATCCACCACTCCTGAGCCTCGCGGTTCCAAATGACGACCGGATCGGCCGCCCCGTCATAGATAGGATCTCGAAATAAAGGTGCGTTCATGCAGCTATCGTCTCCTTCGTTATTAAATCCACCTTAGTGCTACTGATTAACCTTTGACAGCGCCGCCGACAATTCCTTTTACGATCTGCTTCTGCATCAGTATGAAGAAGATGAAGATCGGAATGAGCACGATAACCGTCAACGTCATGAATAACGGCCAATCAACGGCGAATTCACCCTTGGCTTTGTATACCTGCAGGACAAGCGTCGCGTTGTCGGACGAGTTAAGGAACAGCATCGGCGCGAGAAAATCATTCCACACCCACATCGTCTGATAAATGATGGCTGTAACCGTAATCGGCTTCAGCAGCGGGAAAATAATACGCCAGAAGATACCCCAAACGGTACATCCGTCGATTGTCGCCGCTTCGGACAACTCCTTCGGCACCGTCTTCATATAGCCCATCATTAAGAAGAAGACGAATACCGAGCCTCCCATATAAATGAACATAATACCGTACAGCTTATCGACAAGGTGGAATTGCGTCATCAGCTCGAATAGCGGAATAAGCGTCGTTTGGAACGGAATGAGGAAACCCGCCAGCAAATAACCCATAATAATACGGTTCGTCTTACCCGGGTTGAAGACGATGGGATACGCCGCCATCGCGCCGATTAGAACCATGAGAAGCACTGATATGACCGTAATGATCAAGCTGTTGCCGAAGCTTTGCAGCAGCGGCACTTCCGTAAATACGCGCTCGTAATTGTCGAAGTTCAGCTTCGTCGGCAGGCTGAGCGGATTTCTCGCCGTCTCGACCGGTGTTTTCAACGTATTGACGATGATTAAGTAGAAAGGGAAAAACGTAATAACGCCGACCGGCAGCATGACGATATCAAGCAGCCAATTTTTGCGGTTTTTCTCCGTCATCATAACATCTTCTCCTCTCGGCGCTGCATGACCGTCACTTGGAAGTAAGTGAGCGCCAGCACGATCAGGAAGAACACGATAGACATGGCGGATGCGAGTCCGAATTGTACTTCGGAGATGCCGCGAAGCACGATAACCTGCGTAATCGTATGCGTCTCGAAGCCCGGACCGCCTTTCGTCAGCGCGAACGGAATTTCGAATACTTTGAGACCGCCCGTGAGGAGCAGCATGACGCTGATCGTCATGGCCGGAGCCAGCAGCGGCAGCGTTATGCTGCGGATTTGCTGCCAGCGGTTAGCCCCGTCAATCGAAGCCGCTTCGTAATAATCCTTCGAGATGCCTTGCAGAAAGGCGAGATACAATACCGCATGCCAGCCAGCACCCGCCCATACCGCAACAAGGATGGTCGACATCTTGGCTAACATCGGATCGGACAGCCAAGGCTGCGGCCCTGCTCCGAACAAGGTGTGAAGCACGTTATTCAACACGCCCGAAGCGATCGGCGACAAGATGAAACCCCACACGTATGCAAGGATTAGACCGCTTGGAATGGACGGGAAGAAGAAGATCGCACGGTGAATGTTTTTTGTATAAAAATTCCGGTCCAGCACGAGCGCCAGCACAATTGCCAGCAGCGTGGTCAGAATCGTTGTCGATATTGCGAATAAGAGCGTGTAGGAAATACCCGATATAATCGCGGCATCCTTGAAAATTTTCACATAATTCGTCAAACCTACGAAATCGTATTCCTTCGAATAACCGTTAAAGTTCGTCAAGCTGAATAAAAACGATTTGATAAGCGGGTAGATCGTAAATACCGTATAGAAAAACATAATCGGAATAAGAAAAACTTGGTACTGGAAAGATCTTAGCAGTTTCATCTCGCAGGCTCCCTCCCTCATGATACGGCTGAGGGGATTGCTCCCCTCTAATGCCGCTCACTGTCTCTGTTTATTTGCTTTCCATCTCTTTCAGCTTCTGGTCCATTGCCCCTGTAATCGTCTCAATCGAGCCTTTGCCGACGAGCAGGTCCTGTACGGATACGACCATCTGATTGCGAAGCGCTTCTTGGTGTCTCGGCCAAGAAACCATCGGGAGATAGAATTTGCCTGCGAGTAATCCTTCTTTGTACGCTTTTTCTAGAGCGGGGTGCACTTTGCTCTCATAACCTGGAAGCGTAATGATTTGACCCGTGCCTTTTTCGAAATTTTCCAAGCCTTCAGGCGTAGACATGTATTCAACGAACTTAATAGCCGCGTCTTGATTTTTCGAAGCGCTGTTTACCGCGAAACCTACGTTCGGAGCGCCTGCATAATAGTCTTGACCTGCTTCGGCACCTGGAATTGCCATCATGCTGAATTGCAGCTCCGGATTCGCTTTCTCGATAGCCGGAATGTTCCATGGCCCGCCTTGAATCATCGCTACGTTGCCGATTGCGAATTCATTAACCATTTGATCGGCAGTCAAGCCCATCATATCGGAAGTAATGATTTTGTTGTCGACCAGACCTTCCTTCCACATTTGCAGCGGCTTCGTCCAACCTTCGGCGAACGTCGCTTCGCCTGCGAACAGTTTAGCGTCATAGTCCGGATTGCCGGACAACGTTTGACTAGCTACAAGAGCACCTTGAATGGTGGAAATATCGCCTGCGTTATCATACAGCGGTACGATTCCGGCTTCTTTCAGCTTCAGGCACAGGTCGATAAACTCCTGCCATGTTTTCGGCTCTTCCGTCGCTCCAACCTTCGCGAACAGTTCTTTGTTGTAATAGATGCCGCCTACCCAGCCGGCTTGGGAGAATGCATACGTTTTGCCGTCACGAGTGAACATGCCTTTGCTTGCGTCCGTCATCTTGGCGATAAACGGCTGATCCGTCATATCAAGCGCATAACCGCCATCGATCAGCTCGTTGCGGTTCTCGGCCGCCATGATGAACACGTCCGTCGCGGAGTTGGACAGCAGCATCGTTTGCAGCTTGGCGATATAGTCCTTAACCGGCGGAGCCGTCTGGAAGTCGATCGTGATGTTCGGGTATTTCGCCGTGAAACCGTCAATGACCGGCTTCATTTCGGTTTCATTGTTCCACGAGAGCAGACTTAGCTTTACCTTTTTGTCTGTGCCGGTACCTTCGCCGCCCGCTTCGCCCTCTTTGTTGCCGTTACTGCCGCAAGCGGATAGGACAAGCGTCACCGCCATCATGGCGATCAAAAGCAATAAACTTGATTTTCTCATGCTGTATTCCCCCTGTTAACGAGTTTTTGTAAGCACTTTCACCATTATGATAACGCTTTAATAGGGGCTCTTGAATTTACATCGTTGCACGGTTTTTTGTACTTTGTTGCACGCTTACATATTGGGCGGTTGATGCTTGCCCCCACGGTAATCTTTTGGCGAGACCCCAAAGTGCTTTTTGAACGTTTTGCTAAAATGACTTTCGTCGACAAAGCCGGTCATCTCTGCAATAGCGCTGTTTTTCAAATTCGTACCCGACAGAAGCTCCGCGGCCTTATCCATCCGGATCTGCGTCACGTACTGCCAGTAGTTGATCCCGAATTGCTGTTTGAACATGCGGCTTAGCTGATATTTATCCAAACCGTACGTATCAGCGACGGACTGCAGCGATAAATCTTCTTCGTAATGCAGCTCGATATGCGATTTGATTCTTGTGATCGTTTCTTCCGTCCGCTCGGCGGCGTGATCCGTTCTGACAACCAAGCTATCGATTATAGCGTAGAAATAGGACTCCAGCTCGGCAGCGGTATGAAGCTTCCTCAGCCTCTCCAGCGTTACCGGTTCATTATCCGTCGTGAAGCGCTTCGAACGGCTCATCGCTTGCTCGGCCATCGTCAAATAATGTTTGCATAAGCGGTATACTTGATCCGACTCCAGCCTTAGCGCTCTAAAAACGTTGAACAAAGCAGCAACAATGTCCTTCATCGCCTCCTGCGGGAAGGCAAGCGAGAACTTTTCCTCGAACGACTTATCGAACTGCTCATAATGCTGCATGGTCCACGCCTCTGACTTGGCGGCCTCACTGCCGACTTGAACCATGACTGATGAATAGAAGCCGCTTGCCGCAGCAACGCTGCTTTGTGCCAGCAGTGCATTCAGCTCCTCCGGTGTATCGCCAATCGAGCTAAGTCCTATGATGACGCGACATTGCGGATAATCGGATTGCCAGGACAATGCAGCTGTCTCCCCTAATTTCACGAGCTCGTCCATCCGGGCATCGCTGGTCAACCCAAGTACGGCTGCGAACTTAAGCGAATGCACCTGCGCAAGAACCTTTATCTCCGACACAGACTCCATCCGTTTCAATAAAGAAACTAGCCCATCCTTATGCAACTGCTCTCCCGTCATCTGAACAATGATATATCGTTTAATCCCGAGCAAAGGGAATGCTGACCTCGCCGTCGTAAGATCGCTCTCCTCGTCACCGCTTTGCTCCTGCTCTTGCCTGAAGTAACTCGTTATCGCACTGCCAAGCATCGTCGCTTGTTCCGCCTTCAGCTCCTCAATCAGCTCCTTAAGCGCTGAATCAAGCTGTGCCGTATCGACCGGCTTGAGCAAATATTGAGCAACGCTTAGCCGAAGCGCCTCCCGAGCATATTCGAATTCATCGTAAGCGCTCAATATGATCGTTTTCGGCTTATGGGACAGCTGCTGCAGCTGTTTCAATGCCTCGATGCCGTTCAAGTGCGGCATTTGAATGTCGATAATGAGCAGCTCCGGCTGCCACTGCTCGGCAAGTTCGGCAGCTTCCCGTCCGTCGTACGCATGCTTAATCTCCGTAATGCCGAGCGACTGCCAATTCATCATTTTATCCAAAAAAGTATGCAGCGACTGCTGATCGTCCGCAATAAGCAGCTTCATCCTTCTCTCTCCCTTCATCCTTGATGTGAATTAATCCATAATGGGCAGCAGGATAGAAACTCTCATTCCCACTCCCTGCTTGCTATAGATGCGGATGCCATACGGTTCTCCGTATTTGAGCTTAATTCGTTGATTCACATTGTATAAGCCGATATTGTCGCTTTTCTGCGTCGTGCTGTTAATATGCCGGGTCAACTCGGCCGCACGATCCTTGGACATGCCTTGTCCATTGTCGGATACAACGATCAGTACGCCCTTGCGGCCGCCGACCGCTTTAATATGGATGGCACCCTCCCGGATATGGTCGCCGAAGCCGTGACGAATCGAATTTTCAACGATCGGCTGAAGCGTCAGCTTCGGTATTTTGCGGCGCAGCACGTCCCGGTCCGGAATGGAGAACGATACACGGATACCGTTATTGTATTTTTTATTGAGAATATACAAGTAGTCCGACACGTTATTGATCTCGCGCTCCAGCTCAACTTCCTCCGCCGAACGTTTCATGGAGTACCGGAACAGGTTGCTGAGCGACAGCACGATATGATTCGATTCCTCGGTATTGCCGCATACGATCTCCGTCTGCAGCTGCTGCAGCGTATTAAACAGAAAATGCGGATTAATCTGCGCTTGAAGCGTCTTCAGCTCTTCTTCCTTCAAGTTAATTTGCGTCAAATAGTTTTGCTTAATGAGCAAATCAATCCGGCCCATCAGCCCTTTAAATTTGTCGCCGATCTGATTAAGCTCTCTGTAACGATAATCGCGCGGCTTCACGTACAACGAATCGTCCTCGCCCATTCTGTCGAGCGTCGCCATCAATCTCCTCACCGGCAGCGAAATGCGCAGCGTAATGAGCAGGCTGATAAGCGTGTTCGCAATCAAACATAAGTAGAGGATGCGACCCAGATTCGTCTTGAGCGGCTGCGACTGGCTCGTAATATCGGACATCGGTACGGTGGAGATCATTTTCCAGCCGCTGACGGCGATAGGCTGATAAATGACGAGCGTCTCAACCCCGTCGATATTTTCTTGAAAATGGCCCGAAGGATGCTCGTACAGCTTCTCTTCCGAAGGAAAGTCGAGTACTTGTCCAATCTTAGCGCTGTCCTTATGGACGATAATATGGCGGTTCTCATCAATTAGGAAGATGCTGCCCTTATTTTGATAAGCGCTTTGCTCGAACATGCCGTTGATTTTGCCCAAATCCAGATTCCCAATAACCGCCCCGAGAATTTGCCCTTGATAGCCCTTAACTTGCAACACCACCGACAGCACCGGTTGATTGTAACGCGTAATATCCGTCGACAGATAATAGTCCTGCATATGGACGCCAATACTGAAAAAGCTGCCTTGCGGATTACGCTCGAACGTCTGTTTCACCCACGGTTGCGACTGGAAAGGGTAATCCCATTGTAACGTTTTGCGTCCGTCCAAATTGTTGACGTACCCCGTCTCGCCTATCATAAGGACGTCGCTGATCAGTGTCTGATAGGTGCTTACTCCCTGCGCAATCTCGGCAATGTTGCGCTCATGCTGAAGCCTGCTCTCGATGCCGATCTTCTGATGCTCCTTCATCATCGTGATAACGGAGTGGTTGCCTGCCAGCATGACGAGCGACCGCTTCGACTCCTCCAGATTGAAGCTAAGACCAAGCGCCGCTTGCTCCATCACCTTGTTGCTGGAGCTGACGATTTCGCCCGTTATCATCTTCGTGGAGTCCTTGATGGACAGGTAGCCGAGCAGCAGCAGAAGCAGCACATTTACGAGTAAATAAGATACGAGTATCGTCCGCATAATCGTCCGGTCCAGAAACGTGTGCCGCAAATATACGAAAACTTTCTTCACGTTGTCCCTCGTTTTCACTGGATGCCCCCTGCCTTTGTCATTTCTAGAGGGTATTATAGCATGATGCCGCCTAATTGTACGTACAAGTTGTTAGTTGTAGCTGTTGCAAATGAGACCTTTTCCCGCGCAGCCTCCACGCGCTCCAAACCATCCATAACCATTAACGCCATTGTCTTCGTTGCACTTTCTGCAACAGACGGGGGCTAGTAGCCCCCTTTGCCGAGCTCTGATTGCACATTATGCAACAGAACCAGGTCTGCATGGGCGATACAGAATCAAGATATCATATTCTATTGCAGTTTCTGCAACGAGGAGCTAATGAAAGCCCATTTTGAGCCTATCTGTTGCAAAAAGTGCAGCGAAACACGAAAAAAAGGATGGAGCAGAAATACCGCCTGCTCCATCCCTTTTCAATTACTAAAATAATTTACATCCTCAGCGGCGCTTCAGCCAAATCCGCACGCGTCTGCAAGTAGCGGAAGAACGCTACCGACGCTTCGGCGCGGGTGACCAGCTTCCCAGGCAAAAACTTGCCGTCTGACAAGCTCATGATCTTCAGTCCTACCGCAATCGCGGCCTGACCTTTGTTCTCGATCTGATCGGAGTCCTTGAAGCTCGCTTTAAAGATATGATCGTACTCCGCAAGCGCATTGTAGCCAAGCGCTCTTACAATCAGCTTCGACATCTCATCGCGGCTGACTTTGCCGTCCGGATTGAAGGAGCCATCGCCGATGTCGATCAAGTTCTGCGCCAGCGCGCTCTCTACATAGACGAAGTAACTGGAATCCGCCGCAACGTCGTCGAATGAAGCTTTCTCCAGCGCTGCCGAAGCTGTTCCCATGTCGTACATTGGAGAGTTTCCGCTATTGCGCGCAAGCACAAGCATCTTGATAAGCTCGCCCCGCGTAACCTGTTCACTCGGCCGCACCTTGCCATCCTTCACATCAAGCGCTTTGTAAGCTACCATCAGCTCAAGCTGACGCTGTGCCCAATGGCCCTCGATGTCGGTTGCCTTCGGCTTCTCGAGTTGTGTCGCCTCGCCGGTCTCGCGATTCCGCCAGCTTCCCGTTTCCGCATCGAGGAAGATGCTCTCGTCAAGCGGACGCGGTACGAGACGGTAGACGAGCTCCGCTTCGTTTTTCGTCGTAAGCTGCGACTCGCTCGCTTCGCCTGCCGCGATCAACACTAACATTTTTTGATACGGAATCGGCTGACCTTCCCACCAATATTGCTGAACGAGCTGGTAAGCCAATTCCGTGCGGTAATAGCCTAGCCACTTCGAGATGGCCGCATCTTTCGTGATGACGCCTGGCGGTGAAGCCGGATAATCGAAGTCTGCGATATTTCCATTGTAATCCGTCACTTCTCCCGTACGGGAATCAATCGATACGCCAACATTGTCATATTCCACGGTTGCCCCATGAACTTTGCGAACGAACTCGATTCGATATGATCCGATCTCGCCGGCGGACTTGCCTTCATATGTTTCTGGTTTATGGGAGACGATATAAAGCTCATGCGTTAGCCATGGCAACTGCTTCTTAACCGTTGCCGACGCCAGCTCCATTGCCTGCTGCAGCGATACAGGCGCTTTGTCTGTCTCTCCCTTCTCGGGAGACGCCGAATAATTGTAATTATAGTAGTTGCGAACGGCACCCGACTGGCCGTCGACTGTGGCTGATAGGAAACCTTGCTCCTTACCGTCCTTCGTAATCGTCCAGTTCAAATCCCAATAGGCATTCGTTTTGCCCGAGTATTCGTCCTTATTTTCGCTGTAATTGGAATGCGACAGCACGGCATCTGCCGGAAGCTTGAAGGCTGCTTTCACAAGCTCCACCGCACGCTGTTCCGTAATATTGCTATTCGATGGCTTCGTCCCATCCGGCTTCGCAGTCAACGGAGTCGTAGATACCGTGCCTTGACGATAATACGAAATGTTCGTACGGTCCTTCGTGTCTCCGCTCACGGCATCAATCGCCAAGGAGTCCAGCTTGTAGCTAAGAACAGGCTTGCGCTCTCCCTTCGCGCTGTACGGAATGATATACACCAGCTCGGGCTTAGCTGCCGCGCGCAGCTTAGCGTCCGCTTGCTCTGCTGTAAGCGTCGCGCTTACCTTTGGAAATACAATTGTTTCATCCCAGCGCAGCGAATAGCTCATCATATGTCCTTCGCTGTCAATCTCCGCTTCAATGTAGTTATCCGCATACGGAATGCCGTTCACGATCCGGTCGAACCGCAGCATATGTCGAACCTGACCAGTAAGCGGAGGCAGCAATGATACACCATATTCCGTATTCAGCTTAACTTGCGATTCGTAATTAGGCGCCAATGTATGTATAAACTCAAGTGCAAGCTTCTGCGCCGCACCCCTCTCCACTTTGAGCGGATAGGTTGGTTTAGCCGACGGGTTATCGACATACGTTCGAAACTCCAACAGCTGGCCGTTATCAGCATGAATGCGTACATAGATGCTGCCTTGCTGCTTGCCGTTTACCTTCTTCACAAAATCGAGACTCCATGTATTGCGTTTCCCGACCGCTAGCTGCTCTGACGAGAAGCCAGTCCCTTGGAGCGTGTACTCCTTCGGAATGTTCACATACTGTCTGGCGAGAGCTTCTGCTTTGGCCTTCGTAATCTGAGCATTCGTGCCGCTTTGGACGGCCGTTTCGCTGCCCGCTGCCGCGCTAGCGCCTCCACTGTCGGCACTATCGGCAAATGCTTGTCCAGGCAATGTACCCATAATCATTGCAGCCGTTAAAATCGTTGCGAGCTTCGTACGATTATTGCGCCTCACTACTTCGTCCTCCTTTATTTTTCCATTACTTACATCTTATAAAACGGAAGTAGCAGGTTGGAAGTTGCACCCAATTAAAAACAAAAAAAACTGTCTTCGTTCCACAAGGGGAAGGAAGACAGCTTTCTTTGCTAAGCAGCTCTCCGACTGGATAAGAGCCCCCATAGCTTCTGTAATATAAATATGCCAAGCCAAACGGAGAAAATAATAAAGATAGGCATGACGGTGAAATTATACCGATATTCCGGCACGAATACGAGCCTGATCATAGACATAATGACGAGCACGACTGCCAGCATAACGCCCGGATGTCTCCAGCGCCAGATCAGTCCGAGAAGCGTAATAATGCTGCTGTATACGATGAGAAGATGCAAGTAAGCGACCTTCGGATACGCATAGAAAATCGGAGAATGTCCCGATCCGAAGAACATATGGCTATATGTATACTTCAGCTTGCCAACCGTGTACCACTTCACGTACGTCCATGTTTGTGTCGTAAAGCCTGCTTTAATGCGCGCCCATGCGTAATCGGACTGCGTCATCCATTTTTCCTTCTGCACAATACGATCCTCGTAGTTTTTGTCCGGATACGTACCCGCGGAGAATGGATTGGACTGCGAAGAAGTAAGTACGAATTCATTGAGCGACACAATATTGCGAATCCACCACGGCAGCATCGTAGCGGACAAGCATAGACCCGTCACGACACCGAGCAAAACGATCTTTTTGAATACGTCAGACAACGGCTTGCGATCAATCCCTGTCGCCTTCCTATTCTTGCTCCACTGCTGAAGCAGGAACACACCGTACAAAGGAACGAACAGCGGTAAAAACTCAGCCCGTACAAGTACGGTTAAGCCGAGCAGCAGACCTGCAATTGCCGCATCTCGAATGCGCTGCGTCTTGAATGCATACATCTGCATCGACAAGTATGCCATAAGCAGGAATAATGCCAACGTCTCTGTGAGAACCGCGCCAGTTGTCCAGATGAACGGATGATAGATCGCGCCGATGAAAATGGTAATCAAAGCGATCCACTTGTTTTTCGTTGCTTGCATCGCAATGATATACATCAAAGCGAGCGAAGCTAAGCTGATTAGCACTTGCGCCCAACGAATCAGCGGGAAATATTCGACGCCGATCTGCTCGCCGATCAGATACATGGCCGTCATGAAGAGCGGGTAACCCGGCGTTACGCGCGCGTTAGGCACTTCTTCTTTGTAGGCGTAGATGCCTTTGTCGACTAGACGGTGAACCATTTCATTATAATACTTCGAGTCATGCGAAATGTTGTGCTTAACCGATGTCAGGAAATCGGCTCTTAACCAGAAAGCGAGCAAAAAAATCAGGACGATCATTATCGTCCAAACTTTGTTCTTCCGTACCCATTCCAACAAATTAAACGGCCCCCTCAGACGATAACCCAACCTATTTCCAAGCTAACACGATAACTCCGACCAATATAATACCCGCGCCGATCCAGCGCTGCAGCGGAACGGTCTCGTGGAACAAGTAAACCGCCGCCACCATGCCGAGCACGTAGGCTAAGCTTTGAAGCGGATACGCAAGGCTGAGCGGCAGCTTCTTCAATACGTACAGCCACATCACCGTTGCTATTCCGTATAGAACAAGCCCTCCCCAAATATGGGGCGACCATAATAAAGTAACCACCGATTCGCCTTTGGCCGTATCCAGCTTGTTCATTCCGGTTTTCCACAGCAATTGGCCGCAGACGAGCAGCAAAATATTAAAAGCCAGTACAACGTAAGCAGCCATTAGGATTCCGACCTTTTGCGCTCATGCAGCTCATGGTGCAGAATGCCAAGCTCTTGCGTCAGACGAATGACTTTCTCCGACAGCTTCGACACAATCACGGTAAGGTGAAGAATGAGCGCTACGCAGAACAGAATGCCGACCAGGAACAAGAGCGCGGGCGCATAATCGACGCCGATCGAATCGGCAAGCGAATCGATAATTTGCGGACGCACGGACAAGAGGAGCATGACGACGCCGAACAACAGCCACAGCATCGAATATTGCTCGCGCAGCAATCTTCTATTAATTAACATAATAAGTACGATCAGAAAAGCGACACTTGTGATGATCCACAAGGCTTGCATGGAATTTCCCCCTCAAACATAAACGACTGATGCCGCTTGATTACGACTGAACTTCGACTGGTTTTGTTTGTTTCAGGCTTCGAATGAACAAAGCCAATGTTACTTTAATCATATAATACACCGATCTCATCGCATTTATAGATGAAGTGCCTCCCGTGCGAGCTTCCATGGTTACGGCTACCTCGCTCGTGCGAAGTCCGCTGCGATTGACGAGCACGATCGAATCCACTTCCGGATAATCGGTTGCATAGTCGCTTTGGAACACCGAAATCGCGCGTTTGTTAGCCGCACGGAAGCCGGACGTCACGTCAAGCACCTTTTTGCGTGTCATGGCGCTGACGATCGTCGACAAAATTTTGATGCCGATCCGTCTTGACGTGGTCGACTGGAAGCCTGTTTGCTCGATAAACCGCGAACCGATCGCAAGGTCAGCCTTGCCGCTCAGTACCGGGGACAAAATAAGGTGAAGCTGCTCGGCTTTGTGCTGTCCGTCTCCGTCCACTTGCACGGCAACATCGTAGCCGTAACGATGGGCATAACGATAACCGGTCTGCATGGCTCCGCCAATACCAAGATTTGTAGGCAGTGTGATGACGGCTGCGCCGTTCGCTTCAGCTACTTCCTTCGTGCGATCCTTCGAGCCGTCGTTAATGACGAGAATATGAGCAGACGGGCAATGCGTCTTCACATCTTTGATAACATGGCTTATGCTATGCTCTTCGTTATAAGCCGGTATTATGATCAAAATTTTTGAAGACGTATTTCCATTCCGCAGAGACTCACCTGTAACGGCGCCGTCCTTCTCAGAAATGACTGCGTTCACTCCATCATCACTCCATAAATCGTAGTTTTTTGTTGACGCTCCATTGTTCACAATACCTCTAATTCTACTAAACTTCTCTATTAGAAAGCAACTGAAAAGGTTGTGAAAATGTGTAATTGTTGTCGTTTTTACGCGAATCTATGCACCCACATGTTCCCTATTCTAGCATATATTGCAGAGAGATGAATCGCAGCATGAAAAAAAATACCGCCTGGTAACCAGCATTGCACTGATTCCAGACGATATTTAGACGTTTGCTTTTACCCTATTGTTGCTTACAGTTGACCAGCGATTTTTGCTTTCAGAGCGTCTTTGCTTTGTACGCCGACCATTTTGTCAACCGGTTGACCGTCTTTGAACAAAATAAGCGTCGGAATGCTCATTACGCCGAATTGCGAAGCAAGCTCAGGCTCTTCGTCAACGTTGATTTTTGCGATTACAGCTTGACCTTCCAGTTCAGTGGAAAGCTCTTCTACGATCGGAAGCTGCATTTTGCAAGGTCCGCACCATGGCGCCCAGAAGTCAACAAGGGATACACCGCTTTGTACGCTTTGGGAAAAGTTATCTTTCGTCAATGCTACTGCCATTTCAATCATCCTCTCCAAACAATGTGTATGATTAAGGGATAACCCGTCTCATCCTTACCAATTAGAAGCTACGAACAGGCGTGAATCTGGCCAAGCACGTCTTGAATCGTAATTGCGCTAAAATGCTCCTCCAGCTGCTTCTCCGCCTTGCAGAAAATGCCGAACATGACTTGATTCATATTCGATCCGACGACGCAATCCATCTCTGGATTGCCTGAGCACCAGCTAGGCATGAGCGACCCCTGCGCCATGACGCGGTAGATGTCGGCTAGCGTGACGATGCTTGGGTCAATGGTCAGACGATATCCTCCGCCAGAACCTTCGCGCGTATTCACGTATCCGCTTCGACGCAATGCGCTCATCACCTTGCGAACGCGTGCGGAGTGCGTACCGACATTATCGGCAATCATCTCGCTGCTCGCCATTCGTTCCGGCAAATAAGCCAAATATACAAGACTGTGTACGGCAATCGTAAATTCACTGTTCACTATGAACGGGCCTCCCTGCTTCTTACTGTAATTTTATCCGTTACAGTTGTATTTGTCAATAGCCAGGTGCACGCCGTTCGTCATTATATTGCGGTGCGCTGCGGCGAACTATTCTCTGCAAAAAGTGGAGAGGAGACAGACGCATAATTTTGCGAGCGGTTGTCATCATTTAGTGCCGTAACTGAATAAATATGAATTGTGCCGATTGCACAAAGGCTCCGAAGTAGTTTTGCTGCGCAAAACTAAGCTGATGCTTCCGATGCGAGTTTTGTCATACAAAACTTTAAAGGAGGTGAACACAATCATGGCATTTTGGAATCGATGGGTATCGATTCGTGCGGAGGGCGGATCGAGAACGGATCTGATTGATCGGCTGCAAGCGCATCTGAAGGCCGGCGGACTGAAATCGAAGATTACGAACGAGAGCAGCTCTGTGAAACGAATTCATGTATTGAAGAAAGATCTTGATCAAGCCAAGGCGCTGCTCGATGCGTTCGACAAAGAGCATTAGCCTGGGCAACGGAAGACGAAACAAATGAAGGCAGCGATCCGTATCGGAATCGCTGCCTTACTGTTGCCATTCGTTATGATTTGCTTATTCCTTGCGACGAGCGCCCGCCAAGCGGCGAATGCTTCATCCATCGATAGCCTTTGCGCACGCTGTTCATGACCCATTCAGGAATGGCAACTGTATGCTTGGATAAGAACGGCATATAAATACGGTTATATGCCTTCTTCAAGTCGTCCCACATCGCGCATGGCTCCTCCTTCAAGAAGTCGGATATGTCGACGACAATTCCTTTGCCGTCCGCTACCATAACATTTTTGCCATGAACGTCATGAGGAAATAACCCTTGGGAACGCGCATAATCGAGCGCTTGGTCTATATCGTCGATCACGCTCTTCGGGATTGTTATCCCTTCAAGCACGCAATTGTACAACGTTTTGCCTTGCAGCCTGCGCAATATCAAGTAGTAATGCCCTTCATGCTCGCCGGCATGGTAACAAGTCGAATAAGATGGATGATCGCCAATACGGCGATACACCTCGCACTCACTAACCCAGCCTTCACGGCCAGGCGCATATACTTTCACGGCAATATCCGCGTCATCGGGATGGTAGAATACGCTGGCATAGTTGCCTGCTCCAAGCAGCTTCCATTCCTTCGGCATCGCCTTCACATGTATCGGATTGCCCGGGTCTACGCTTTCGAGCTCAAGCTCTGCCAGAAGCGTATGCTTCATTTTATCGATAAATGATTCCAATCTTTGTGCATCCATAGGTGACAGAGCTCCCTTTCCTTACAATTCGTTTCCAGTCCCTTTCATTGTAAGGTGTTCCTCTGCAAAAATAAAGAGTTCACAAGATGAAACGGGCTCTCGCCGCTTAAGGCTGCTTAATGTCCGCCGCCGCTTACGACCTTCAGGCCGATTACCCCGGTTATAATCATTGCCAAAAACATAATTTTACGCCAATCCTTCGATTCCTTAAAAAGTACCATGCCGAGCACAACCCCGCCTACCGAGCCGATACCCGTCCATATCCCGTAAGCTGTACTGATCGGGATCGTCTGAAGCGCCTTCGACAAGAAGAAAAAGCTAACGAAGCCCGACGCGATCGCGCCGACTGTACCCTTCCATTTGCGAAAGCCGTCCGACAGCTTCATGAAAGTAACGCCGCCGACCTCCCCTAAGCCCGATAGGAGCAAAAATAACCATGCCATCTTATCGTCACGCCCTCTCCTGCTGTCTTAACTGCTCCGTGTGCGTTTCCTGCGAAGGGTCTTCCTTCTTGTCTTTAGAGACAAGCTTAAGTCCGACGATACCCGATATAAGCAGAACGATGAAGAACAACCGCCAGAAATCAACGGCCTCCTCAAGAAATAATATGCCTGCTATAACCGTGCCGACGGTTCCCATTCCCGTGAACATTGCGTACGCAGTCCCTATTTCAATAATCTGCATCGATTTGGCGAACAGATAGAAGCTCGCAGCGAGCAGCACTACCGTAATGATGCTCGGTACCAAAACTGTAAAGCCCTCTGAATATTTGAGCCCGAACGTCCAGCCCACCTCTAGAAAACCTGCCAATAACAAATAAATCCATGCCATTACCCATTCATCCTTCCTTGTTGTTAAGTGTCCATAGCTGCCATAGCGATTCCCACAGAAGCTGCTTGCGCTGTTCGAATAATGTGCTGTCATAAAACTGATATTCCACCAGCAAGCCGTCTACGAAAACATACAGCTCCGCGACCATCCGCTCTTCATCCCGATCGGCAAAAATGCCTTCTCCAGTCCCTTGGCGAATAATTTCAACAATCCGCTCCGACAATAGATCCTCATATTGAAGAAAGACAGTCCGTAGTTGCTCGCGCAAATGGCGCGGCGGCACGACCATCGTTCGCTTCAGAAACGCTTGACCGCTCGATAGGTGGGCGAAGTCGGAGAAGAAGTCGAATATACGATAAAGCTTGCGTTCGACCGGTTCATCCCGAAGCTGCAGCAAGAGTGTGTTGTAATGCTCCCACTCCTCATCGATTACCTGCTGCGTAAGCCTAAGAAAAAGCTGCTCCTTCGACTTGAAATGAGCGTATATGGAAGGCGTCTTGATGCCGACCTCCTTCGCAATCTGAGACATTGACGCGCCTTCATAGCCGGATTCCGTGAAATGGGTAAGAGCAGCCAGCTTAATCTTCTCCGGCGTCGTTAAGTTATCGTCCATGCCATCACTCCCATTCGACTAACGTTCGTTGCCTAACGAACGTTAGGGATCACTATATAATAGAACAGTAGATTCAATAAGTCAAAAAAAAAAGAGCCTCATCGGCTCCTCATCAGGTTTCCGATTAGACTCTTAGTGTTACACATCATTCGATTTTAATTTACGGGAAAAGAACAAGATGCCATTGACGATCATCCCCGCCGCCGTACCGCAGACGACCGAAACAAGATTCAGGATAAAAAAGAAAAACATCGCCAATCCATCACCGATCTCGCCCCCGCCCTCCGGCAGCAGGCCCGATATCGCAAACCCAATCACAAGGTTCAAAGGAATCCACAGCAGCACAATGAATACGGGAAAGTACCAGTGCCTGCTGCGGAACAGCCAAATAATCGGAACAGCAAATATTGCGGCTAACAGCATGCAAATGATGTAGCTATATTCGATAACAAATGCGGCGTAATAGGATGCGGCGTACACCGCATTCGTGACAAGCGCGAAGGCGACGCTGAGCAGCGAAGCATTCCGCGCCGAACGTTTGAACCATGCATACTTATCGCTCGTTTCCTCCATTACTCAGCCACGATTTCCTTAATAGCCAGCAGGAAAGCGTCCATTTCCTCATCCGTTCCAATGCTGATTCGCAAGTATTCATCGATGCGCGGCTGCGCAAAGTAACGGACGAGCACGCCTTTATCGCGAAGCTGCTGGAAGATCGACACTGCTGGCTTGTCCGGGTAAGAAGCGAATACGAAGTTTGCTTTCGAATCTGTGATCTTGAATCCAAGCTCAGCAAGCTCGCCCGCTACGCGGTCACGCGTACGGATAACTTTCTCCGTCGTCTCACGGAAATAAGCCTCATCCTGGAAGGCTGCTATCGCTCCAGCAAGAGCAAGTCTGTCCATTGTATAGGAGTTGAATGAATTTTTGATCCGATTCAGTCCATCAATAAGCTCCTCGCTGCCGAAAGCAAAGCCAACACGAAGTCCAGCGAGTGAGCGCGACTTCGAAAGCGTCTGAACGACGAGCAAATTCGGATATTGCGGGATTAGGCTAATCGCAGATTCGCCGCCGAAGTCGATGTAGGCTTCGTCGATAATGACCGCTTGGTTCGGGTTGCTGTCCAGCACCGTGCGGATATCGTCCAGCGACATCAGCTTGGCGGTTGGCGCGTTCGGATTCGGCAAGATGACGCCGCCGTTCTCCTTCGCATAATCGGCTGGATGAATCGTGAACGAATCATCCAAAGGAATGAGCTCCGATTGCAGTCCGTACAGCTTCGCGTACACCTTATAGAAGCTGTACGTAATGTCAGGATACAAAATCGTCTTCGCCGGATCAAAAAAAGCTGCAAAAGCGAACGCCAAAATCTCGTCCGAGCCGTTGCCCGCGAACACCTGACCTGCCGGCAGCTTGTAATAGTCCGCGACCGCTCCAATTAACGCTTCGCAGGTAGGGTCCGGATACAATCTCAGATCATCGCCTGCCGCCGCTTGAATAGCCTCGATAACCTTCGGAGACGGCGGATACGGATTTTCATTCGTGTTCAGCTTGATATACGTTTTATCTTTCGGCTGCTCGCCTGGAACATAAGGAACCAGCGAAGCCGTTAAAGGACTCCAAAATTTGCTCACAGAACAACATTCCTTTCAACTCATTAAAATGTTTGATTTTATTATCTTATCACTATTTATCGATTTATTTGTAACAAACGGTATATATATACCGATAATTTCCTCATAAACCGACTCCTATTCACTATAAATTTGCTATATACAACAATATTTCCCCCATATATAATAAATCCATCGCGATTAGGAAAAGTATTCCGATCGTTTTTCCGCAAGTGCAATACGGTTCACGCTTTGTTAAAAAGAGAGAGAAAACAAAATGATGCGCGGGAGTGGGAAAAATGAAATCATTGCGTCTAAAGCTATTTACGGGATTCGGAGTATTACTTGTTATGATCGTTGCTATCGTGATCGTCTGCTATGTGAACGTAGAGCAGTTCGTAACCAAGGTGGAGACGACGATCGAGCATGATGTGAAGCTGCTTAGTTATGACGAGAAGCTTAGCAAGAACGTTCAAGAACGAATCGCTTTGGTTCGCGGTTATCTGCTCTTCCATGAAGAGGATTACAAAACCCGGTTTCTAGCCTCTACGGAAGAGAGCAAGGAAGTACAGGAGTATATTTTGTCCACCGCTCATTCCGACGAAGTGGAAAGCTTGATTGAACAAAGCAAATCCTGGCGCGAGAACATCGAATCAACGCTATTTCCAGCTATAGAATCAGGCAACGATGAGCTAGCGCTGCAAATATTGCAAGACACGGTAACACCTATCGGAAGAGAACTCAGCACAGGCTTTGACGAGCTCGCTGCCAAGCGTGAATTACAGACGCAAGAGGCGAGCCAATCCGTCCTGCGCCACGGCAAGACGCTGGAGCTCATAATCGTCATCATCGCCGCTGTCGCCATCGTGCTCGGCATTCTGCTCGCTATTATGATGTCCGGCATGATTGTTGGACCTGTCCTTAAGATTGCAACGCGGATCCGAATGATATCCGAGGGCGATCTTCGCGGCGATGTATTAGCTATTCGCTCCAAGGACGAAGTCGGGCAGCTGTCTGCATCCGTCAATCATATGGTTGAACGACTGCGGGATTTGCTTGGCAGCACCGTTATCTCGTCGCAAAGCGTCGCAGCCGCTTCCGAACAAATCTCGGCCAGCATGCAGCAGATGGCCAGCACCAGCATCTCGCAGTCGCAGTCGACGCAGACCGTTAATGAGCTGTTCATGGAGCTGTCCAATTCCATTCATGACGTAGCGGCATCGGCGGAAGAAGCGGCAGAGCTGTCAGAGAAAACATCGGCTATCGCTACGCAAGGCGGCAACGTCGTCATCGAATCGATCGAAGGCATGAATGTCGTGAATACGAAGATGTCGGCGCTGGAGCAAGATTCCAGCAAGATCGGCGACATCATCTCCGTTATCGAGGACATATCGAGTCAGACGAATCTGCTTGCGCTTAACGCTGCTATTGAAGCGGCGCGGGCCGGCGATCAAGGACGCGGCTTCGCTGTCGTTGCTAACGAGGTCCGCAAGCTGGCTGAGCGCAGCAGCGATGCAACGAAGCAAATAACGGTTATCATCAAAGGGATGCAAAGCAATACGGTTGAAAGCGTACGCTCCGTCTCCGAAGCGATGCAGCAATCCAAGCAGATCGGACAAGCGTTCGACAACATCATACATATGGTGAATGAATCTTCCTCGCGCGTCACGAACATTGCCGCAGCTTGCGAAGAGCAAGTCGCTCAGTCTTCCACCGTATTCCGTTCGGTGCAGGAAATATCAGCTGCGTCGCAGCAGACAGCCGCTTCATCCGAAGAGACTGCAGCGACTTCCCAGTCGCTGGCTGCCCTGGCAGAGCAAATGAATGAATCGATTAATATATTCAAGCTTGCGTAGGTAGATAACGCGCTAACTCGGATGACCAGCCGGCGAGGCATTCCCTCGTCGGCTTCTTTATTTACCTTTTCCGTAGACAAAAAGCATAATATGCGTAAAGATCAGCCCGAGCAGCGCGCCAACCGTATTCAAGATAATATCGTCGACGTCGAAGCTGCCCACATGCGTGAGCATTTGAATAAGCTCGATGATCGCAATCCAACCAATCGTGAAGGCAGCAAGTCTAATCGGGTTCCGATATTTGACGCGTAAGAGCGGAGCGAAGATGCCAATAGGAATGAATAATACAATATTGCCGAATATATTGGTGAACCAAATGTTCCAATTCATATGATTGCGGTAATAAATATAATTTTTGATCGTATGGAGCGGAACGATATTGTATGAATAGCCGGCTCCATGGAAGCGATCGCGATATAGCAATAAATGGAACATAATAAAGACATAGATAAGTGCGGCAACCGTTAGCATCAGGTTAAATAGGATGCTTTTGCTGTAAGCCTTCTTGTACACGTTGCTTCGGATCACCTCGCAGCCGTGTTATTTTTCGGTTTGCCTCGCACCATATAGGTTCTAAAATCATTTCTGCCCCGAATCTCGAGACCATTCAGTTGATAACCGTTCGAGCAGCCTCCGTCAATACCGATCTTTCCGTCCCCGAACCAAATGTCAGACTTGCCGTGAATATCTCTCGTCTTCGTATGGCCGAAAACAACCGTCTTGCCGACACGCGTAGGCTGCTTGATGAACGGCTCTTTAATGTATAGAAAGTCACGCTCCGGCTGCTTCTTCCAATTGTCGAAGGCCGGGTTCAATCCCGCGTGGACGTAGATGAAATGCTCATCCTCGTGGTAGAGCGGCAAGCTGTCTAGGAAATCGAGATGGTGCATATAAGATTGCTTCACGGTCGCCTTCATTTGGGACAGCAGCTTATCCAAGGAAGAGTGGCTTCCATCCGCGTAGCTCTCTGCCGTTTGGCGTCCGCCATGACCCGTGAATTTATATAACGCCTGCTCGCTTCTCTCCAGCACCACATCAACGAAACGCTCGTCGTGGTTGCCCTTGATTGCGATCGCGCCGTCATCCTTCACCAGCTTGATGACCTGCTCCACGACCTCCCGGCTGTTCGGACCCCTATCGACAAAATCACCAAGCAGCAGCAATTGATCCTCGCCCGGCTTGTAGCTCATAAGCGCGAGCAGCTCGTTCAAAGCCCCGTGGCAGCCATGAATATCGCTAATGACTAATTTACGTTTCATATTCTTCTCCCCATAATCGCAAGATCACGCTCGATCCCGTCCAGTTCAGCCACCTTGGGAAGCAATCCCCACTCAGCGAAGCCGAACTTACGCAGCAAGGATAAGCTCGGTGCATTATGTCCGAATACGAATCCAAGCAGCGTGCGGATGCCGAGGCGCGGGCTCTCTTCTATCGCTCTGGCAAGCAATATCGAACCTATTCCCATCGAGCGGTATTCTTCCGCAATATAGATACTAATTTCTGCCGTTGCCTGGTAGGCGGGTCTGCCATAAAACGATTGGAAGCTGAACCATGCTGCGAGTTGTCCCTCTATTAGAAGCACCCACATCGGCCGCGACTCCGGCGAATGGTCGTCGAACCACTTCTGCTTGCTCTGGACGGTTGCCTCCTCCAGATCAGCCGTAACCATCCGGCTCGCGACGGTAGAGTTATAAATCTCGACGATACGCGGCAGGTCGCCGGGCTGCGCATCGACTATTTCGTACTGAAAGCTTTTCATTATGCTCACCTCGTACATGTTATCCCGTGATGTTATTTGTCGCTGCTTTTCTTGAAAGGCTCCCCTTCAGAATCGAATAACTGGGAGACCGTCCCGATTGCAATAGACTTCAGCAAGAAGGCCGCTCCTCTAGCTCGGAGATATAACGCGCGTATGCCTCAGGCGTATTCATATTCGTGAAAGCGATCGACGCTTCTTCTATCGTCGGCGTGACTTCAATCCTTGGCAATGCCGCAAGCAGGCGCATGAACCGGTAATCGCCGCGCTGTAGAGCCTCTTCCACTTGTACATGCACACTTGCTTCATAAAGAGCATGCATCGGCTGACCAGGGGCGTGTATTACACCCGCTCCCTCGCCGAATGACCTAGGCGTGTCTCGCAGCTTCTCCAGCAGCGGCAGTGAGATCGTCGGCATATCGCATGCAACGACGAACACCCAGCCTGTATCGATGGTTGCCAGCCCGGCATGCAGACCCGAGAGCGGACCGCAGCCCGGGTAACGGTCATACGCAAAGATTGTTTGCGGGGCGAGCTCGGCCAATGCGGCTTGGTATGATTGCTCGCGATCAGGCGAGCCTGCCGCAACCGTCACTTTCATCCCAAGTGCGGCAAGCTGCTTAACGAGAAGATAGAGCAACGGCTTCCCGTTGATTGGCAGGAGCGCCTTATCCGTCCCCATCCGCGAGCTCTGGCCTCCGGCAAGAACGAGGCCATGCAGACGACGCTGCTGTTGAGCATGATCGGTCATAGGCCTTCTCCCTCTCGGAAAATAACACAGCCTGCTTCGCAAATATGCTCGGCAGGCTGCAATGTGTCGTATTAAGCTTTAGTCGGGTCGAAGGAGCTTTTCAAGGAAACGATACGGTTGAAGGCCAGCTTCTCCGTCGTCGTGTCCTTCGGATCGACATTGAAATAGCCGTGGCGGAAAAACTGGAACTTGTCGCCGCCCGTCGCATCCTTCATATTCGGCTCAACAAAGCCTTGCAGCACTTCAAGCGAATTCGGATTGATACATTCGAGGAACGGCTTTCCTTCCTCTTCAGCTTCGTTCGTAATAAGCGGCTCATAAAGACGGAAATCGGCTGCAACCGCTTGTGACGCCTCCACCCAGTGAATGGTGCCCTTCACCTTGCGCTCATTGAAGCCGGAACCGCTCTTCGTGCGCGGATCATACGTGCAGCGGAGCTCGATTACATTGCCGTCAGCGTCCTTGATCGCCTCTTGGCATGTAATGAAGTACGCGTGCTTGAGACGCACTTCGTTGCCAGGGAACAGACGGAAGTATTTGCTCGGCGGATTTTCCATAAAATCGTCTTGCTCAATATAAATTTCGCGGGAGAACGGAATTTGGCGTTCGCCCATCGCTTCATTCTCGCTGTTGTTCTCTGCCGTCAGCAGCTCCGTTTGCCCTTCCGGGTAATTCGTGATAACGACTTTAAGCGGCTTAAGGACCGCCATCGTGCGGAGTGCCTTGAGCTTCAGGTCTTCGCGGATGAAGTGCTCCAGATTGCGCTCATCGACAATGCTGTTGCTCTTCGCCACGCCAATCTCGCGGCAGAACGCCCGAAGCGATTCCGGCGTATAGCCTTTGCGGCGAAGTCCGCTGATCGTCGGCATGCGCGGATCGTCCCAGCCGACAACGACTCCTTCGTCCACCAGTTGCTTCAGCTTGCGCTTGCTCATTACAGTGTTCGTCACGTTCAGACGAGCGAACTCGTATTGATGCGGCGTCGCTTCCATCTCGCATTCGGCAATCGCCCAATCATAGAGCGGACGGTGATCTTCGAACTCTAGCGTACAGATGGAATGCGTAATGCCTTCGATCGCATCGCTGATCGGATGCGCGTAGTCGTACATCGGGTAGATGCACCAAGCGTCGCCCGTACGGTGGTGATGGGCGTGCGAGATACGGTACAAGACAGGATCGCGAAGCGTAATGTTAGGCGAAGCCATGTCGATCTTGGCGCGAAGCACTTTCTCGCCGTCTTTGAACTCGCCTGCGCGCATACGCGCGAACTGATCTAGATTCTCTTCTACACTGCGGCTGCGATACGGGCTTTCCTTGCCCGGCTCGGTTAGCGTTCCGCGATACTCGCGCATTTCCTCGGCTGTCAGCTCGCAGACGTAAGCTTTTCCTTTTTTGATCAGAAGCACTGCGCGATTGTACAGCTCCTCGAAGTAGTCCGACGCAAAGCGAAGCTCGTCCCACTCGAAGCCCAACCAACGCACGTCCTCTTGAATCGATTCTACGTATTCCGTGTCTTCCTTAAGCGGATTCGTATCGTCGAAACGAAGATTCGTTTTGCCTTTGAATTCATCGGCAAGCTCGAAGTTCAAACAGATTGATTTCGCATGTCCGATATGCAAATAGCCGTTCGGCTCAGGGGGAAAGCGTGTGACGATTTCCTGTACGCGGCCGCTCTTTAAATCTTCGACTACGATGTTTTTAATAAAATTTGAGGATGATGACTTCGATTCCACTGCGTTTTCCATCAAGACCAACCTTTCCCTCGGAGAATATATATCCTACTATAATACACAAATTTCAGAGAAATTATAAGGTATCCTACTTAGCGATGAAATTCGAGGATGAGCGACCGCGTTTCAGAGGTAGGATACCATGCCAATTGGCCAATCTCTCTTTGAATTGCTAACGCAATTCAAAGAGAGATTGGCCAATGTGGTAATCCCATCTATTAAGGCAGCAATTCGAAGAGATACGACTGGGCTTCAGCGATAGTTGCCTTTTAGGAAACTAAATAGGCTGCCATACTGTCCAAACCCTGATTAGTTTGATTTAGGGACGCTATTAAGACGTTTTTGAGGAAATGCGAGCAATAGGTGAGTTTAAGAGCCTGAAATGCCGCTATTGATGCACATACGGAAGCAGCACCCGATTTAGCTTCCTATAATGATGCTAATGAAAACCCAAAATTGAGGGTGCTGAGATGACCAAGCTGATATAAATCTATTTGCATTCCCTCCCCGACTCGCGCATACCTTTCATAAAGCGCGCATCAAGCCTATGTACGGAAGTGGAATTCGAACGCCCCCATCTCTCTTAAGAACGGATGGTGAATCGACCTTGACGGCTTCTGTTCTTGTTATTTTTCCGGACGGCGATTGGCAGCAGTTCTCCCCGCTCTATCAACAACTGCTGCTCGGCTATACGAGTCAGCATCGCACTTATATCGTTACCGACCGAGCAGCAACCGATTATCCGGCTCATGCTGTCCTTATCCCGCTGGAGCAGCTTCATACGATTCCTTGGAACACAGCGGTTATAATCGTCATGAACCCTTACTGGCTTCACACCGCCCTTGCATGGTCCCCCCATCGGATTATCGTCTTGGATCATTTCCCAATTGAAGCGGAGAGCGCACTACTGTCGAAATGCCGCAAGCTGCTATGTGCAGCAGGACATCTGGTCATCACGAATAACGAGCTCTATTACTTGGAGCAATCGTTCCAAAGAGAAGATGTTTTCTTGCTTGATGGGAGCGACGAGGTGAGCGATTTGTTCGCGCGGCAGGCTTTTAGCTGGACGATCGGGGATTATATGGCGAGACCTCTCGTTCGGCTGCAGCAGCGATTCATTGCAGAGAGATATGCAAAATCGATCAAATCAAAACTCGAAAACAGTGCCAGTGAGCCCCTCAATGCGAGCGAGCTGTTTTTTCACGCCGTATTTCGTTATTTGGCTGATGATCTTAGCAAGTCCGAGGAAGAGCTTCTGCAAGCTTTTCAACTCGCCATATTGGAAGGCAATAAAGATGCGCTGACTGACTACTACCGCTTCCTGTCGGCGATTCAGCTTAAGAGCGGTGATACTTGGTCTGCTATTCGATCCTATAGCTATTCCGCTGTAACGGACGAGGACCGCCAGAAGGCTTATCTAATGGATGATTGGCTGCAAGAAGGCAAAGAGACGCTTGCCAAAGCATTGCTCTATCGGCTTAATGACGACTATCGGCAAGCTGTGCCCCTATTGGAGCCGCAGGCAAGCAGTGAACCGGTCGCCAGTAAGCTGCTTATTGAGGCTTATGTTCAGATCGGGCGTTTGGGAGCGGCGATGGAGCATATGGAGAAGCTTTCGATTCGTTCGATCGAGGAGCAGCAGCAATATGAATTGCTGCACGGGACTTATCTAATGATGCTGCAAGGCCGCAGGCATGAAGCGATTCACGCTTGGTTAGCGGCGGCGGAGAGCCGGGTCGAGGCGATTGGCAGCATCCTTGAGCTTAGCGAGCTGGATAACGCCATTCGTAAGCTTGCTGGAGCAGGAGCGGAAGCAAGCACCGAAGCCGAGAGCAGAGGGGAGTGAATCTACGATGGGAGAAGGGCGAATTTGGCGGCGCCGAACGAGCGGCAATAAACTAACTGCAATCATGCAGGTGCGCAACGAGCAAGGCCGCTACTTAGAAGCGGTGCTCGGCGAGCTATCCAGCTTCGTCGACGGGATCGTTATCGTAGATGATGCCAGCACAGACGATACGTATGACATTTGCCGCTCCTTCGATAAGGTGGAGAAGCTTGTACGGCTGGAAGAGCCTCTCTTCGAGCAGGAATGGAAGCTTCGCTCGCGGCTGTGGCAGGAGGCTGCCGATACCGAGCCTGATTGGGTGCTTTCCGTCGACGCCGATGAAATCTACGAGCAGCGCGCCAAAAAACAAATTCGCAGCCTCATCGATCAGGATCGGTACGATTGGGTTGCTTTTCGCATGTTCGATATGTGGGGTTCGCTTACGCATTACCGCGAGGATGAATGGTGGAATCTGCATAAACGCCATTCCATGACGCTTGTCCGTTACATGCCGGGGTATCCATACAGCTATCCGCAATGGGAGCATCACGTCCCGCGGCTTCCTCTTAGCTGCGCAGCATTGCAAGGTGTCGCTACCGAGCTTCGCATCAAGCATCTCGGCTGGGCGGGAAGCGAGGAGGAACGCAAGGCGAAGTATGAGCGCTATAAGCAATACGACCCGTATGGCAAATGGGGCAGCCTGGCGCATTATGAATCGATACTCGATTCGAAGCCGAATCTTATACGTTGGCGCGAGGAGGTAGATATAGGTTGAAGCAGACAACGGTTACGATATTGACACACAGCTTTCTTGACGGGTATACGCAAAATATTTCCCGACCGTTCGGCGGCGGACTGGAGCGGTACATTCTCTCCCTATGCCGCGTCATTGCCGCGATGGGTCTTCAGCCTATTGTCTATCAGCTATCCTACTTCGGAAGCTTCGACTCCGAATACGAGAGCATTCCCGTTCACGGCTGGACTTATGACACGGAGCGGATAGGCGCTGCCTTCGAGTCGATGGCCGCCGCGGCCGAGGGACTTATTATTTATGCGAGCTGCATATGGCAGCCCATTCGATACCGTCCCGGAAGCATCGGCATCTGCCACGGCATTAGCTGGGATCGGCAAGCAATGCCTCATCAAGCGAAGCTTGAGCTCGCCTCTGTGATTAATAACGCCGTCTCGCAATTGGATGTGGTCGTGTCGGTGGACTCGCAATTTCTAACCTACTGCCGGTCGGTGTGCGAATTTATAGATTCAAGACGTATCCCCCTATTGCCCAATTCAGTGGATACCGCTTGGTTCACCCCTCCAGCCGACAAGGATGAGGCGGGCGGACAAATGCTCCGTATCCTCTATCCAAGACGGCTTAGCTTCGAGAGAGGCATCGTCCCGATGATGCTGCTCGCCGATTCGATTCTTCGCGATTATCCGAATGTGATTATCGAGTTCGCAGGCGAGCTCGTAGAGAACACACCTGTTGCGGCCGCGTTCCGGCTTTGGCGTGATGCTCATCTCCATCAGGCTCGAATCGAGCAACGGGTATACGACTTCGACGATGTACGCAGCGCCTATGTCAACGCCGATATAGCCGTCATACCAACGATTTATTCTGAAGGAACGTCGCTCGCATGCCTAGAAGCGATGAGCTGCGGCCTTCCTGTCGTCGCCAGCAACGTAGGCGGGCTTAACGATATTGTGATCGATGGGCTGAATGGTCGCAAGACGTCTCCAAGCTCCGCTTCGCTTGAGGCTGCGGTTCGTTCATTGCTCGACAATAAGGAGGAAAGGCTTCGAATGGGCCGTATGGCGAGACAGACTGCTTTATCGTTCGACCACGGAAAGTGGGAAGCGGCATGGACGGCTATTATTGCGGAGCAGCTTGCCGATCATTGAACAGGATCCGCCTTATGCATGTATAGATGACAAAGTAGATGATGGCATTGATAACGGCTGCTATGAGGAAGAGGCTTCCTCCGCTTTGAAATATATTTTGTACGTTCATTTCGTCTATGAAGAAGAGCATAATAAATAGCGCCGCTGCAGCAACGTGCAGCACAAACTTAATGAAGATCGCGTACAACCGTTCCGACTTGACCATCATATGAATGACAAATGATACGGGAGCGCCTAACAATGCCGTCCCGATGAAGCAATAAATTACGACAATAAATATAGCTGGAAGAACAAAAAACATAAGAGAAATAATTAAGGCACTTAAAAGCGAAGACGTAAAAATGGATAGGAGTATGCTGACAAACGTATACAATGGCTTCACTAAAAACCACTCCCTCTTTGCTCGCTCTGCGGCTGCGGATTACTTCCATCCTAGCGGTTGAAAGAGGGATTCGGCAGTACTAAATTTTGTAGAACCGGCCTGATGCATCAGTTCCAGCCTTCATAGATCGGTATCGATAATCGCGCCAAGCGGATGGCCTTGCTATACGCATAGGAAGAAGCCTCAGCAATGTTATCCCCTCCGTGGCGCCCATCCAGCCCATACTGCTGCAGAAGCTCTAAGTGCGCGTCCGCTCTATCGCACATTTCGTACATATATTCTCGCGTCAATCCCGCACTTGCGCTCACCGACTCGTTTGGCTTCTCGGCTTCAGATCCATCCATATCGGCATTTGCGTCAGATTCGAGATTGTTCCAATCGTCTTCGAGCTCCCGCAGCCAGCGTTCCAGCAGCCCACGATGAGCCCCCTCAAGCCGACCGATATGCCAGCCTACCCATTCCTGTGCCGCCTGGTCGCAGCCGCTCTCCAGCATAACTTCTGCGAGTTTAATAACGGCAGCCGCGCTGCTGCATATGACTCTTGAAGCGAGCAAGGAGGAGAGACGATGCTCCTCACCCGTAATTCGTATATAACTGCACAGCCGGTACAAGGGTGAGAGCAGCTGCGGCTTGAATCGCAAAGCCGACACGTAAGCCTCCAACACGCCGGCCCGATTGAGCTGCTCCTCCTTCATCCGGCCAAGCAGATAGGCCGTACGGTACGTCCCTAATCCCTCCTCCGTATGGTAGCGGCTTGGCGAGGCACCGATATGGAGCGCTTGCTCCGCCGCTTGAACAGCTTCACGCAATCTCCCTGCCCCTGCCAGCGCGATCGCCCTATAATGATACAAATCCGGATAATCCTCAGCCAGCCTTGATCCTTGGGCGGCAACTTCTGCAGCTTCAGCATACTGGTAAAGCGCCAGCAAAGAGCGCACCTCATATTTCACGGCCAGATGCATATAACTTAGCTTATCGAAATCCGACTGCTGCCGCGCGGCGCGAAACGACTCCAAAGCCTTGGCCGGCATGCCTGCGCGCAAATATTCGACACCGATATTATAGCGGTGAAAATAATTGTCCGGCTCTTCCGCTACGGCCAGCTCCAGCAACCGCATATTGCGATGCTGTTTATTCTTCTCAACGATCACCTCTTGCCGGTATCCATAATGATACACTTTGGCTTCCGTCATGTAGAAAGCCGAATCCGGCCAGCGTCGCAAAATCGAAGCTGCTATCTGCTCATGAATCCGCCCCTCGAACCGGATATCAGGATCACTCTTGAACATGCGAAGCACAGGATGTACGCTCCCCCCAGCAGATCCCTCCATCTCATCCTCGTTCTCATTTCCGTTTCGATCGGCCTTATTCCATATTTGCAAAAAAAGACCGCAGGCACGCGGCTCATCCATATACTTCAGCAGCTCCTCGCCCGCTCCCGATCCAAGCCGCTCATCTGCGTCCAAGAACAAGATCCACTCACCTGTTGCGATCTCCAAGCCTGCATTGCGCGCCTTCGCGAAGTCATTGTCCCATTGCTCATGTATAACGATCGCGCCGTACGATTCCGCTATCTCTACCGTTCGGTCCGTCGAACCCGTGTCCACCACAATGATCTCGTTCGCAATCCCCCATACGCTCTGCAAGCATGATGAAAGCATACGCTCTTCGTTTCTAACGATCATACATAAGGAAATGTGCTTCCGGTGCTTCGCCATTCGCGCGCCTCCTTTGCCTTCCGTTCCAAGTCGTCCTCCAACCGAGCGCATCCAGTCTGGCGATCGCATCTGTCAGCCGCGCCCCGTCATCCTCATACCTGCTTCCGTCCCAGCCCCGGCTGCTTACTAATGGATCACCCGACAACCGCACAGCTGCGAGCGCCAGTTGCAAGCTCGATGACGCCGCACCCATGCGCAGCTTCGTTTCCACCTTAGCACCTGCAGCATAAGTCACGGCCGCCGCTTGTTCCTCTTTGGCTGCAATGCCTCCCTCGAACATCGCGAGCGCCTCGCTAAACAAATAGTTGTTGTACAGCAGCTCGCCAAGCCTTAACCAATGACCGCGGGCAAGCTCCCCTTTGGCTGCAAAACGTCTCAGCATCAGCTCGGCCGCCGCCTCGTTATATCCCTCGTCATAAAGCGTCTGTTCGAACGTGATGTCCAGCTTCTCCATCGCAGCCGTCAACCGGGCTGCCAGCCGCAGCATGCCATGAGCTGCCGCCCGTCTAACCAATTGTGCCTCGCAGACGCTATCCTTTGAGCCGCTCAGCCAGCTTTGCCAGAATTCATCGCGAATAGGAGCGCCAAGCATCACAACCTCGATCTGCTTGAAACGCGCGAGCGTGCATTGCGTTCCCGCAGCCTGAACAATACGCGCCAAAGTAATAGGGGGCAGCGGCAGCCCCTCGTTCCACCAGCACAACGCCGCATCCAGCGCCGCTGCTTCGTCGCCGCCTAGAAGCTGTACGTGCATCATAAGCAGCTTGGCTGCTTCGGCATATTGCCCTGTCCCGATCAGCGCATCTGCTATTAAGCGTGTATCTGTCGAAAGCCCTTTTCCTTTGCGCCCTTGAATCGATTGCTCTCTCCAGATGGGCATCGCGATCCGGTAAGCGCCGATCTCACACATCGCTCTTGCAAGCTGCCTCAAGCCGTTATCGCTCTCTTCCCCTGTATACACCGCTAGTTGGTCGCGAATATGGGCATCTCCCGCTCCGCGCAGAAGCATTGCATACGCAAGACCGTTAAGAGCTGGCTGCCAGTCCGGCCTATCGTCCAAAGCTTCCTCATACATATGCAGCGCTTTTTCTAATTGACCAAGCTTAACGAGCACTTCGCCAAGACCGCTCTTTGCACGGTAACTGCTTGCTCCAGCTTCGGATATATAGCTGACAGGCAAAGCGCCGCGCTTGTGTATGATCGTCTCGAGCTCGATAGCGGTTTCGTAGGCTGCCTTCGCTTCGGGCAACAGCTGGAGATCTTGCAGCGCCACTCCATGCAGCCAATAAAGATCGGTATAATCGCTATATATCCCCGTTTCCTTTTGCAAAAGCTCCGCCGCCGCTTCTATGCGGTTCAATGATATAAGCGTCTTCGCGTAATCACGTATAAGAGTCGGCCGATAGGGCGCATCATGCTCCACCGCATCAAGCGACTGAAGGAATGTTCGACTGGCCGCCTCTACCTGGCCCAATTGACACTGTGTCACGCCAAGGTTATATAGACAAAAAGGATCATTCGGGCGCCTAGCCAGCTGACCCTTAATGATCCGTAGATTACGCTTTGCCTTCGACTTGCGCGTCATGGTGTCCGGCACGTAACCGTCATGGCCGATGACGATACCGCTAGTGCTGAGCGGCCCGTCTACATCGTACATGCGGCCTTCACCCGCGCCTGTGCCAATCCGGACGAGCTGTTCATGGATTTCGCCATAATAGACGAAGCCGTAATCCGCGCGGAACAATCTGACCGCATCGCTCGTCAGCTTCGGAACTACGGCATCGCCTGCGGACAGTTCATGCTGCATCGGCAGCCGAAGGGCAGCTTCCGTGGTCCGCTTCAGCTCTTCGCGGAGCTTCTTGCCGGACTTCTCATTTGCTATCGCCCATTCATCGGCATCCAGCATAAGAACCCATACCGTTCTTGCATGCTTCAGCAGCTCATTCCGCGCCTTTGCAAAATCATCCTGCCATTCGACTCTAAGCACCCTTGCCCCGCATTGCTTCGCGATCTCGGCCGTATCGTCTGTCGAGCCCGTATCAGCCACAACGATCTCGTCCGCGAAGCTCTTCACGCTAAGCAGGCAGCGCCTCAACACATCCGCCTCGTTCCGGGCAATCATGTGTACTCCGAGTAGCATGAGCCACCCTCCTGTTTCTTTTTTATTCTAGTTAAGTGCCTTGTCCGTTAAAATAAGAATCCACCGTCGTCGGACTCGCCGCTGTGCTGGAACGAAGCGCAAGCCTCGTAAATTTAAGAAACCGTTGCGGCACCAATACATCGACCGATCCAACTGCAATTCCCGTAACCGTATCGACATCCACATACCAGTTCGTACCGTTGGCGCTAATCTCAACTCGCGCATCCACTTTGTTCGTACCCGGACCTTTGTTATAGACGAAGAATGAATAGTTGCCGAATACGCTTGTCGTAACCGCTGGCAGAGCCGTGTAGGCATCGCCTGTCACCTGATCGAGGTAGGCTGTCTCTTGGAAGCTCTTCTGTGAGATCGAAGTGACGCTGCTAAGCGATCCCGCCGTGATCGTCGTACCCATCACTGCACCCAGTGTACCCGCTGTGATTGTCGTACCGAGCACCGCGTTCAACGTACCCGCTGTAATTGTCGTGCCAAGCACCGCGTCCAGCGTTCCCGCCGTAATTGTCGTGCCGAGCACCGCGTCCAGCGTTCCCGCCGTAATTGTCGTGCCGAGCACCGCGTTCAACGTACCCGCTGTAATTGTTGTGCCAAGCACCGCGTCCAGCGTTCCCGCTGTAATTGTCGTGCCAAGCACCGCGTCCAGCGTTCCCGCTGTAATTGTCGTGCCAAGCACCGCGTCCAGCGTTCCCGCCGTAATCGTCGCTCCCATTACCGAGTTGATTGTACCAGCTGTAATCGTTACCCCCATCAAGTTGCTGATAGTTCCGTCCAGCATGATGTTGAGGATATGTCCGTCTGCATCCGTGGACAGCGCTCTTGCAGTTGATGCATTGTCCTTCCCGAATATGAGCGTCCGTAAATTATCCGGATTCGGGTTAAACGACGAGAAGTTTGGCATTAGCTATCACCCTTTCTACACCCTGAGTCTTATAGTTTGACCGGCAACGAGGGAGATGACGGCCCCATGCTATTGCGCTTGATAATAGACTGTCAGCTTCGTAGGCAATCCCGGATCAAGCGATCTCACCGACACTCTTACGAAACGCATGAATTTAGACGGGACGATGATATCCATCGAACCTCCGTTAATTTCACTTTCCATATCGACGAGATAATCACTGTCGTTCGGCCCTATCTCCAGTTGTACAACCGCCCCCTTGCTGCCGCGGTTGACGATCGCATATGAATACAGGCTTCTGTTGCCCATCTCTTGACTAGGAAGCGCCGTGAACTCATTCGTCGTCTCGACATTGCGATATACGACCTCACAGAACTTTCCGCCAGCAGGCGCTGGACAACGCCTCTTGCGGCCTGCTCGCTTCTGTTTTCTTCCGCATGCTCCTGTCGCGTTATGTGTGCCGCGGGATTTTTTGGAACCCACCCCTTCACACCGTTTTGATTTAGCCACCGTCGCCTCCTCTCCCCCTCGTTGTCCATGCTTCGATACTGTATGCCACCTGCTACTAACCCGAAACGGCGTTTACAACAAGAAGGAAGAACCTATATTTGTCTCTCTCGTTATTTCCCCAATCGAATCTAGCGAACAAGCCATATATTAATAAACAAGATCTCAAATCTTCTCTATTACGAAAAAAGAAACGGAGGTGCGCGCGTGACCAATAATGCCGTCTTTAATAACGAAAACCATCCGCTGTACATGATGATTAACAACACCTATGTTGATCCTGCCTCCGTCACACCGCCGGAAGGAGATGCCTCTACCAGCGGAAGATTGTATATGGTTACGACCTCAACGCTGGCCGTCTCATCCGGTCAGAATCAGCTCATTCAGATTACGAATCCGAACCTAAGCGGCAAAAATCTGTACATCTCACGTATATCAGGAGGCGTGAGCGCCGCTGCCACGCTTAATCTGTATTCCGGGGGAACAGTGAGCGGCGGGACGACGCCAACACCCTTCAATTGCTACTTCGGCAGCGCCTTGACGAGCATTGCATCGGCAAGAACGACAGCCGGCAGCGTAACAGGCACGCCCACGCTGTTCATGTCATCGCCGCTTGCAGCGGGAATGTTCACAATTGAATTCACGGGCGGCATCATCGTTCCGCCCAATCGCTCCATCACATTGTCCGTTGGTCCAGGCGCGATTAGCGCAGGCTCGAATATTTCATGGTGGGAACATTAGATGCCGAACAACAATCCTCTTAATCGCTCTGACGACGAACTCCATGGCCAATTAGTCGATTCCTATGAACAGCCTGGCACAACCGCGCCCCCTCGGACTGGCGCCACGGCTGCTGCCAAACATTTTACCGTACAAGGATCGAACAGCGGTTCGCTTGGAATATTAGGCGGAACAGTAGATGTGTCGCTTCGGATCAATAATCCGTCTGCCAGTGGCAGAACAGTCATCATAGAGAGCATAGGAGGATATATCGACGTGTCGCTGAGCCTGCTGTCCAGCTTCAACGGTCAAATGACTGCTTACAGCGGCGGCACGCTAACGACTCCATCCGCTGCGACTCCTGCCAATCTGTTTTTGACAAGCGCTACGACAAGCGTTGCAACAGCCACCACCTCAACAAGCGGCATAACAGGCGGCACTTTGCTGCTGTCCTATCCCGTATATCCCGGGCCATTCCGCCTTGCCCTCCCGAATCGATTCAACCTGCCTTCCGGTACATGGCTTACCGTTAACGTAAAAGGCAGCCTTAGCTTGCTCGGTATCATCGGCACAGGCGTTGCCGTAAGCTGGATCGAAACGTAACATGGATAAAAGACATCTTATACCGCAAATACGTCAGGTCCTGCTGACTGTAACGGACACGAGCGACGCTTAGACGCCGATATCACCGCTTTTGTGATGATTACGGACTAAGAAAATGCTAATTGCTCATTTCACAGACTAATTGGCACCGTTTGGTTCAGATAGAGTCGCTAGAGTCCTCAATACCCCGGAAACCACCCAGACCTCACAATTAGCGTCTCCATGGTCCGTAACTAGCAGGACCTATTTTTAAAAAAATAAAGAACAACAAAAAACCGTGCCTAGGTCAACAACGACCCTAGCACGGTTTCTTAGAAAGCCGTAAGCTCTGCGCTTACGTCTTATTCATTCTTTTTTACAGCAGCTTCTCAATGTCGGACTTCATGTCCAAAGGCTCATCCGTCGATTCGAAGCGCTTCACGACATTGCCCTCGCGGTCGATGAGAAACTTCGTAAAGTTCCATTTTATCGAGTTGCCCTCAAGGTAATGCGGCAGCTTCTCCGACAAGAACGAGTTCAGCATTTTGCCGCTCGGCTCGTCCGTATTGAAGCCTGCAAAAGGCGCTTGCTCGGTCAGATGGGCAAAGAGCGGATGAGCTGTCTCATCGCGCACATCCGTCTTCGCGAACAATGGGAACGTTACGCCGTAATTGATTTGGCAGAAGCTTTGTACATCAGAATTAGCGCCCGGCTCTTGCTCCCCGAACTGATTGCTTGGGAAGCCTAAAATTTCGAGTCCTTGATCCTTATATTGCTCGTACAGCTTCTGAAGATCGGTATACTGCGGCGTAAATCCGCATTTGCTCGCCGTGTTGACAACAATCAACACCTTGCCTTTATAGTTGTCCATCGTTACTTGTTCACCTTTAATTGTTTCCAACTCATAAGAATATACGCTCATAGTAAAGTCCTCCCGCAAAGTTAGTTTCATAGTTAGCAATTTAATTGCATACAATTCATTTGGCTTGTTTAGCATAACACTCCGCATGATCCGTGTCAAACTGAACCTCTATTAGTCCCATAACCTTTAAAGTCAGCGCGCTCGCCTTACAGAGGAAACTCGGCCGATCAAGCGGGCAATAAGGGGCTGTCCCCAAAAAGCATCTAAGCTTTTGGGACAACCCCTTTCGTTGACTTGCCTATTTGCGGCCGTCCGCCCACTCGACGAACAACGCATAGTCCTGCTCCACTTGATTCGCATAAGAAATCGCCCATTGCGCGATCGACAGACAGAACGTATCCTCGTCCGGCCCCATCGCTTTTACAATTTCCTGCTCGCTATGATAAGAGAGAACGCCGCCTTCCACATCGGCATCCGCGCGTGCATGCATTTTCGCCGTTAGGCGACCCATCGTTTCCGTAACCGACAGCATATCTCCCGACGTCTCCAACGACTCGAGCTTCAAACGTTTCTTATAAGGCGAGCGCTCTCGAACGTAGAAGTTCCGCTCACCGATCGTCAAGTAACCGAGATATGGATCTGCCGCATGATGCATCGCCTTCTGCGTCATCGTCACCCGTTTACCTTGATGCTCGAACTCCGACCAGAATGTCTCGTCATAAGGCATGAAGTACGCCGGCACAGGTACGCGGACCTCCTTCACCTCAAGCACGATGTCGTCACTGCCAAGCTCCTCATTGCCTGCCTCGATCAGCACATAATAACGGTCGAGACCGATCGACGCTGTACCCGAGCCATGCTTCACCGCAATATCCTTGATATGAAAATGCCGCAGCTCCTCCGCGTCATCAGCCGCTACTGTAGCGAGATATTCCGGCCATGCTGCGAGCAGCGCTTCCTTCTCCTCGTCCGTAGGCGGCAAAATTTCTTCATTGTACGCGAATTGCCGATGCTCTTGCACAAGCGCCGTCACCTTTTCCAAGAAATGCTGATCTTGGCGCTTCTGCAGCTTCTTGAGCAGCTTCTTCACCGGCCCTTCAGCATGCTCTAGATCGATCTGGTACGAACCCGGATCGTCTTTGCCTTTCGCGAACCGGCGCATCTGCTTGGAATACCCTTGCAAATACGTCTCAATCGCCGTCAACTGGCTGTCGATCGGCTGTCCCTTAAGCCGGCCTACAAGCGCGATGCTTACCGACATCCGCAGCAGATCGTAAAGATACGAACCGAGATAACCTTCATCGAAGTCGTTCACATCGTACACAAGCGCGCCCTTCTCATTGCGGAACGCACCGAAGTTCTCGAAGTGCAGATCGCCTTGAATCCACGTCGGACGCGTAGGCGAAGTATGATAGGAAAACCATTCACGGCTTATGTCAAAATAAAATAAGTACGCGCTCCCGCGAAAAAAAGAGAATGGCGTCGCCGACATTTTGCGGTACTTCTCAGCTCGTTTGTCACTCTCCAGCATCATGATCTTGCTATCAAATTCTTGGAAGATCGCGGACAGTGTCCGCTTTCTTAATTTGTTGTGAGTTTGCTTAACCCGATCGGTCCATTTTGCATCCATTATTCTCTTCCTTCCTCCCTGCGATTCTTAAGTTATCAATACGGCAACAAATCTAGTCGGTTGCATGCTAACATTCTACACAGAGGAATGAATCTCCTGTTTGAATATGGAAGATGACTGCTTCACGCCCGCTGCAGACGCAAATATTCGCTCACCATCGAGAGCCGCCAAGGCACAATCATACCGAACGCCAATAAATAAAAAATAGCGCCGGTCTGCGGAATCGACATAAATTCCTCTACTGCCTGATGCATAACCAAACGAATGGCGAACAATACAATAATAATGATGATAAACGCCTTGGAGCGCCTCACGTAAATGTCCGATTGCACGCGCTCAAGCCTCGTCGTTACGATAAGCGGGAAAGCGAACAGCAGCAGTCCCGTACCGAAGGCCGACACTCCCCACAACCACGGGATGTGTGTAATCGGAGCAACGAACATGATGAAGCCGGTCGCCATGCCTAGCGGCGGTATGATAATCTTCTTCAGCGTAGTAGGTTTCTTGCCAGCCCTCATGCGCAATATAATAAGCGTTACGCCTGCGATAACGGATACGCATACAGATAAGAGCTGAACGATAGGAGTAGACCAAAACAACTTGCTTAACCTCCGATTCCGCCCTATCAAGAGGCGGGCAAATAATAGATTTAGTACTTGTATTTTACCACATCAGAATGTTTAAGTACTTTACAGCGATAAAGCGTAATGTAGATCATTCAGATTGGCGATAAAAACTTCAGCTTAAACGCGGACGCTCATCCTCGACATGTTTCAATAGGAGTTTTTCTCATCACAACGGAATGTGGAGCATAACCAAACAAGCAGGCTCCGCAAATTGCGGATACCTGCTTCTTGTTTAGTATGAGCCGCGGATATGCGGATGAACCTGCTCCTTGTAGAAGACGCGAAGCCTCTCCATCTCCTCATCGGAGAACGACGGTACGTTCATAGCCGCAAGGTTGTCCTCTACCTGACGCACGTTGCGGAAACCCGGTATGACGCAAGTGACTGCAACATGATCAAGCAGCCAGCGCAGCGATGCCCGCGTCATATTGTCACGGCCTTCGGCGATCCAGCGGAGATGCTCGGCCAGCTCGACGCCTTTGGCGAAGCCAAGACCGGCGAATGTCTCGCCGACATTGAATTGCTCGCCGTTCTCGTTGAAGCGGCGATGGTCGTCCGCCTCGAACGTCGACGTATTCGTGAACTTGCCCGTGAGCAAGCCGCTCGCCAGCGGCAGCCTGACTAGGATGCCTGCGCCCTTGCGATGGGCTTCATCAAGCAAGCTCTCGAGCGGCTTTTGGCGGAAAATATTAAATATAATTTGCAACGCTCTTACATTGGGCTGCTCTAGACAGAACAAGCCCTCTTCAACCGACTCGACGCTGACGCCGTACTCGCGGATCTTACCTTCCGCTTTCAGCTTGTCCAGTACGCCGAACACACTGCCGTCCTTCAATATGGCAAGCGGCGGACAATGAATTTGGTACAGGTCGATTCGCTCCCTCTCCAGCCGCTTCAGACTCGCCTCGCAATAAGCGCGAATCGTCGCCTCCGAATAAGTAGCCGGATCGTGAATATCCCCTGCCCGGCAAAACTTTGTTGCTATGTAGATAGAATCTTCTTTGCCCTTCGTCGCCTTTGCGAGCAGTCGCTCGCTGCGGCCGTCGCCGTATACGTCTGCCGTATCGAAGAAGTTGACGCCTGCATCCATTGCGGCTGCAAGTGCGGCAAGCGATTCTTCGTCGCTCGTATTGCCCCATGATCCTCCGATCGCCCAAGTACCGAAGCTAATCTCACTCACATGAAGCTCTGATGATCCTATTTGACGGTATTGCATAACGGAATCCGACCTCCAACGCTTGAATTTATGCGCAATATGGATATGGTAATTGCAGCGCTTTCTTAGCCGCTCCTCCATCATACCCCTCCCGCCCGTGCACATGCAAACACAAACGGGAAGCCGCTTCTGAATCAGCGACTCCCCGTTTTTATCGTTGTCTTCCTTATATGGCATTAGCCCCGCGGAATAAAACCGCTAATATCGACGCCAAGATTTTGTGCCAGCTTCATTCCGAGCGTATGGTCCGCGCGGAAAAAGTTGCAGATCGCGCGCAGTCTGATCTCGTCATTCGTCTGCTTAAGCTCATCCGTCAAGTTAGAAATCAGGTTGCTGCGTTGCTTCTCAGACAGCGAACGGTAACGTTCTCCCGCTTGGGTGAAGTCATCCGTCTTATCGATGCGCTGGCGTCCTGCCATGCCGTGCAGCGGCATCCGTGAATCGGCATAAGCCGCATTCTCCTTCGGACTGCTCTGCGAACTATTCGGTTCGTAATTAACCGGAGACGGATCGGCCTTCATCGTCATTACCCCATCGCGCTGATGATTGCGCACCGGAGCATACGGACAGTTGATCGGAATGTGCAAGTAGTTCGCTCCAAGACGATAACGCTGCGTATCCGGATAAGAGAATAGGCGGCCTTGGAGCAGCTTGTCCTCCGACGGCTCGATACCTGGCACAAGCGCACTCGGCGAGAACGCCGACTGCTCAACTTCGGCGAAGTAATTGACCGGATTGCGGTTCAACGTCATCGTGCCAACGCGAATTAGCGGGTACATATCCTCTGGCCATACTTTCGTCGGGTCGAGCGGATCGAACGCATATCGATCGACATGCTCGGCAGGCATGATTTGCACATGCAGTACCCATTCCGGATAGGAGCCTAGTTCGATAGAGTCGTACAAGTCGCGAGTTGCATGATTGAAATCCTGGGCTTGCACGGCAGAAGCTTCCTCTGCCGTAAAGTTGCGAACACCTTGCCGCGACTTCCAAGTATATTTCACATAGACGATCTCGCCGCTCTCATTAACCCACTTGAAGGCATGAACGCCGAATCCATCCATCTCCCGGTAATTAGCAGGCGTGCCGTCATCGGAAAATAACCATGTCAGCATATGCGTGGATTCCGGCGACAGCGTCATGAAATCCCAATAGCGAGCCGGATCTTGTATATTCGTGTTCGGGGCAGGCTTCAGCGAATGTACCATATCAGGGAACTTCATCGCATCGCGGATGAAGAAGACCGGAAGATGGTTGCCGACAATATCATAATTGCCTTCCTGCGTATAGAACTTGACGGCGAAGCCGCGAGGATCGCGCAGCGTCTCCGGTGAGCCGGTTCCGTTAATAACGGTCGAGAAACGAACAAATACCGGCGTTTCTTCTCCCTCCGCTTGCAGGAAGTGTGCTCTCGTATAGGTTTTCATACTAGCTTCGGTACGGAATACGCCATGCGCTCCTGCTCCGCGGGCATGCACGACGCGCTCCGGAATACGCTCACGGTCAAAGTGGGCCAGCTTCTCGAGCAGATGGTAGTCTTCGAGCAGCGCCGGACCGCGCTGTCCCGCAGTACGGGAATTCTGATTATCGCCAACCGGCGTTCCTTGGTTAGTTGTTAAATTATTGTTCATACGGCACACCTCATCATTTATATATTTAGACTTGATCTAAATCTTATATACTTATGATAAGGCTATGCGCGTGACCTGTCATGAAATCAACATGAACGGTTCATGAATAATAGATGAAGAATGAAGCGGAGGCAATTAATCGGCTAGCCGATAACCGACACCGCGCACCGTCACGATATATTTTGGCGCAACGGCGCTGTCCTTCAGCTTCTTACGCAGACTCTTTATATGAACGTCAACCACATTGCTGCCTCCATAGAATTGAAGCCCCCATACCGTATCCAGCATCGATTCCCTCGTAAGAACAGAGCCGTCGGACGTCAGGAAGAAGAGCAGCAGATCGTATTCCGTCTTCGTCAAGTCGATCCGGTTGGTCCCTTGAACGACGGTCATCTTCTTCTTGTCTACGCGAATATCCTTGAACGCGATCGTCTCATCAGACATGCCTGCAGCTGGGCGATTCATTAACATCTGATTAATTCGGTTCAGCGCCTCGTCCGGGCTGGCAGGCCATACGAGCAGTTCCGCTCCGCCAAGAGCGGCCCCGCCGTTATGATTATACGATTGCTGATCCGTCAACACGAGAACGGGAACGCCGGATCGATCGGCAAATTCTATTAATGCAGCGCCGTCCTGAAGCGTGTTGCTGCTCCCTGCCCGCGTAACCGGAATCGCATCATATACGAGCAGTTCAGGCTTCAAGCTCTGGAGCATGCTCGAATCAAAGTCATGAAGCGAGAATACATCGAAGCATTCAGCGGATAAAGTGATTAGCAGTCCTTTGACCCGCTCAGGCAATGGGCTGATGATCATGACGCGCTTCGTTAGCGAACACAGCACGCCGCCTTGACCAGCTTCTATTGCCCCGAGCATCGATGCACCGACGACAACATCCATATCCGTATTAACGATTACTTCGTCGCGCATTGACCGCACACTCCTTCAAGCACGACATGAGCGTGCGCAATCGCATACCCTGTTGACGATTGAACCGATTTGATCCACGCTTCCGGCAATTCATCCATCACTTCATCAACCCGTCCGCACTTCGAACAAACAATATGCTGATGCTCCTCCGTCCGCGCATCGTAGCGGCTAACCGCCTCGCCAAGCTTCAACTCCCGGATAAGTCCGGCATCCGTCAAGTACCGAAGCGAATTGTATACCGTCCCATATGCGAAGTTAAAGCCTTTGCTGCGCAGCCGCTCAATGACGTCGGCCGCTGTAGGATGGTCCTCAGCATGCTGCACCACTTCGTAGATTGCTTTGCGCTGTATCGTTAAATTAATTTTGGTCATTATGAATCACCTTCTCGTTAATATGATTTAGACTAAGTATAAATCTATTTCTAGAGTTGGTCAATTGAAGGTTATGGTACTTTATCCGGATTAGCCGCTTGTTCAACACTTAGTTATATTGACACAATAACCGTTATAACGACCTTTATTGCCTCGGAAATACACTTTAACTTGCGCATTCTAGATTGTTAAAAAAATATTGTCGAATTAATTATCTGAATATTTACAAAATTAAAAAAATAGAATATACTTAGCCTATCTCAAACGGATAGGAGGTAGCCGCAAGCATCACATATCAATTGTCCATTTGGGAATCTTGATTAACTCGCCGCTTACGGAGGCGAATTCCATAAGAGAGGGGATAGTCCATTGAAGGCTGTTAGCGAAGCATGTCTTCCATAAAAGCGGAAAGGAGTATCCGAAGTGTTAATCCAAGACATGCGGGGAAGCAAAGTCGTCCATCGTTGATATCGAGCTTGTCATCCGGTACTTATCGAAAGGGATTGATCGGAAAATAATGAATACATGCAAAGGGATTGGAGCGTTAAAATAAATTGAATAATAGTAGCAAGTGCACGTAAAGGGATTCTGGTTATCATCGATAAGCAGAATCCCTTTTTATGCGTTTGCAAGACCTTATAAGATAGGCGATAACAGCCTTGAGACCGATTCCTTGAACTTATTCATAAGCGGACGAGACATATACAGCTCTTTGGTTAGCTGCTGGCAATATTCGATATCTTGCTCGAATATGCGTTGCAGCTTGGCAGCCGTCTGCGTATTATATAGAAACGCATTCATTTCAAAATTAAGCTTGAAGCTTCTGATGTCCAGATTCGCCGTTCCAACCGAGGCAATCCGGCCATCGATAACGAGCGTCTTCGCATGAAGGAACCCCTTCTCATACAAGAACACCTTCACTCCGCCGGCAAGCAGCTCCCCCAAATACGAATGCGTCGCCCAATAGACGAAGAAGTGATCGCGCTTGCGCGGCAGCATGATTCGAACCTCGACACCCGATAGCGCAGCGATCTTAAGCGCCGTCATCAAGCTCTCGTCGGGGACAAAATACGGCGTTTGGAGGCAGATCGTTTTTTTGGCGGCATAGATCATTTTGATATAAGCGTCCTTGATCTGCTGGTACTCGGTATCCGGTCCGCTAGCGACAAGCTGCATATCGATATGGCCGACCCGCTCTTCCCTATACGGAAAGTAGTTCTTGTCCAGCTCGATTTTACCGGAAGCGGCCAAGTTCCAATCCATGAGAAACTGCGCTTGCATTTGCAGCACCGCATTGCCCTCGACTCTTAGATGCGTGTCGCGCCATTCGCCGAAATGGGCATTCAAACCCAAGTATTCATCTCCAATGTTGAAGCCGCCAATATAGCCGACAGTGCCATCGATAATCGCAAGCTTACGATGATTGCGGTAATTGATCTTCAAATTCACATAAGGTATGCGCGACGGGAAGAAAGCCGCCTCCTTGCCTCCTGCCGCCCGCAGCTCGGAGAAGAAGCGGCGCGGAAGATTGGAGCTTCCGATATGATCGTACAAGAATTTCACCTCGACACCCTCGGCGGCCTTCGCTGCAAGAGCCTTAACCAGCTTGCGTCCCAGCTCATCGTCCCGAACGATATAATAGACGAGATGGATATGATGCCGTGCTCCTTCAATGTCGTGCAACAGAGCATCGAACTTGCGATTGCCGTCCGTGAAGATCTCGACCGCATTATTGTTTGTAACGACCGCGAAGCTCGAATTCAAATTCATGTACATCATATCTTGATACTGCTGCATCTCGCTGTCGGAGAACGTAAATTCTGAGCTCTTCAGCTCGCGCTTCTGCCGATCAACCGTATCTTCAATAATACGCTGATTAACCCCCATGAGTTTGGTCAGCTTGCGTTTGCGAACCTTTTGACCCAAAATCAAATAAAGAACGAAGCCGAGAACCGGAATAAACAATAGCACCATGAGCCAAGCCCAAGTTGAGCTGGCGTTTCGCCGCTCCAAGAAAATAATCGTGATAGCCAAAACAATATTAAGAACCAATATGATCGAAACGATATTCTGCATAATTGCCATACATCTGTTGCACCTCAGTCACAAGTAAAAGTTAATGCGATCATACTCTATGCCCGAAGTATGTTCAAGTCTGAAAGTATGATAAAGTATGATATAAATATCAAGCGTAGAAGGCTGACAAGGCCCTGGCGGCGACAGAAGCAGCACGGGAGGAACAATGATGGACTTACGAAAGCTCCGATTGGACGAACAAGCTCTTAGCACATTCAGCGAAGAGCGTGATGAATATGAAAGAGACTACTCACGAATTATACAATCGCCCGCATTCCGCAGACTGCAAGGAAAATCACAGGTGTTCGGCGCAGGTTCGGGCGACTATTACCGCACAAGGCTGACCCACTCGCTCGAGGTGTCGCAGATAGCGCGCGAGGTGGCACGAAGGCTCGGCAAGCAATATTCTTTTCTTTCCTTGGGTGAGCATCCCGGTCTTATGCTAGAGCCAGCCGTTGTGGAAATCGCCGCACTGGCGCATGACCTTGGGCATCCGCCATTCGGCCATAAAGGCGAAGAGGTGCTTAATTCGCTGCTGAGCGAGGAATATGGCATTAAGTACGAAGGCAATGCGCAGAACTTCCGAATCCTGATGTTTCTTGAGAAACGCGCGGGCAGCGGCAGCGGGCTCGATCTGACGGCAGCCGTGCTGCTGGCCGTGAACAAATACCCTTACGGGCTTGACGAGCCTGGCAGGCTCAAGGGCGTATACGGCACGGAATGGACAGAGATCGAACAGCTTCGAAACCTATGGAATATGCCCCTAGGCTGCTCCACACTCGAAGCGCAGCTGATGGACCTATGCGATGATATCGCGTATTCCACGCACGATATCGAGGACGGTATTCGGGCCGGCAAGATTCAGATGAACCGCGCCTTCTTCGAAGACAGCCGCCTCATCGACCATCTCGTACAAGAAATTGTGAACGACAAGGGCAATATGGGCGTCGGCTGGGACCAGGTCGACATCCCAGCGATGGTGAAGCGCGTGCTCGGTTCTTATTTCGAGCAATGGGAGGCGTTGTATGTCGGCTGCGACCGTGAGCCTTCGCGTGCAAGACGCGAAATGAAGGCGCGCTGGGTAAGCATCTTCGCCGGCAAGGTCGGCATTATTGACGATCAAGGCAAAGGCTGGAAGAAGGTAACGTTCGTGGACGGCGGCAAGCAGGACATCGAGCTGCTGCGCACGATGGAAATATTGAAGAAGCTCGCCTGGGTAACGCTTATCAAGGATTTCCGTGTACAGCGTCTTCAAATGCGCAGCGAAATTATGATCCGCCGTCTGTGGGACAGCTTCAAGGTGCCCGAGTACGGCCGGCTGCTTATTCCGCCGGATTGGATCGACAACTTCGAGCATCACCGCAGCAAATGGAGTTGGCCGCGCTTCGTGGCGGATTACATCTCCGGCATGACGGACGCATACGCCGAGAAAGTGTATGCCGAGTTATATGCCAGCAAGTCAGGCTCGATTTATGAGGTAGACTAAAGAGACAATAACAAAGCCGCCAATGCAGTGAGATGCCGAGCATCCCTCCTGCCTTGGCGGCTTTATTCATGTTCTAACTATATGTTGCTTACCGCACTGGCCGCAAGCGATGTAATGTAGTCGAAGAAGCGGTCCGGATCAACGTCATAGACGAGGCTGACCGGTCTGCCTCCTTCTTTCTCGATCGTACGGCCTTGGCTAGGTCCTTCGTCAATAACCGCGCTATGAACGGTCTTCACCTTAACAAGATCCGGGTTGCCGAGGGCTGCCGTCGTCAGCACATCCCACAAATAATACGTGGAGTTCGTCTCCATATAGGTAAGCGGCGGACATACAGCATAACATTGCCCTACGAAATCAACACCCTCGTGCTTGCGCAACGAAGCCCAGCGATTGCGCACCGCTACCGTTAGCGGCACTTTAATCGTACTTTCGAGTGCAACGAGCGTAATGGCAAGACTGCTTGCCCAGACCCGGGCTACCGCCTCCGGATCCCAATAAGCGTTCCACTCGGCCGTTCCGTCATGCTCCGGCTCCAGCACATTGCCCTTCTCATTAAAGGTTCCGCCCATCCAAACGAGACGCTCAATCTTGTCCTCAATGTCCGGCGCTTCGTCCAGCGCTCTAGCCAGATCGGTGAGCGGACCCGTGAACAGCAGCGTCACCTTCTCCTCCGACTCGCGCAGCTTTTGAATCATATGCTTATGGGCAGGCAGATGGGCTATGCCCGTCACCATCGTTCCCGACTCGTTCAAGATAGGCAGCGCATCGACATAGAACGTATGCATCCGCCACTCCGCAGGAAACGGATTAACGCCGCGTGAATTCGATCGCGCAACCTCGATGCCATCACTGGCAGCGGCGCTTCCGAAGCGGTCAATGATTTTGCGGCTAGCCTTCACACCCGGTTCCAAGTAGCCGTCTGCAGGAATAACGGAAATGCCCGTCAGTTCAACATTTTTCATCTGAAGCAGCAGAAACAGCGATACAAGATCGTCAACCCCGGCATCGTGATTAAAATATAACTTCATATCCATCGCTCCTGTCGATTTTCAAATGCATGTTCAAAAAGTCCGGTTTTCAGCACCGAGAAGGTTGAAAGAAGCTAGGAAATGAGAAGCGGAGCGTAGCAAAAAGCTACGTGAGCATCGGAAGTTCCGGCTGAATTCAAGATTCGATGTCGAGTAAGCTACCTGATATACTTCGTGATCAAAATTGGACTTTTTGAACAACCTCTTCAAGTATAAAACGATATATCGTTTGTCCATCCTAGTGGTGAGGAGGTGAATATCAATGGCTAAGGATGTATTATGTGAAGTCAACTCCTGCAAGTACTGGGCAGCGGGTAATCATTGCGGCGCATCATCGATCTATGTCGTCAGCAACCGCGGCAAACAAGCGAGCAACTCCGAAGAAACCGACTGCAAAACGTTCGAACCAAAGATTTAATCGCACGAAGACGATTTACATTAACAATGAGAAAGCGACGCAAGGCGGCTGCCTGCGATCGGCTGTCCTGACCTACTGGATCCGATTGCTTTGTCCTCCTTGCGTCGCTGCTATTGCTCCCTATTTGCTAACCGGTATCACGCCGTAATGCTCCTCAAGCGTATCCCCGCTTTGCACAAGCTCTTGCGCCAATTCTTTGCCTACATAACGCAGATGCCATGGCTCGTATTGATAAGTCGTAATGTCATCCTTGCCTTGCGGGTAACGCACAATAAATCCGTAATCCGCCGCATGCTCGTCCAGCCATGCCGACTCTGGCATATCGCCGAAGCAGTCTTCTACCGCGCAACTGCCGTCGCTTGCGGTCACATCAATAGCTAGCCCCGTCTCATGCTCGCTTGTACCCGGCACAGCGCTATATGTTTTGGCTTTCTCGAGGCCGTCTTTCTTCACATAGCGGTCAAAAAGCGACGTTTGCGTCGCGTGCGAACGATAAGCGGATACGCCCGCAAGCGGCAAACCGTCCGCGTCTGCCGCAGCGAACATCTCTTCAAGGGCAGCCGCAGCTTCTTGGCGCATCATCCGCTTCTCGATTTTTTCATTAAATACGAAACGCACATCTGGATATACCAAGTCCGCTGGATTGTAATCCTCAGGCAGCATATTGACTGGATTAACCAGTGCCGTTACGCTGTCCGGCTCGGCAACGACGACCATTTCTTCCTGCGTCCTTACAGGATCTTCAGTTTGAACGTCAGGGGTGTCGCTTGGCTGCACCACGGTTTCTCCGGGATCGGCTTCGGCTTGTCCGTCACTAGCGAATATATTGCCCCACATCGTCTCCAGCGTTCCCGTCTTCACGAAGGAATAGCCGATTGTGATGAGAAGGCATAATAATAAGATAAATCCTATTCTTCTTCGTCTTTTCATATTGCACCTCATGCATTTATTTTTTTCCTAAAAATTCTAATTCATTCATGGTATATGCTGAATACTTATTGTATAACAAAGTTATAGACTAGTGTAACCCGCCAAAAGTTACACTCCATTCGTTAGGATTAAATGAAAATAATGAGAACATCAATAATTCCGAAAATGATAATGATGTCAGTAAATTTTGTATTGGACAATGAGGGGTCATTTGCCTTTGACATTGCGTGCTGAAAAAGAGCATAATGGTTGTAAATGAGTCGTAAACATTTATATTACTTGAAGCTTGCTGGCTACTCCGAGAGATAGCCTGTTTTTGCTGTGAAAGGTAGGCGATTATGTGTCATCTATAGCAACGAAACGTATCCTGAGCACTCGTCCCATCCTATTTTTCTCGTTTATTCTGCTTCTCAAAAGCTACTTAACTTGGATGGTTGTTTTTGAGGGTGGCGTATCGTGGACGACAATACTCAAGGAAGTTCCGTTCGTGCTCATCGTATTCTGCTTGATCGAATGGTTCGCATCGAAGCGGAAGCTTGTTTATTATTTGATTGCCAATCTAGTAATGACGCTTATACTATTCGCCGTGCTTATGTATTACAAGTATTATGGCGTCATCGTCACATACTTTGCTTTGGCCCAGGTCAATCAGGTAACTGCCGTCAAGAACAGCGTGTTCTCGCTGATGGACCCATACTATTTGTTTATTTTCACCGACATCATCATTATGGCCGTTCTCCTGTTCGCCCGCAAAAAAGCGATCAACTGGAAGAAGGAAAGCTCGAAGAAGGAAAACAAACGTCTTGTTGTCGCTTTGTTTACGATTTCGATCGGCTTGTGCTTATTCAATATCCTGCCTAACCGCGCCAGCATGAATGAAATCGTGAAGGCCGAGCAGATGGGTATTCTCAACTATGAAGCGTACATGATCTTCTCGAACAAGGATCTCGAGTACGTTGACCCGAATCAAATTACGCAGCCGAAAATCGATTCGCTCAAAAACGCTCAACAGCCAATTGAGCCTATACTTTATAAATCGGCGGAAGGCAAAAATCTGATAATAGTTCAGATGGAATCTTTCCAAAACTTTCTCGTCAACCTGACGATCGACGGAAAAGAAATTACGCCGAACTTCAACAAGCTCGTGAATGAGAACTATTATTTCAAACATTTTTACCAGCAGGTTGGACAAGGCAATACATCCGACGCCGAGTTCGTCGTCAACTCGTCGCTGTATATACCGCCGCGCGGCGCAGCGACGCAGATGTATGCCGACAAAGAGCTTCCAAGCTTGCCGAAGCTGCTGAAAGCAAACGGCTATGATACGACTACTTTCCACACGAACGTCGTTGAGTTCTGGAATCGCGGCGAGCTTTATAAGGCGCTTGGATTCGACCGTTATTACGATCAGAAGTTTTTTGGACATGAGGATACGGTATTCTTCGGTCCTTCCGATGAAATGCTGTACGCGAAAACAGCAGCCGAGCTGGAGCGCATGAGCGAAAGCGGCAAGCCGTTCTACTCGCATGTTATCTCAATGACGTCGCATCACCCGTTCTCGATACCGGAAGACAAGTATCATATGGAGCTTCCAGAACGCTATGAAGGCACGTTCGTAGGCGACTACATTCGCGGCCAGAACTATGCCGACTATGCGCTAGGACTTTTCATTCAAGACTTGAAGGATCGCGGTATTTGGGATAACAGCTTGATCGTCATGTACGGCGACCATCTTGGCCTTCCGATCTACTCGCTGGATCGCGACGACAAAGAGCTGATGGCTGAAATTTACGGACGTGAATACGGTTATACCGATATGATTAACATCCCGCTCGTAATTATTAACCCTACCGCTCCCGAAGCGAAAGTATATGACCAATTGGGCGGTCAGATCGACGTATTGCCAACCGTGGCGAACTTGCTTGGCGTATCGCTCGACAACCAAATCCACTTCGGCCAGGACTTGTTCAATCAGACGTACAATGTACTTCCGCAACGTTATTATTTGCCGAGCGGCTCGTTCTTAAGCAGCCAAGAGCTGTTTATGTCTGGCAGCGGCTATGACGACGGCAAGCATCTTCCTCTCGCTGGCGACGGCGTTAACGAGCAGGAAGCAACGGAAGACGAGTACCAGCGTGCGCTGGAGCTTCTCAAGCTGTCCGACAGCTACGTGAACTCTTTGCCAAGCTGGAAGACAGACAAGTAACAGACAAGTAAGTAACTAACAGCCAGCTAGGCTTAATATGCAGAATATGCAGGTGAAGAACACCGCTTATCCTTTGGACGAATGTCCTTGGGATGGCGGTGTTTTTTGTATGGTTTTATAAACTTTGCAGAGGGGTGTCATGGGAGATGAGGAACATTAACGAGTGGGATGAGCAGAACGCGTTGAGGAACGAGTCAGGATTGGCAACAAAAGAGTATGAGTCATGGTTTGCTTCACACATGGCAAAGCGGGCAGCAACAAGCGAGCGGAAACGCCGATTAGTGGAGGGTGAGCGGTTCAGCGAGCAAGTTTTCGCAACGAGCGTATGGTGGGATGCAGTTGGGAGCTTCGACTATTTGCACCCGGAATACGAGATCAATGATTTTCGCGACGGCAGCCGATTTATTGACTTTGCTTATGTAAGGCCTCCCTATCGGATCGCGATTGAGATTGACGGATACGGCCCTCATCAGCGCAACGCCTCAAGGCGCATATTCGGCGATGACCGATTCAGGCAAAACCAGCTTGTCCTGGATGGCTGGCACGTCATACGCTTTGCTTATGATGATGTACGGGACAAGCCTCGGCAATGCCAGCAATTTATCCAGCAGTTGCTTGGGAAACTATATGGACTCGAGCACGGCCACCCTAACTTAACAGCTGAACTCTCCGCTTATCATCGCGAGCTGCTGCGGTGGGCCTTGCTGCACAAGCGAGTTGTTCCAATACGCCCCAGGGAGCTGGGGCGTGTGTTAGCCATAAGCGGTCCAACTGTACGCAAGCTATTGCATCAACTCGTTGAGCTCGGAATGCTGGAGCGAGCGGCGGGTAATCAGCGTATCCGCTCGTATAAGCTCACGAGCAAGGCTTGTAAGCTGCATTTGTAGAAGGCGGGGAAGCGCCCCCTTAGCGATGAATAGCGCAACGTTCTTGCGCTATTTGGGGTGGTTTGGGGTTTGTGCGCGAAATAGCGTAAGGTTTTTACGCTATTTCGGTTGCGGTGGCGCTCATAGCGGAGGTTGGAGCGGCCGTGGCGGTAAATAGCGCAACGTTCTTGCGCTATTTGGGGTGGTTTGGGGTTTGTGTGCGAAATAGCG
>NZ_JBANSP010000034.1:0-56702 GCF_037167145.1 Paenibacillus sp. YIM B09110 | reverse complement strand
TCCCGCCTCCCTACTCGAGATAGTTTGGTACATTATATGAGTCGAGCGGGTATATATTCGTTATGGCCAAGCGTGACAAGCCTGATTGGCAATAATTTTTGATAAAAAACAGAAACAGGCAGGGGAATGTCCCCTGCCTGTGCTCCGCAAACGCAGTATTTACGCCGCTTCTAACGGTTTACTGCTCTTTGATGAAATCATTCGGATTAACCGGATCGCCGTTCACGAGCGTTTCATAATGAAGGTGGATACCGAGATCGCGTTGGAGCTCGTTGCGGCCCGCTTTTGCAATAACCGTGCCTTGCTGTACCTCGTCGCCTTCTTTAACCGCTACTTCCGATACGCTTTGGTAAACCGTCGACAGCTCTTCGCCGTGCGAGATCTCGACCGTCAGACCGTTGGTCGGATGCTGATACACCTTCGTTACCGTACCCGAGAGCGCTGCCGCTACATCGAACGTCTTGCCTGTCGGATCAACGAAATCCATACCCGTGCTGAGTACGAATTTGTTGTCCCCGACCTCTACGATCGCATCCTCTTGTTCCGTTGCCGAAAGCTTGTCATCGTAGAATGGCGTCTTCACAGTAAGTGATTCTGTGTTAACGGGCCATTCCATCGATTCGTTGCCGGCGATAACAGGCAATGCGCCTTCTTCGCCTGCATTTGTTTGACCGTCACCTTGAGTCTCTTCAGTAGGATCGGATGTAACTGCTTTGTCTGTGTTCGTGTCCGCTCCCTGATAGATCCAAAGTAAGGTTACGATAATTGCTGCCGCGGCCATGAAGAGCGCTGGGGATACCCATCTCTTAGCGAATAGGCTTCTCCATCCACTGCTAGACTTGGCGGCAGACGTTCCTCCCAGAGCGTTTTTGGGAGTTTCTTCTGGTCTTTGCTTCGGTTTGTTCTGATTTTGTTCATTCATTGTTATATCACCTCACTAGCCATTGTTGCCAGAACTGCTAGGTTTATACGTGAGGTGAATACTAATTTTTGAAAGATTATAGACTATGACCTTTGGGCCAATCGTGCCGATAGCTTGGAAGCTTGTTCGACTGTCGTACTAGAGTAGTAGTGACCGAGGATAGCAGCCACGTCCGCCCCTTCCTGAGCCATACCGTTCGCGCCCCATTGGCTCATGCCGACACCGTGTCCGTAGCCATAGGTCGTAATCGTAATAAAATCTCCCTTAACGCTCCACGTGAATTGCGAGGAAGCCAGCTCTAGCTTCTCTCTTACCTCGCGGCCGGTAAACACTTTATCGCCTATACGAATCTTGCTTATGCGATTGCCTTCCGTTCGCTCTATGACGCGAATGGATGACTTCGCGAACCCTTTTCTCTTAACGCCCAGCTTCTTATGAAACTCGGTTAGCTTAAGCTTCACCGTCTCTTTATATTTAGGCGAGATCGCCTTGTCCCACGGACTTTCCACACTGCGCAAATAAGGAATCTGCTGTGTCCAATAGTCTTCTGAGTTTTCCGTATAGCCGTTGCTCGTTGAAAAAAATGCTGCTTCTATCGGTTCTCCCTCATACGTAATGACAAGGCCTCTCGTCTCATTAATGACTTTACTTAGCTTGGCCATATTCGTCTTGCGCTCCACCTTGCCCCATTGCCCCTCCAGCAACGCCAGCGGCGTATACACTTGATGCTGTACCGTATCGGTTACGTCCGCGCCATGCAGGGACATATCGGTATCATCGCCTTGTCCTTGTATCAACCGTCTGACGATATACGTTCTGGCGGCAACCGCCTGCGCCTTAAGCGCCTCTATCTCGAAATCAATGGGCATCTCCGCAGCGACAACGCCGCGAACGTACGTTTCGAGCGGCACGTTCTCGATCCGCTTCTCCTTCGTCAGATAGACATGAATAATCAGATCATCCAGCTCGCTTGTCGTGCGCGGATCGGCAGATGTTACATCTTCTTGGTCCGAAACGTTCTGTTCCTTGAAGATATCATCATTTTTTCGGTTCGGCTCGCCCTGCCGCACAGCTGCCTCATTCTCATTCGTGCGCGGCTGCAGCTGCGCGGCCGTCTCCGTAATGCGGCTTGCCGATTGTTGAAATCCGGCTTGACCGGACTCCGTATAGCCTGCGGCGGACGCCGCGCGAAGCTCACTCAGTGATAGCTTAATCAACAGAATAGAAGCTCCCAACATAGCTCCAATACCGAATAGAGCTAACCGTCGCTTGACCGATTGCCGGTGCAACAACGATACGACCAGCTGTGTTCTTATCTTTGGGCTCATGCGCTCTCCTTCCACCTAGGCCGGTGAGAGCGAGCATGCTGGCATCAATGACCCTATCGCTTATGCCGCTCTCTTAAATCGACCCTGATGGTTCATTCTATGAGAACGAATAATAGGGTAGAACCTCTTGTCTCCTAATCGTAGCGAAGTGCGTCGACCGGCTTTAAGCCAGCTGCCTTATTCGCAGGCAAATAGCCGAATATAACGCCGACGAGAGCGGAGAACGCGAAGGACAGCAGTACCGTATCACCCGGCACTTCCGTTTCCGTATGCATAACCTGGCCGATGACGAATGAAGCCACGTAGCCAAGCCCAATTCCAAGGGCTCCTCCCAAGCCGCTTATGCAGACAGCTTCTACGAGAAACTGAAACAGAATATCGCGCTTCTTGGCGCCAAGCGACTTGCGTATACCAATCTCGCGCGTCCGCTCGGTGACCGATACTAGCATAATGTTCATAATGCCTATACCGCCAACAATAAGGGAAATAATAGCGACATAGATCAATTGTCTATTCATTGTTTCGTTAACCGAGTTCAGCGTCTCCATCGCTTCCTCTTGATTGAAGACGCGATATGCGTTTTCGTTGCCTCTGAACTTCTCATAGAGTACCGCTTCGATTGCTGTGACGGTCGCGGACATGAGATCAGTGTCAGTGACAAGCAAATTGATTGTAGTGACGCCGCTCGTTTGAAATATTTTATGCGCCGTCGTAATCGGAATCAGTATTTTCTCGTCGTTAGAACCCGCGATAGACGTTCCTTGCGATTCGAGCAAGCCGACAATCGTGAAGTTGTAGCCGTTGATCGTTATTTTTTTGCCGACGGCCTCTGCCGGGTTTTCACCCTCATCCTCGAAAAGGTCGGTCGCCGTATCTACGCCGATCAGCGCAACTCTAGACGCATTGTTAATATCCGGCGACGCAATGTAGCGGCCATCCTGCACAGGAAAATCTTTAACCTGCTCATAGGCGGGCGTAATTCCTTCTATGCTAACCGATACTTGCGTCTTACCGTACTTCGCATACGCATTGCTGCTTGTTACAGGAGCAACGCCTTTAATATTCATGACATCTCCAAGCTGGTTCGCTTCATCAACCGTAAGCGATGTTACCGTCCCGCGTCCTGTAATGGTAGCCGACAGCGAGTTCGGGCTGCCAAGTGAAGACACCTGCTCGGCTACCTCATTGGATGACGCCTTGCCCATCGCCACAAGCGCAATAACCGTCGCAACGCCGATCAGAATCCCGAGCATCGATAGTATCGTTCTAAGCTTGTTCGATAAGACGCTCTTCACGGCCATTAACAAGCCTTGCGTAAGCTTCATCGTCATTCCTCCTTCCGAGCTCCGTCAACACCCCGTCTCGGATGACGACTGTGCGTCTGGCCCGCTGGGCCACCTCCATATCATGCGTGATAAGGACGATCGTCTGGCCCGCTTGGTTCAGCTCCTCCATCATGTTCAACACTTCCATGCCCGTCTTGGAATCGAGCGCGCCTGTCGGCTCATCGGCAAGCAGCATAGGCGGATTAGTCGCTAACGCGCGTGCGATTGCAACCCGCTGCTGCTGTCCGCCGGACAGCTCGCTCTGCCGATGATGCAGACGGTTGCCAAGACCCACTCTCTCGAGCGCTTCCTTGGCGAGCTGCTTGCGCACCTTGCCTGACAATCCTCGATAGATAAGCGGCAGCTCGCAGTTCTCCAGCGCCGTTAGCTTCGGAAGCAAATGATAGCCTTGAAAAATAAATCCGATTTTTTTGTTTCTCATCACGGTGAGCTTATTGTCGCTTTGGCCGTTCATCTCTGAGCCTTCCAGCTTGTAGCTTCCTTCGCTTGGCGTATCTAGACAACCGATGATGTTCATGAGCGTTGACTTGCCTGACCCCGACGGACCGACGATCGCTAAAAACTCACCATGCTCGACCTTGAGCGAGACGTTTTGCAGAACAGTCGTTTTCTCCCGCGCCATCATATAGTATTTCGTTACGCCTTCCATCTCGATTAGCGGTATGCTGCTATGATCGTTTCCGCTCATCGCATGCCACCGCCGCCCATTCCGCCGCCAGTACTGCTACGTACTGTTCCGCCGCCTCCGCCCATTTGCATTTGGAAGCCTCCGCCGCCGAAGCCGCCTCCTGGGAAGCCTTGCATCTGAACTTCTGTTTCTTGCTGGCCGCCGCCCATGCCAGCCGTTCCGGAAGCAACAGGGATAAGCACACTGTCGCCTTCATTCAAACCTGATACAATTTCAACGAAATTTTCGTTGCTAAGACCCGTCGTCACTTCGACGAGCTGTCCGCCGAGCGTCAACGATTCCATCATCGCTTGGCGCATATTTTGACGATCGCTCGATCCCGCAGCGCCGGTTCCTCCGGTTTCTCCAGCTCCTCCAGCCATGCCTTGTCCGCCGCCGTTTGGCCGTTGGCCTGTTCCTGCAGACGCACCGCTATCACCCGACGTGCTTTGTCCGCCGCCGGAAGCTGCTCCAGCGCCTGCAGGTGCCTCAGCATCCGTCGTGCCCTTCGTCGCTTCACCCTGCGTATCGCCGCTTGCCGGCGTTTGACCGCCTTCGCCTTCAGGGAACGCTCCGCCTTCCGGAGGTTGACCGCCGCCTTCACCCATCTGCCCGCCTTCGCCTGTCCAATCTCCTTGTCCGCGTCCGCCGCCCGTCTGTCCGCCGCCAGCCGCAGCTGCGCCGTCGCCAGTCGACGGCACACGAACGAATGATTTGCCGCCCATCTCAACAACCGCATTTACCGGCACGAGAACAATATCCTCTTTGGACTCAATCGTAATCGCGGCTTCACCCGACATGCCTGCCATAACTCCTTCAATATCGTTCAGAAGGATGCTCACCTCGAAGGAGGACGAGCCGTTGCTGGACGAGCCTTCGCGCGCAATCTCCGACACCGTCGCATCAATCGTACGATCGGTAATCGAGCTAAGCGTAATATCAACCGCTTGTCCTACCTTAAGCGATGGAATGTCGAGCTCATCGACTGATGTAACGAACTCCAGCTTCGTATAATCAACGATGGTTGCGATCGTCGTATTCGCTTGAACCTCATCTCCGGCTTCAATATCGAATTCCGTAATCTCGCCTTCGATCGTTGCCGTTACCGTCTTCACCTGCTCGTTCTGTTCTTCATAAATATCCTGCAGGTCGTCATTCAGATCGGCAATTTCCGAGTTGGTGTCCTCGATGCTTTTTTGAATCTTCTTCTTCGTTTCCTCTTCGTCTTCCGTGCCGATTGCCGCTTTGAAATCTTCTTGATAGCCTTCAATCGTTTCTTGCAGCTTTTCCTTATTTTTCTCAATCGTTTCGATCTGATCCTCATAGTCGTCCGAATCCTCGAACGTCACGAGCGTTTGGCCCGCCTTTACTTTATCGCCTTTTTTCACATGCACCTCGGCGATCGTTCCGCTCTTGCCGGCGGTCAGAGTCTCGCGCGAATTCGCGGCAACCGAACCCGTCCCGCTAATTTGATTCACAATCGAGCCCTTGGTCGCCGTAACCGTCTGGGCTACAGGATCTTCTCCCGCCGCTTCCTTTTCCTTCGCAAAATAATAGTAATATGCTCCCGCTCCGGCCGCGGCAAGAATGATAACGATGCCTAGCCAAATCGTCCACTTCTTCATTTGCTTTACGCCACCCTCCATCAGACTTGATCGAATAGACTATAGCAAACGAAGATGAACGGGAAATGAACAAAAAAAAGAGGACAGCTTGCTCGCATGAGGTCTGTTGCTTCCTCATAACGGTCAAGATGTCCTCTCTTTATTACATTCATTGCGCAACGCATTCCGCCTGGATCGCTTAGATCCTTAAGCCCAAGTCGGCTGAACCTTAAGTACAGCAACCTCTTTGTCCCGCTTGTAGCTCGCAGCCTGCTCATGCTCCGATACAGCTGACGAAGCAACAACTGCTGCCGCTCTTGCCGCGACTGCAACCGGTGCAGAAGCTGCTTGCTCGCTCTCCGTCTCCACGCGGAAGATCGTAGCGCCCAATGCGGCCAGCTTGCCTGTAATATCGACATACCCGCGGTCTACATGATGCAGCCCCGTAAGCTCTGTCTCGCCCTCAGCGCGAAGCGCCGCGCAGATAAGCGCCGCTCCCGCGCGCAGATCGGTCGCGCATACTTTCGCACCTTTAAGCGGCAGTCCGCCGCTTACGATGGCGCTGCGTCCATCCACCTTGATCTGAGCGTTCATCTTCTGAAATTCTTCAACATGCATGAAGCGGTTCTCGAATACGGTCTCCGTCACGACGCTCGTACCTTCCGAGACGAGAAGCAGCGCCATCATAGGCGATTGCATATCAGTCGGGAAGCCTGGATGCGGCAATGTTTTCACATCGACCGATTTCAACTCCGCACCTGCGCGAACGCGAATGCCGTTGTCGCTCTCGGTAATCTCGACGCCCATCTCTTCAAGCTTCGAGATGACCGGCGTCAAATGATCGGCAATTGCGCCTTCGACGAATACGTCGCCGCCAGTTATCGCTGCTGCAATCATGTACGTGCCCGCTTCAACGCGGTCAGGGATAACATTATGCGCTGCGCCGTGCATTTTATCCACGCCCTCAATACGGATCAGACCGGTGCCGGCACCGCGCACCTTGCCGCCCATGGCGTTAATATAATTAGCCAAGTCGACGATTTCCGGTTCTTTGGCTGCATTTTCAATGGTGGTCGTTCCAACCGCAAGTGCGGCTGCCATCATAATATTCTCCGTTGCGCCCACGCTGGCAACGTCGAGGTAAATCTTCGCACCCTTAAGACGGGTCGGCGTGCTTGCTTCAATGAAGCCATGACCGAGCGTAATTTCCGCCCCCATCGCCTCAAAGCCCTTCAAATGCTGATCGATCGGACGAGTTCCAATCGCGCAGCCGCCTGGCAGCGAGATACGCACTTTCCCTACGCGGGCAAGAAGCGGTCCCATGACAAGGAACGATGCACGCATTTTACGAATGAGCTCGTAAGGTGCCTCGATTGAAGTAATAGCTGGCGCTGATATGCGCATCGTTTCATTATTATAAGTTAATTGTGCGCCCAATGAAGCAAGCACCTTCTGAATCGTCATAACGTCATCGAGGAGGGGTACGTCATAGATGACGCTGTCTCCTTCTGTCGCCAATAATGAGGCCGCTAGAATGGGAAGCACGGCATTTTTTGCACCGCTAACGCGGACCGTTCCCTTCAAACGCTGACCTCCGCGGACGATAATTTTGGTCATCTTATGGTTCCCTCCGCGAACTGCAATTTCTATACCCTCTACGAGCATATAATGGAATTCTTCACTACAACTAAACTTCATCTTATCATTCATCTACATGAATCGACAAGCGTTAAATTACTTCCATTTTATTCTTACCCGCCTTTGGTCCTAGATCGGGTTTTTGCCTTGCCTGCCGATCCTTCTTTTCCTAAAAATAATCCGTTTTCACCTAGCGCCAATCGTACTTTTTGCTTGCTTTCCCCTACCTAACTTACCGTCATTTAATACCCATTGTTGACATCTTTCGCAACTGTTATTCGACAAAGCTTCGAAGCATCGTTGTGAAGCTCCAATATTCCAAAATAAACTTGGCGAACAAGTGTCCTAAAATAACCGCAACAACGACTTGAAACATCCTTGCCTTCGCATTGCGGGGATGCTTGAAGAACGTTTCCCACTTTACTTCCTGCAGCAGCGTCCACACCAGCATAATGCTGATCAAAACAACAATAATAGAGAATAACCCGGTAATTCCGGTCATCCGCTGCGCCTGGTCGAATACATCATAATTATCCATAGCTGCTCCTTCACTTCATTGCTTCGTTTCTACATTAATCTATCGTTTATTAGTCTTAGCTGCGCAGCAACCGATACAGAAGGACGGAATATTCTGCCCTGCTCGCTTGCAGATTCGGTTTGAATTGATTGTACTCTACACCTTTGATTGCACCGTTCGCTTTAAGCCCGATAAGCATAGGCGCCGCCCAATGCGCTCTGCTCACATCCGTGAAAGGAGCTGCTATCGGTATTCTTGGCTGCACCCCGTCAGCGTAACCGATAATGACGGCCATCTCTACGCGGGTAATCGGCTGATCCGGCCTGAAGCTGCCGTCAGGGAAACCTTTGACCCATCCCTGCTGCACAGCCTTGGCTATGGCGTCATATGCCCAATGCGAGGCAGAAACGTCATTGAACCGCTTTTGGCTCAGACTCGTGTTGCCGCTAGGCTTATAAGCCTTTACTGCCATTGCAACCGCTTCGGCACGCGTAATCGCCCGCTGCGGCTCGAAACGATAGTTACCCATACCGTTAATGATGCCTTGCTGGCTCAGAGCAATGATTTCATTTTTCGCCCAATGATTGGAGATGTCGCGGAATCCGCCAAGCAGCTCCTCCGACTTTATTTTGAAGCGATAATATTGGGAATCAAACGGTACGCTTGCAGACAGCTTCACATAATAAATTCCTGGCTGGAGCACAAGCTCCGACGATTGCAGCGATCCGCTCTTGCCCGTTGATGCCGTCGTTAGTCGAGACATCCGCTTATCGTAGGCCTCCAGCTTCAAGCTGCTTGATGAAGGCACGCCAGATACCGCCATCGATACGACGCTTGCCTTGTTCACGCGGAATTGAAACCAATCCAAATCGCTATTGCTTCCGATTACGCCTACATATTCCGTTCCGGGATTGACCATAAAGGATTCATACGATTTGTCGTTCCCTTCGTTCGGATCAACATACTTGGGCGTGTATTCCAGCTTCAGCGCATATGTACCTATTACAGGACTTGCCTCGGATGAGATCGCATTGTGGACACGAATATAATATTTCCCTGGAACGACAGTTATGACAGGAGACTGCTCCGATTTCCCTTCGCCCTCATCGTCGTACAAGAGCAACTGATCGCCGGCTCGCTGAATAGCAAGGCCCGGATCGATTCTCGCCGTATCCGTGCTTAATGAAACTTTTAGTTTTCCGCCTTGCGTAAAAGATACGACATACCAATCCCGATCCGCGGCTTGATGAAAGTTGCCGATGACGGTTTGTCCCCGGGGTTGAAGCGTATAGGCTTCATAGGATTTATCGTTCGACTCGTAAGCATCCTGCTTCATTATAAAAGAGGAGGTCAGCATATACGGTAAACCTAAAGTACTATATTGATTCATCAGCTCGACCCGAATGAGATGCGCGCCTTTCTTCACATCGATATCGATTGACGTGCTTGTCAGCTTCGTATCGTAGATCAATTGCTGCTGACCGTTAAAATATTGATAAATCCGCACTGGCTGCACCGCTTTGCCAGACTCGACCAAGCCTTTGTAATCGATCGTTAGCGTTCCGTCGCTTGGCATGTCAATGCGGTACCAGTCTTGGTCTTCTCCGCTCTCAAGCGAAGCGGTGATGCTCGTACCTAGCTGGAATCGCTTCGCCGTCTTGCTCGTGTCATTCGGTTCGTATATATCCATTACGAGATTCGCGTTAACCGCTTTATCGATCTGCAGCAGGCCGTAACCCGACTTGCTGTCAACGCCTGCAGTACCGATATCCTTGGCCGTTTGCCGCAGCAGAGCCCTTACCTGGTAAGGCTTCAAATCCGGATTCTGGGCCCAAATAAGGCCGGCAGCCGCAGCCACCTGCGGGGCTGCCATTGAGGTGCCCTCTTCCCGCTTGTAGAGCCCGCCCATGCCTGTCGTGAACACATTCCATGGCGCCATAATATCAAGCTCAGGCCCTGGATTGGAGCGCGCATCAACTGCTCCGTTTGGCTTGACGCCGCCGACTGCGATTACGGTCGAGTAGGCGGCAGGATATTTGACCGCCGCCTTTGCGCCGTAAGAAACGCCGTCATTGCCTGCCGCTGCTACAAGCAGGACGCCTTTGGATTCGGCATATTCTACGATATCGAGCATGTAGGGCGAGTAGCGGTGCAGTCCAACCGACAGGACGACAATCCGAGCGCCGCTCTTGATTGCATACAAGATCGCGTCGCCAAGCTCCTCTTCCGTACCGTCTCCGCGATTATCGAGCGCCTTGATTGGCATAATACTTGCCTTCCAGATAATCCCCGCGACGCCTCTACCATTGTTCGTTTCTGCTGCAATGACGCCGGCTACACTCGTACCATGGCCGTTATCGTCATTCGGCGGCAGCTTCGGATTCACCAGGTTGACCCCCGGCACTAGATTATTCACCAGATCCGGGTGGTCGAGATCAATCCCCGTATCTACTATAGCTATCGTCAGCTTCTTCTGCTCCCGCACTTTCTCCCACGCTATTAACGCGCCAATCTGAGCTAAGTACGGCTGCTGGCTTAACTCGGGATCATCCGCATTCACTTTCTGCGTCTGCACGGCGAATGAAGCAGCGTCATCGACGGTGCTCGCCTCCGTCTGCGACAACGGCGGCGTCGCAAGCGCGAGCGCGTGCACCCGGCTATTCGGGTGCACGTATTCGACGCCCGGCTCGCTCTGCAGCCGGGCGAGCCAAGCTTGCGCGTCCTCGCCGCTGTTGCCGGCGGCGGGACGCACGACATCAACCGCCGCCTCGCTTTGGCGGCGGAGCACCTCTGTCCCGCGCAGCTCATGCGCCAGCGCGGGGTCGCTCCACTTGAGCAGCCAGCTCTGCGGCTGCTCTTCAGCGGCGACAGCGTCGCCGTCGCTGGCCGCGGCGGCTACCGCGGCCTCCTGCGGCGCGGCCGCCGCATGGCGAGCTAGCCCTGCGGGGGCCAAGCCCCCGAGGGCGACGCTCGCGAGCACTAGCGTGAGCAGCGCTCTTCGCACATGAGCGCGCCCCGCTCCATATTTAATTGCCGCTGATTGTCTCAGCGTCCATCTATTTCTGAATATCATCGCATTCTGCCTTTTTATTATAATGTTGTGTTCGAAATTTTACCGTCTACGTCTATTTAATTATTCGATCATTAACCCTCTATTCCCTTGTAGTCGGCTAACAAAGGTTCAAAAGACCTACCAGCTTATCCCTAATTTATTGTTAGGCAACGAGATGTATCTTCTATTGTTCACCGCTTCACCTATTAATTCATCGGAAGATAAGATTTTATGCTATAAAGGGATTCTATACATTTTGTCTAATTACTTAATTTGTACATAAAATGGCGACTGTCGATTCATTAGGTCACTCCAGTCCTAAACCCAAAGCCAAGACCTCTCATACTGAGGTTACGTTAGCCTGTAATTCATACAGTCTAATCGACCTGATTACCCATAAAATTACTTTTGAGTGGATATTGTACAGCCAAAACCTGCATTTTAGCCCTCAGTAACCTTTTTCCGCCCATTAGACTGCATATAATCCAATCAAACTCTAAAATTTTCTCATTCCTAGCCTTTTAATTGGATAAATTACATCCAAAAGATTAGTACACCTTTAAGAGAGCCAAATGAATCGACAGTCTCAAATAACAAGTCTAAAGAGGATGAATATGAGTAATAATGTTAACTTTTTCATTTTAGCTGCATTCTTTTTATTCGGAGCAATATTTAAAGGCTATTATTTTGATACCGCGCTTTTATTCATGAATGCTTTGGTTATCCTTGGTTTTTCTATTTTACTTTTTCTTCAAAAATCACTCACCGTTACATGGCTGCATATCCCGCTTGTTTTATTTGTTGCTTGTTACTGGATAGCCTGTCTATACGCAGTAGACTTAGAATCAGCTATATTAGAAGCTTCTAGAGTGACTTCTCTCATTCCACTGTCTCTAATAGTAACGATGCTGCCTAGGCAACGGCTTACACAGCTCTACTCTTTGGGGCCTTGGCTAGGCATTTTATTTGTTGCTGCCGGCGTTTTATTCCAAATGGAACGTAATGGCCGTTTGGAACCGCTGCTCTATTAGAAATAATCATCAAACGATTGCTTACCAAATGAAACAGAGACTGCCCCGGTACGAACCGGCATGCAGCCTCTGTTTTTTCTACGACTGACCCATTAGCATACAAAAAAGATACGTTGAACAAATTAACTGGAATTTCTCCCGTTACTTCTGAGCTCCCCGCCTGCTTTCGAACAAATAGATGGAATTCCTCCTGCTAATATCACTGCTAATCAACCAGATGGGTACTTTCGTTGAAATTAACGTGAGAAACTCCCGTTATTCCAACAGTAACCAGACTAAAATGTGACGTTGGTTGAGCTTGCTTATTCCAATGGAATAAGCAGATCCACCTGCAATGAAATGACCGCGTCGATCCCTTCCATCACCACTCCAGGGAATAAGCCTAACGCCAGCGTAGCAGCTACGCATAACCAGATCACAATGCCCGTAGTTGCAGGCACCTTGATCTCATCCTCCTCGCTCGAGCTGCGCATGAACATTTGCCGGATGAAGCCGAAGTAGAAGTAGTAGGAAATAACGCTGCTCACTACCATAATCGCTACGAGCCAATAAGCCTTTGCATTAGCTGCCCCGATCAGGATGAACAGCTTGCCGAAGAAGCCGCCCGATATGGGCAGTCCCGCCAGCGATAAGAGAAGCACCACCATCGCAGCAGCCGTCCACGGCGCCCGGTAGTACATCCCAGCAAAATCCTTCATTTCCCCTTCGCCCGGGGTGCGGCTTACTGCCGTCAACACGGAGAATGCGCCGATCGTCATGAACAGATAAGCGATCAAGTAATAGATAAACTCAGAGAAGTTGCTGCTATGTACGATGGTAATCGAGAGGCCGATCGGCACGAGCAAATATCCGGCATTGGCTACGCCGGACAAGGCGAGCAGCCGCTTCACCTGCTTCTGGCGCAGCGCCGCCGTTGTGCCTACAAGCATACCGGCAGCCGCCAGCACAAGCAGCGCAAAAAATACGTCCTTCGTTATATACGCATCAAGCCCCGTCGTCGCAAAATATGCCGTGTTATACATGATGCGGAAGACTGCAGCTAACGCCGCACCTTTGGAGACGACAGCGAGGAAAGCGGCCACTGGCGTCGGCGCCCCTTGATAGACATCCGGCGCCCATGCGTGGAAAGGCGCTGTCGCTATTTTCAACCCAAAGCCTGCAAGGATGAAGAAGAAGCCTACATACAGCAGCGCCTTGAAGTCTTCTATTGCCTCCGGGATCGCCGCACCTATCTGCCCCAGATCGACCGAGCCCGTTACCCCGTACAAATAAGACATTCCGAACAAAATGAAGGCAGACGAGATACCTCCCGTTATGAGATATTTGAAAGCCGCCTCCGCCGATTTGGAAGACTTCTTCCGCATGGCAACCAATATATAACTCGTAATGCTCAACAGCTCAAGTCCAATATACAGAGAAATAAGATTGCCGGAAGAAGCCATCGCCATCGCGCCTACGACCGCAGGCAGCAGCAAGTAAAAATATTCCGCCCGATCCGTAATTGCGTCATCGTCCTTAGTAGAGCCGATTGCGAGCAGCACGATAAGCGCAGCACCCGCTAGAAACACAAGCTTGAGCAGACTGCTAAAGTCGTCTATGCGATAGCTGTTCGCAAGCAACTCGATCGTCTCCGCCGCTGCGTCCCCTCCGCTATTGCGATCAAGCAGCTGCCAAATCACAAGCCCCAGCGATAGAAGCAGCGAACCTAACGTCAGCCAGCCTCCAATCCAAATCCGATTCATACGCTTCGGCAGAAGGAGATCCAACAGCACGATAATAATAAATAAGGCGGATAACGATAATTCAGGGGCAAGATGGAGCATATCCGCCCATGTCAGCGGCACAAAAGAATCAGCTTCATGCATCGTCTATCCCCCCGCCCTTGTTGCAAGTAATCGTGCGAATAAATCACCCATGCTGTATTGCACCGTATCGGTCAATATGGATGGGTAGCAGCCGAGCAGCAGGATGAACGCAAGCAATACGATCATCGGTACAGCTTCGATCAGCCGCGCATCCTTAAGCGCAGCATAGGAGTCCGACATCGGACCGAACGTGATCTTTAGAACGCTTCTTAATACGTATACCGCTGTCAAAATAATGCCGAGAACGGCTGCCGCCGCAAGCCACCTCATCGATTCGAACAGCCCGAGCAGCGCCAGCAGCTCGCCCACAAACCCCGATAAGCCGGGCAAACCAAGCGATGCAAGTCCCGCAGCCAGCAGCACTCCGCTCATGAACGGCAGCGACCTTGCCAATCCTCCCAACTCCGAGAGCTCCGTCGTTCCCGTTCGTTCATATAAGCTTCCTACAAGAAGAAATAACAATGCCGATATAAGTCCATGCGATACAAGCTGGAATATCGCGCCTTGCAGTCCTATTTCGTTGAACGCTGCAAAACCTAACAGTACAATGCCCATATGGCTGATCGAGGAGTACGCCAATACGAGCTTCAGCTCTGTCTGTCTGAACGCAAGCACCGCTCCGTATAAAATATTAATGACTCCCAACACGGCGAGCACAGTCGCCCATGCTTTCGCTTGTTCAGGGAAGAGAAGCAAGCCAAAGCGCAGCAACCCGTACGCCCCCATCTTGAGCAATATGCCCGAGTGAATCATAACGACAGACGGCGGCGCTTCCGTATGCACCTTAAGCATCCAAGTATGGAACGGGAAGATCGGCAGCTTAATGCCGAAAGCAGCGAGCAGCATAATAAATAACGTCCACTGCATCCCATCCGTCATCGCAAAAGGATTAATATTCCCCATCATGCTAACGGCCGGTTGATTGACCATCGCTTCTGTATCGGTCATGTTGCGGATAATATCCGCATAACTGCCGCTGTAGATATATTGTACCTGCTCACCGATGGCCTCGACACGGAAGCCAGCCGTATTCACGAGTATAACAAAGGCTATTAACATAATCGCCGAACCAAGCCCGTTGTAGATCAAGAACTGGTTCGCAGCCTTTTCCCTGTTGAAGTACCCCCAAATACCGATTAAGAAATACATAGCCACGAGCGTCAGCTCGAAGAATACGAAAAATAAGAACACGTCGCGGGCGAGAAAGACGCCCAGCATTCCGAACTCGAGCAGCAGAAACCAAATGAAGAACGCCTTCCATCGTTTCTTCACATGGAAGGCTGCAAGTGCAGCCATAGCAGTAACAAGACTCGTGAGCAAAATAAGCGGCAATGATAGTCCGTCTACGCCGAGCTCATATTGAAGTCTGAACGTAAAGGAGCTAACGCTCGAATGCAGCTCCTTATTGAGCGGCATTTCAATCCAGTCAAGCTGCTCCTCATAGACAACGCCGCTCTGCTGCTTGTCATAATCGGCATACAGCCAGAAGGAGAGGGCAAGCGGGATTAGCGTCGTAATGACGGCCGTTATCTTCAATAGACTTCCACGATGCTTAGGGAGGAACAATAGGACAAGCAGCCCTAGCAGCGGTGACAGCAATATGAAGGAAAGAATCGGAATATCGGGCAGGATGCTCATGACCAGAACCTCCTTCCGACTATAGCGAGAACAATGATAACGAGGCCTAGGACGGCTGCAATACCGTACGTTTGTACTTGCCCGCTCTGCAGTCTTACTGCTGCTTTGCCAGCCGAATCGGCAGCCGTTGAAACGAGACGAACGGCACCGCCGATCAAATATTCATCAAGTGCCGTAAGGAGTGTGCCGAGACTCTTGAACGGCTTTACAATGATACGCTCGTAGCTTTCATCGATATAGTACTTGCGTTCAAGCAGCTTTACCAATCCCGGCGCTTTCTCAGCAACAATGCCGCGACTCACGCTGCCCTTCACATAGATCAGCCATCCGAGATAGATGCCTAGTACGCCGACGGCGATAGAAGCAATAACCGCAATGCCGCTGCTATGCGCTTCCTCTACTTCTCCTTCGCTTAGCCATGAGCCTAACGTGCCATTCCAAGGCGTCTCCACGAATCCGGATACGACTGCAAGCACTGCGAGCACGATTAGCGGAATCGTCATGACGGATGGCGACTCATGCGCTCCTCCTAGTGATGACCGCGGTTTGCCCATGAATACGAGAAAGAACAGTCTCGCCATATAAAGAGCCGTGCAGAACGCGGTCAACAGGCCGACAACGAACAGCAGCTTGTTCTCTTCCAGCGCTACCGATAAAATAAGATCCTTCGACCAGAAGCCGGATAACGGCGGAATACCGGAGAGAGCAAGTGCGCCTATGCCAAATGTCCACGCGGTTGTTCGCATTCTAGAGCCCAAACCGCCCATTTCTTGAATGTTCTGCGTATGTACCGCATGAATAATGCTGCCCGCTCCAAGAAACAGCAGCGCTTTGAAGAAAGCATGCGTGAACAGGTGGAAGATGCCGCCCGTAAGCGAGCCGAGCCCAAGCGCCATCATCATATAGCCAAGTTGGCTCACGGTTGAATAAGCTAATATCCGCTTAATATCGTTTTGCGCCAGCGCAATACTCGCCGCGAAGATAGCCGTGAAGCCTCCAATATACGCGACGGTTTGCATCGCTGCTGCCGAATCGAGGAAAATGTCATACGTCCTCGCAATGAGAAAGACGCCTGCCGCCACCATCGTAGCCGCATGGATCAAGGCGCTGATCGGCGTCGGACCTTCCATCGCATCAGGAAGCCAGACATGGAGCGGGAATTGACCGGACTTACCGACCGCCCCTAAGAAAATGAGCAACGCGATTAACGTAGACAGCTCCGTCGTTATTGCGCCAGACTGTCCGTCGAAAACGCTCTGGATCATCGTAAACTCCAGCCTATGATCCGGCATGTACCAGAAGAGCAGCAGAATAGCGACTAGCAGCCCGGCATCACCGATCCTTGTCACGATGAACGCCTTCTTGGCGGCCGCCTTCGCCGCTGGCTTCGCATACCAGAAGCCGATGAGCAGGAAGGAGCATACGCCTACCAGCTCCCAAAATATATAAAGCGATAACAAATTATCGGATAAGACAAGTCCAAGCATAGAGAACGTGAACAAGGACACATAGCCGTAATAAACGGTAATCCGCTCATCGTTCTTCATATATCCTGCTGAATAAATACTCACTAGCAGACTGACAAGCGTCACGACGACGAGCATCAGCGAGGTTAAGTTCGTCACTTCGAAGCCGATACGCAGCGTGTATTCGCCGATCTTAATCCAATCGAATGATTTGTTATAATCGACCGCATTATCGCCAAGCCTGCCGATCAGCACGAGCAGCGACAGCAGAAACGCCGCCAATGCGCCTGCAGAGCCGATCGCTATTCCGGCACGCCGGTAGCTTCTGCCAAGCGCAGTCAGAAGGAGGAACGCCGCCAGCGGAAGCAGCGGAATAAGCCATGCCGCCTTTGTATACATCTCCATTTGCTAACGTCACCTCTTCATTTCGTCGTATTCGTCCACATTCACCGTTCCTCGAGAGCGGAACAGAGCAATCAAGATCGCAACACCTACAGCCGCTTCCGCAGCAGCCACCGTTATCGTAAATAAGGAGAAGATCTGACCGGTAAGCGCCGGTACGACACCGTATTTCGAGAACGCAATCAAGTTCAGATTGACCGCATTCAGCATCAGCTCAATCGACAGCAAAACGATGACCGCGTTCCGCTTCACCAAAGCCCCGTACAGCCCGATGCAGAACAAAATAGCAGCCATCGTCAAGTAGGATGGAAGCATCGTATTAATCCGCCTCCTTCTTGGCCAGGACAATCGCGCCGATGAAGGCTACCGTCAGCAGCACCGAGAGCAGCTCGAACGGAATGATATAGCCTGTATACAGCGTCATGCCAATAGCCATTGTATTGTCTTCGCCCGCTTGGAACGGCGCAGGCTCCGGGAAGGTCGTCATGCGAATCGCATAGAACAATATCCCGAACAGACTGAGCGCGCCGATAATCGCAAGCGCCTCCTTAAGCGGCTTCACAGGCTCCTGATCCGCAGACTGATGCTTCGTCATCATAATGCCGAAAATCATCAGAATCGAAATTGCGCCCGCATAGATCAATACTTGCACGAAAGCGACGAACTCTGCCTCGAGCAGGACGAACATGCCGGCGAGGCCGAGGAAGACGGCCGCCATCGAGACGACCATATGAACGACCTTCTCCAGCGTAATCATCAGCACCGCGCCGCAAATCATAATCGCGGAGAATATAAAAAAGGCGGCGTACTCTCCCGTAAAATCAATATTAAACAATTATTTGGCGCCTCCTTTGGCCGGCGCTCCGATATTGTTGTTATCTTCGCGAACGAGCGTGTTGTTATCGGTCAGCCACTCTACGTCCTTGAACAGATCGTCGCGGCTGAACGTCGACAGTTCGAAGTGATTCGTCATCACAATCGCTTCCGTCGGACATACCTCCGTGCATAAGTCGCACAAGATGCATATTTCGAAATTCAAGTCGAACGTATCAATCACTTTGCCCTTCTTCTCCGGGTCTGGATTCGGCTTACCCGTCAGCGTGATGCAATCCGTCGGACAGATGCGCGCGCATTGGTTGCATACGATGCATAGGTCCGGGATGAAATGCTGAATGCCGCGAAAGCGATCGGGCATCAGGATCGGCACGTCCGGATAAGAGGTCGTAACTTTGGGAGCTGTCATCGATTTAAGCGTAACGCCAAGGCCCTTCAGCATACCGTTCATTGCCTATTCCCCCTCTTAATTTTTGATGAACAGCTCCAAGTAGACAGCGGTCGCAAAAACGTTAAGCAACGACATCGGCAGCAGCACCTTCCAGCCGAGCCCCATCAGTTGATCGACACGTATCCGCGGAAACGTCGCCCGAATCCAGAACAAGAAGAAGACGATGCAGACGAACTTGAGCAGAAACCAAATGATGCCCGGCACAAAATCGAGAAACGGCGCAGGCGCATGCCAGCCGCCGAGGAATAGCACCGTCGTTAGCGCAGCAATGGCATACACGTACACATACTCCGACAGCATGAAGAAGGCGAAGCGGAAGCCGCTGTACTCGACATGGTAGCCGGCCACCAGCTCAGATTCAGCTTCCGGCAAATCGAAGGGCGTCCGGTTCAGTTCGGAGACGGCCGCGATAATAAAGACGACGAAGCCGATAAGCTGCGGAAGGAAGTTCCAGTTCCAGAACCAGCCGCCCGATTGGGCTTCGACGATATCTCTAAGGTTCAGACTGCCGCTTAATAAGATAACGCCAACAACCGAAATAACGAGCGGCACCTCGTAACTAATCATTTGGGCGGCGGAGCGCATGCCCCCAAGCAGCGCATACTTGTTATTGGAAGCCCAGCCCCCAATAACGATGGCAAGCGTCGATATGCCCGACAACGCGACATAATAGAGTAAGCCGACGTTCAGATCGGCGAAATATAAGTTTTGCGTATATGGCAGCACGACAAGTACCGCGAATGCGGGCACATAGGCAAGCGCCGGCGCAAGAATGAACAGCAGCCGATCCGCCTTTCGCGGGATTGTATCTTCCTTAATCAGGAGCTTGAAGATATCAGCTACCGTCTGCAGCAATCCGAACGGACCGACGCGATTAGGACCTATGCGAAGCTGCATCCAGCCGATGACTTTGCGCTCGAAGTAGATGGCATACGTGACGAAGCCAAGCAAGATGACTAAGAATACGACACCCCATAGGAACATCATGAGGGCGCTGCCCCAAGTTAGCGGCTCGCTTAACCATGCTCCCATTAGCAATCGACCTCCCCGACGACAATATCGACGCCGCCCAATATCGTAATGAGATTGGTCATTGTTTCTCCGACAAGCAGCTTAGGAAGCAATTGCAGATTAACGAAGGAAGGCCGGCGGAACTTAAGACGATACGGCTCCGCTTTACCCTTGGAGACGATATGGCAGCCGATCTCGCCGCGCGGCGATTCGATGCGCACATACACCTCGCCGGCAGGCGGTCTTATCGCACGAGGCACTTTGCCCATTGTCTCGCCGCCTTGCGGGAATTGCTCTACTGCTTGCTTCAAGATGCGCAGACTTTGCTTAATTTCCTCTAGACGGATCCTGTAGCGTTCATAGCAATCTCCGCGCGTGCCGAGCGGCACGTCGAATTCGAAACGGTCGTACAAGCTGTAGGGCTCCGCCTTGCGCAGATCCCAATCAACCCCCGTACAGCGCAGATTCGCTCCGGAAAGTCCGTAATCAATCGCCGTTGCCGCATCGTATTGCCCTATGCCTTTAATCCGCGCTAGGAAGATTTCGTTGCCGCTGACGAGCTTATCGTATTCCTCCAGCTTCTTCTCCATATAAGGGAGGAAGTCGCGCACTTTATCCATCCAGCCTGGAGGCGCATCCCACTTCACTCCGCCTACACGCATATAATTGTAAGTCAGCCTCGCCCCGCACAGCTCATTGAACAAATCGATAATGATTTCACGATCGCGGAACGCGTAAAGAAACGGGCTCATCGCCCCAATATCGAGCAGGTACGTGCCCCACCATACGAGGTGGCTTGCTACCCGCTGCAGTTCCATCACGATGAGCCGCAGAAACTCCGCACGTAGCGGAATCTCAAGTCCCATCATCGTCTCGACCGCATGAACGAGCACATAGTTGTTCGTCATGGCCGATACGTAGTCCATCCGATCCGTATAAGGAATAATCTGCGTGAAGTTCAAGTTTTCCGCGATTTTCTCCGTGCCGCGATGCAAGTAGCCCATGACCGGCGTCGCTTCCGTAATGACCTCGCCGTCAAGCTTGACGACAATTCGGAATACGCCATGCGTGCTTGGATGCTGGGGACCAACGTTCAATAACAGCTCTTCTGTACGAATCATAGGCGGCTACACCTCCGAATCCAGCGGCTCATAATCTTTGCGAAGCGGGTGTCCAACCCAATCATCGGGCATCATAATACGCCGCAGGTCGGGATGACCCGGGAAATCGATGCCCAGCAAATCGTAAATTTCACGCTCGTTCCAATTCGCTGTCGCCCAGACCGGCGTGGCGGAATACACCGATGCGGCGTCCCGATCGGTCCGCACCTTGATCGCTGCTTCCAGCTTGCTGTCCAGCGCGATCATATGATAGACAACTTCCATATGCGTCTCGTAATCGACGCCGGATACGTTGCGCAAGTAATTGAAGCGCAGCTCGTCATGCCCCTTCAGCATCGATGCTATGCTCCGCCAGTGCTTATTATGTATAACGAGCGTCGGCATATCGCCATTCAGCTCGTTCAAGTACGACTCGACTATAGCTGCTTCGTCCCCCGTCTCTTGCTTCACGAGTGCGACGAGCAGATCGAGATGCGGCTGCTTCGGAGATGGCGGCTTAGGCTCGGCAGGAGCGGCCTCCGCCGCTTCCGCATCCGCCTTCTCCTTTGCTGCCGCACGAGCAGCGCGCGCTTCCGCCGCTGCCTTCAGCTTCGCCTCACGCTCCGGATCTACCGCCGGCGCCGGCGGCTTCACTGTATCGCTAGACTCCGCCGCAGCCTCCGGCTTATCCGGCTTATCCTGCTCCTCGCTCATCGGCCTGTCACCCGCTTCCCGGTCTTCGCCTCGTAGCGGATCTTCTCCTGCAGCCGGTTGATGCCATAGATCAGCGCCGCCGGATTCGGCGGACATCCCGGGATGTACACATCAACGGGAACGATCTGATCGACGCCCTTAATGACCGAATACGACTTCACATACGGTCCGCCTGCCGTTGCGCAGGAGCCCATTGCAATGACCCACTTCGGCTCCGGCATTTGGTCGTATAGACGCCGAAGCAGCGGTCCCATCTTCTTCGTGACCGTACCCGCGACGATCATTACGTCAGACTGGCGAGGCGACGTGCGGAACATAACCCCGAAGCGGTCTAGATCGTAATGAGAAGCTCCCGTTCCCATCATTTCGATTGCGCAGCATGCAAGGCCGAACGTAAGCGGCCATAACGAATTGCTCCGCGCCCATGCTTTCAACTGCTCCAAGGTACCCATAAATACGTTGCGTTCCAGCTCTTTGCGCTCATCAAGCGATATTGACTCTAGACTGAATTCCATTTCAGCACCTTCTTTTTCCAGGCATATAGAAGTCCAACAAGCAGCATTCCCGCAAATATGATCATTTCCACTAGCACAAAGAGGCCGAGCTTATTATAAGCAACGGCCCATGGATATAAGAAAACGGTTTCGACATCGAAGATGACAAACATCAATGCAAATAAATAATAACGGATATTGAATCTAACCTGACCAACACCTACCGGTTCGTTACCGCTCTCGTACGTCGTTTTCTTAAGCTCCGTCGGCTTATGAGGCCGAAGCAGCCTTCCGATAGTCAAAGCCGCAACCGGGAGCAAAATGCCCAGTACGATGAAAATTGCCACCATGACATAGTTGTTGGCGTAGTTTTCCACTCGGGTCGCCTCCGTCTGTTGGTTTGGCGCGGACTAGTGCCGCTTGGTCATTTTTTCATCACAATTATAACAAATGCTTCCACAGCCGTCTATGACGGAGTTACCCGTCCGCCTCGTCTGCTTGCGGCTCGGATTGCGCTCCCGTAGCGGATTTTGACGATTCCTGCTGCTTAGACTCCGTCTGCTTCTCTACTTGCCCTTGCTGATCGGATACGAGCTTTCCGTCAGTCGAATCCCGCTTACCGGTAATGACGGCGATAAGAAGCAATAGGAGCGGGATAATAATGCCCTGAAGCGACGAATATAAGGTCCATACCCCCATTGCAACCTCCTTCGTATGAGCGATATTGCGGTAGAGGAGTATGGACAGCGGAACAATAACAAATGCGTACGGCAGGACAAGCGGTCTATACGTATGGAGGCCGACGACCTGCGCCGTTGTAACGGTGAGCGCATATACGCATAAAACAAGCTTCATAAATACCGTTCCAATCCAGACCATCGCCACCAATATTTCAACCCGAACTAATATTTCCTCGATATTAATATACTTAGCCATATCGTATACGGAGAAAGGGCTTCGGGTCACTTCACTTACCCCCATGACGGCAATGAGGTAGAAGGTCAATATCGTACTCGAAGTGGTAAGGACGATCATCGACAGCTTAAGCGCCTTGCGCAGCTTTCGCTTGTTTTGTTTTTGCACGAGCGGCAATATGGATGTGAAAAATACAAATTCGGCAATCGGGAAGCCGAGAATCGGATAGACCCCTTTAATCGGCCGCAGCAATCCCTTATACAGAATAGGCTCAAAATTGTGGAAGTTGAATTGGTTGGTGAGCGATACGAGAATGACAATAATGATCAGCATCCCCCAGGTGAAAAGGATCTCACCCGTACGCGCGATAGTTTCTATTCCTAAGTAGACGCCATACACCACAACGAGCATAAACGTACTATTAATGAACCATGCCGGCGTCTGCGGCAACACAGACAAGCCTAGAAAATCGGATATATTCCTTAGTACAAGCGAGCTTAATATAAGAAAAAATACAATGTAGGTTATGCTGAGAAGCTTGCCTGCCCATACACCGAGCAGCTTCTGTGCATATTGCGCCAGCGACATATTAGGAAATCGTTCGGCAAGCGCCAAATAAATCATGAGCACGAAATAATTAATAGGCCCGGCAAGCAGCATCGACACCCAACTGTCCTGCTTGGCGATGACCGTGACGGCTGTTGGCAGGATGAGCGTCGAACTTCCCATTGCGAACATGAAGACCATTTTCGCCGATTGCCCCGGCGTAATCAATGAGTTGTTCAACCCTGCCGTTTTACTCAATTTCCATTCACCCCTTCTCGATCCACAAAATTAACGGAATGTACACCGGCTTAAATAGAGCCATAATCATATCCAAAGGATTCGGAACTGGAAGTCCGAGCATCATAGATGCGATAAGCGCAGCCGCTATCGTTAATATAAAGATAGACCAGCCGCGCTCCCTGTACTGTCCGCGAACACCGTTACGAATCCAAATAAGAACGCCGCTGCCTGCTACAACAAGCATAGCTACGATTAAAGGAAGCATCCCGATCACTCATTCCACGATAGATTCGCTTCTTACGCCTGAACTGAGAATATTCGTCTTGCATTTGATAATGGACTGAACGAACGGAAAATCTTCGTCCCAGCTTGCTTCCTTCCGTTTCCATATCGACGGCTTACGCATATAGATCTCTTTGCCCCAGCCAAGCGCATCCGAATTCATATCTTTTTGCAGGACATGAATCACTTCTTCTGCTTCCTCCTTAACCGCATCGCTCGTCAACTTGCCTATTTGCATTAAGACGCTCTCCTCCATTACCTTAATGCCTGGACACATAATCTCCTGTATGCCTCCCGTAAGCAGCAGATCTGCTTCGATGATTGGTTTGCCGTCCTTTCCCTGCTTCACGTGGTATAAGCGATTCGCTTCTTGTATCTCTACCGTTAAAAAGCCTTCCGACTCCGGACATGCAAGCTTGATAACCGTACTCTTCACCTTGCCCTTCAACCAAGCAAGTCCGCGAGATTGCTTTGGCGTCAGAAAGCCGACCAGCTTACCTTCTTTAAGTACGCCCATTGATGCAAGGGAGGGGACCGTCTCCGGAGGAATGGTAGTTACGTTGTCCATCTTGTTCCCTGCCGACTTATCGCCATCGATACGCAAAGACGGGATAACGCCTTGTTCTCTGCCTTTACCCGCCAACCGCGTAATGTCCTTAACGAAAATCGCATAATTGGTCCCGTACGCTTCCTCGTTGACCTCGATCATGGCATGGAACTGATTGACCGGGATCGATTCCGTCTGCGTCGTCGTCTGCAGCAGCTTGCGAGCGCTCGTTCCCCGCGCCAATGCTATCTGTATATCCGTTCGAATATCGGGGTTCCGTTCGATAAGATCAACAAGCGGATAAACGCCTCGCCTCGCCATGCTCTCACTGATGATCAACATCTGTGTATGAGAGAAAAAAAGTCTGCGCGACGTCTTTGTCGTCATTTTGCGAATTGCCTCGAATACAGTGTCCCCCGTCTCCGTGAATGACGTTACGCTTGGTCCGCCACCGCCGCCCTTGCTCTCTGATGCCACGTTCTGCGGCAGGACGACCTGTACGGTAAGCTGCATCTCTTGCTTTCCTGACGGATCGGGATCGATGCCAATTGCGAATACGACGCCCAGCTTGTCCAGATATCGTAAGTCCCAGCAGCCGCTAAGAAGCAGCAGAACGCCGACTGCCCCGATGACTCGTACAGGGCGGACAGTCTCTCTTGCTCTTTGCAGCCATGCCCGGATTCGCTTCGCAGTCATTGCCCCGGCTCCTTCCTAGGCTCTGGGTCTACCTGCTGTCTCACTTTATTGCCCGACTTGATGCGCTGCGGACGTTCCTTCATTAGCCACAATGGAGCGCGAATGAAAGTATCCTTTAGATCGGCCATCACCATTGGCGCGAACGGTGTCATATACGGCACGCCAAACGATCTAATATTGCATAAATGCAGCAGTATAAACAGGGTGACGAGCGCAATTCCATAGAAACCCAGCGTTGATGCGGCAAACAACAGGAAGAAACGCAACAGCCTGGCGGCAATACCGAGACTGTAATTTGGTGAAACGAAGCTGGCTATTGCCGTGAACGAAACGACGATCACGACCGCCGGGGATACAATTCCCGCTTCTACAACCGATTGTCCGATAACGAGACCGCCAACAATCGATATCGTATTGCCGGCCGCGCTGGGCATACGTACGACCGCTTCGCGCAATATCTCGAACACGAGTTCCATAACGAATGCTTCCAAATAAGCAGGAAACGGAACGCCCTCCCGCTGAGCCGCCAGTTTTAGCAGCAAAGGCGTTGGAATCATCTCTTGGTGGTAGCCTACGATTGCGACATAAATAGACGGCATTAGCAGCGCGATCATAAACGAAGCGAAGCGAAGCAGCCTCAAGAACGTAGCAATATCGTAACGTTGGTAATAGTCCTCCGCCGCTTGAAAAAATACGTTAAGCGTAGCCGGCACAATAAGTACGAACGGCGTACCGTCAACTAGAATTGCGATTCTCCCTTCCAGCAAGTTGCCGGCAACCGCATCTGGCCGTTCATTGCTCAGAATGGTTGGGAAAGGCGTCCATTTCTGATCGCTTATCAGCTCTTCGATGTAGCCCGATTCCAATATGCCGTCAATCTTGATTGCTTTGAGCCGTTCTCGAAGGTCCGTAACCATCTCTTCGCTGGCAAGCCCCTTAACATACATGAAGCTTACCGGCGTCTGAGTAACATCGCCTATTGTCATTTGCTCCATCCACAACTTCGGACTGCGAATCTTCCTTCGAAGCATCGCCGTGTTCGCGCGAATCGATTCCGTGAACCCTTCGCGCGGACCGCGAATGACCATTTCGGTCTTCGGCTCTTCAATTCCCCGGCGAGCACCTCCGACAACGTTCGCGGCCAGCGCTTGCGTTTCGCCCTCCACCATAATGATGCAATACCCCATGAACAGCCTTTGGAAAACCATCTTCCAATCCTTCACATCCACGGCAAGACCGGTCGACAGCAGCTTCTTCTCCATCCACGTCAGCAACGGCATGCCATGCTGCTCCGTCTCTACGTCATACCGATCTCGGTGCAAGGGTTGAATGACGAATTCATTCATCCGATCATCCTCGATCATTCCTTGCACATAAATAATCAGGATTGGCGTATTGCCAGCATCGTTCAACTCTAATTCGCGGTAAATAATGTCCGGACTTTCGCCCAGCTCATTCTTGCACATTTCTATATTTTTCTTCAATGAGGAAGTAACGGGCATGTCTGCCATTCGGTTCATTTGCTCTGATTCATGCTCGACCGCTTTGGTCAGCCTCTTCTCGTCTGTTGCGCCGCTCTTGCGCTTGCCTTGCACCATACGTCCCGACATATGCATCCGCTCCCTCACAGCCGAATAGTCTGCACTCATACTTATTAGGGATAGGATGCCTCTGGCATTCCATTATTATGTACATGCTAGTTTTGGCGAACAAAAAAGCCGCAACCCCGTTATAAAATAACGGTGCCTGCGGCCCTCTCTCATTTACCTGATTCTCGTATCGGTCAGCTTGAACTGTCCTACCAATTGCTGCAGCAGCGTCGTAATCGATTCTACGCTTTGCGATGTCTGCCGGACATTGCTCATCTCACCGATCAACTCTTTCACTTTGCCCTCAACATCGGATGAAACTCTGCGGTTCTCTCGGCTGACAAGCGCGATCTTCTCCATCAGCTCGACAACCTCGTCAACGACCTGCGTTTTGCGTACATCCTCGGCATGCGCGGCAGCCAGCGTGCTTGCGGCAGTAGCTACAAGCTCTGTCCCTTCCTCTACGACCCGAGTACCTTCATCCATGGAAGCATAGGCTTGCTTCGCTTCCTCATAAATATGCTGCGTAATCGTGTGAACCTCTTCCGTTGATTTCTTCGTCATATCGGCAAGCTTGCGAATTTCGGCTGCAACTACCGCGAAACCTCTGCCTTGCTCGCCTACGCGAGCCGCCTCGATCGAAGCATTCAGCGCCAGCAAATTCGTCTGTGCCGATATTTCTTCTATAACTTGCAGCACGCCTCTAATCTCCTGCACAGTGGACATGAATTTATGAATCGTTTCATTCGTCTGTCCGACCTTCGCCGATATATGGAACATCTTATCGCCGATTCGATCAACCTCGGACTTCGCTACCGCTATTTGCGCCGCAGCCTGCTCTTCAAGCAGCCTTAGCGTAGCTCGCATATCATCGGCCGTATCCTTCGCCGTATCGATATCCTTAAGCTGCAGTCTAATGCTGCCGATCATATCGCTGACTTTGCCGCTCACCCGCTCGGTGGATTGCGCCGTTACAGCGGCAGACTCATTAAGCACATGCTGGCTGGACAATACGTCCGCAGCGGCCAGCTTCACTTGCAGCATAATACCTTCGAGCGAGTCGATCATATTGTTGATCCACTTCGCCAGTTCCTTCGATTCGTCGTTGTCGAACTCCGACAATTGAAGTCGCTGCGTCAAGTCGCCCTTTCCTTCCGCATTCATACGAATAAAGGAATTTACTTTGCGCAAATGCCCGACGACTCTGCTCGCTTCCTTCCGCCGGATCGTTCCTTCGATGAACACACCGAAGATTAATGTGAATGCGAATACAGCGGCTGCCGCAACCCAAGGAGATACTGCTGAAGCGATAAGCCCTACAAGAAGCGCTGACAGCATGCTGAGTACGAGCATAGAACCCCATTGAATTTTGCGCTGCCTCCAGCCGATACTGCGAATCCGGTACACTTCCTCTAGATCGCCCTCGCACATCATGCCCCACTTGTCCGGGCAGTGCGGCAGCTGGAACGTTACACCTTTGCCGATAACAGAAATATGCCTGTAGTCCGAATACCCCGGGAATTGAACGAATAGATTGCTTCCGTTCCTAATCGTATTCGCTACCCCTGGATGAAGCTCCCCTGTCGCCGGATCGGTGAACATTAACTCCAACTCGGTATGCTCCTTGATCGATACCATTCCCCAGTCTGTCGTAACGCCATCCTTCAAGTTTTCGCCGTGCGTGAACGTTCGATCCTCAAACCGGCTTCGTGACAAAGCTGTTCCCGGAGCGATCTGGCGATTAAGTCCCGGCTCGGCCATGAAGATGTAGTTATCACCCGAGTCGGGATAGACGTGGCCTGATTCCCGTTGAATCAGGTCGCCAATGACATCATTCGGCACACGCGCGCAAAGCGTAGCCGAGGCACCGCTCTCCGTCTTGAACGGGCATATGAATAATAACGTCATTTTATCGTGGAAGGAGGAAGAACGTGCGCCTAGCTTCAACGTAATGTGATCGCTATAAGGTCCGAACAAGCATTTGCGCATGCTGCCTTCTTGCGTTGCATAGACCAAACCGTTATAGATGGCACTTCCTGAACGATACGATTGTCCGATATGATCGGCAAGCGTAGAGTAGATAACCGTATGCTGCTCATCCATAATGAAGAGCTCCGTCACGTCAATTGCGCGTGCATATGTACGTTCTAGCAATCGTTCGATCGAAGGTTGATCTGCTGCGGATAGCTTAGACCCGATTCCGGTAAATACAGGTTTCAGTTGCCCCGCCAGTTGATCGAGCTGGTCCCAGTTCTCCATCGCCCACGATGAGAGCAGCTCCTTGCGCGTATCCGCGATCCCCTCGAAGCTCTGCTCAACATCGTCCTTCAAATCTTTGTTTAATTGCCAAGAAATCCAGAGTGGAAACCCAACCTTCATCCCTAACCAATCGAACATATCGCACTCCTCCTGCTCTTCTCTATCTACTAATGTTAACTATATTAACATATGTTGTTGGATATTTCATGCAGAAGTTTAGTTTTTATGTCGAAAATGGTCAAGATTTATGTGAGTCTCATGAAAAAAGACCATAAACACGAATATTACCTGACATTATCGGCTTTTCTTTCGGTTTGCCTGCCACATCAGCCACATGAAGTAGGGGGCTCCAATCAGAGCCGCAATCAGGCCCGACGGAATTTCTTTCGGCGCTAGAACCGAGCGCCCAATCATGTCGGCGAGCACGAGCAGGACGGCGCCGAGAAGAGCAGTTAGGGGAACTAGTTTCCGATAATGCGGCCCTACGAGCATTCTCGTTATATGTGGAGCTATCAGACCGATAAATCCGATCGAACCGACTACAGATACTGCCGCAGCGGCTAGCGCCACACCTAGACCGCCGATCAGCAGCCTCGCACGATCCGCCTTCAAGCCCAAATTCGTCACTGTCGTATCTGAAAATTGTAAAATATCAATTCGTCGTGCAAGTATCCAAGCGATCGGCAGCAAAATAAGCGGCCAGTAGATCAACTGCCAGAAATCGTCCCAGGTCCGCGCATAAGTCGTTCCTGCAAGCCAGACTAGCGCAGATGCTACGGTCATCTTCATGCGAAGGACCAGGATTTGCACAATTGCGCTTCCCGCAGCGGATACGCCAAGTCCAAGCAAAGCAACGACAGCGGGTTGAAAGCCGCTTTTCCTGCCTAAGAGGAATACAAGAGATGACGCAGCCACCGCTCCAATGAACGCTCCGGCAGGCAACCACTGAACGGATAAGCCCGTGAATACGGCCATCAGCAGCATTGCCCCTACGCTTGCGCCAGCCGTCACGCCAATAATAGAAGGATCGGCGAGCGGGTTGCGAACGATGCCTTGCAGAAGCAAGCCGCTGACCGCAAGCGTAGCGCCTGCTAGAGCGGCTACTAAAGTACGCGGCAGCCTCATATCAATGGCTAGCCGCTTCACTTGCTCTTCGCCATTGCCGAATAAAGCCGATATGACATCGCCGACCGGAATACGCAAGCTTCCGAATGCCAAGCTCGCGACAATTGCTGCTGCCAGTAGAAGGAACGCTCCTGCAACCCATACGCCATACGGAACGCGCGCAAGCTTGACGGAAGAGGCAGAGGTAGCCTGAGGCGTTCCTTCGCGCTTGGCTTTAACCGTCCGCAGGACAAGCCATACAAGCCATGGTCCGCCGATTAAGGCCGTTATTGCCCCGGCTGGCAGCGGTCCAAGCGAATGCCTGAACTGCATCGCTACCGTGTCGGAAGCGATCACGATAACCGCGCCCCAGATGAATGACGTAGGCAGCAGCGCAATATGTCTCTTGGCGCCAAGCATACGCATCAGATGCGGAGCGATGAGTCCGACGAAACCGATCGGTCCAACGACGCTGACGGCAATAGCAGCGAGCACAACAGCTATTGCAATTCCCGAGAAGCGAAGCTTCCAGGCCTTCTGTCCCAGTGAAGTAATTGTATCCTCATCCATCTCCATAAGATCCCATTTGCCAGCTAGCAAGCAGGCAAGTAGGACGCCTCCGATAATCCAAGGCCATGCGTGCTGCACGCCGCCCCAGCCGTTCTGCACCAAAGAGCCTGAGCCCCACAAAAACAGCCCCATCGTTTTCTGTTCGAAGAACAGCTGCAGGGCAGCGACACCCGAGCTGAGCGCCATCGTAACAATCATACCTGACAGAGCAAGGCGAACCGGTGAAGCTTTGGCCCCGCCAGCCATCGTAAACGCAAGCAGCGCTGCGGCTGCCCCGCCGGCGCATGTTAATAGAAACGGATAAGAGTGAGCCATCACCGGAAAAAAGATCGTGCAGATCGTTAAGGCAAAGAATGCCCCTGCGTTAATGCCAAGTGTAGCGGCAGACGCAAGCGGGTTGCGCGTTGCATTCTGCAGCAGCGCCCCCGCGACGGCCAAAGCGCCCCCGACAAGGATGCCAATTAGCGTCCGAGGCAATCGCAGCGTCCATAAAATCTGATGCTCCATCTGCGGCTCTGCAGAGAATAAGGCGGTAATCGTAGTCTTGAGCGGGAGATCGGCTTCTCCCTGCGTCAGATGAAGGGCAGACATCATAGCAAGCAGAAGGAGCCCGGCTGCGGCTAGCAGCACAGGGCTCTTCATCGTTTGTTGCTTATGCTTCTTGCTAACTGCTTTTAGATTCATTTCGTAAGCAGGTCAGTTACTTTATTTGCTAGTAGTTCCGCGGACAGCGGCCCGCCGAATGGCCAGATGCCGTCAAGGTTGTAAAGGCGGTTTTCTTTTACGAACGGAAGATTGTTGTATACATCGTTCTTCGGAAGCAATTCGCTGAACACGGTGTCGTCAGGGCTAATCGTGTAAAGCAAGCTTGCTTGCTTCGTTTCATCTTTCGTCAATGCTTCCAGCGAACCTTCCGAATAACCATACATTTGGAACGCTTCGTCTTTGTGCGCGTTTTTCAAACCGATCTTGCTTAGAATGGACATCGCCATCGAGTTGTCCGTAAACAAGCGGAATGTCGCAACGCCCTCCGCGCTCCAAGCTTGCGTCATGACGATCGATTGTCCTTCTTTACCGGCAGCAGCTAACTTGCCCTTCGAATCTTCATATGAAGCATGCAGATCAGCCAATACTTTCTCTGCGTCGGCTTTCTTATTTACAGCGTCGCCGATTGCGAGGAACGTTTCTTCCATTTCGCTATACTGGTCAAGTCCGCCTTCTTCTGGATACGGATTGAAGATCAACGTCGGTGCGATTGCTTTAAGTTGATCGTAGATCGCTTCATGGCGGAATTTAACGCCGATGATAAGATCCGGAGCAAGACTTGTAATCGTCTCAAGGCTCGGTTCTTGACGCGTTCCAAGCTCAACGACGTCTGCATCCAACTTTTGATCCAAATAGCCGTACCATACGTTATAGTTCTCGATATCTGTTACGCCAGCCGGTTGTACGCCAAGCGCGAGCAGATCCTCAGCATACGTCCATTCCAGAACGACTACCTTCTTCGGCGTACCTTTAATTTCCGTCTCGCCCATACCATGCTTGATCGTACGAACGGATTCGTCCACCGCAGCAGGAGCATTTGTAGCTGTATCGTTAGCTTGTTCGTTATTGGCTGTACCTGCCTTGTTTGTGTTCCCGCTGTTCGCGTTGCCGCCGCATGCAGCTAGAAACACCACCATCGCTGCCAACATCAAGCTCATTAGTTTCATCCGTTTCATTTCCACTCATTCCCCCATATTGATAATCTCTCTCATCACTTTCACTATGATAAAGATTCTCATTTTCATTGTCAACCTTTTCAACAGTATTACTTTAAATAAATCAAAAAGAGCACAGTCCAAGCCGGGTTGGCTTGGGCTGTGCTCTTGATACTTTGAATTACTTATGCTTAATGTTCAGACGGTTCATCGCGCGTTGCAGAGAGAGCTCTGCGCGGCGGTAGTCAACTTCGTCACGCTTAGCAGCTAGACGTTGTTGCGCACGCTGCTTCGCAGATTCCGCACGTTCGATGTTAATATCGGTAGCTAGTTCGGCGCTTTCGGCAAGAATAACGATCTTATCCTTGCGCACTTCAATAAAACCGCCGTTAACCGCTACGATATCAACTTTATTGCCGTCGCGCTTAATCGTTACGGGAGCGATACGAAGCGGTGTTACAAGCGGGATGTGGTTCGGCAAGATGCCGAGCTCGCCCTCTACGCCTGTTACGCTTACCATGTTCGCAGTCTCCGCGTATACTTTACGCTCCGGAGTCACTATTTCGACCAAAAAGGTACTCATGTGGATTCCTCCCGCCTTTCGCTACTATTGCAGCGTTTTGGCTTTCTCGACAGCTTCTTCGATTACACCTACATAACGGAAAGCTTCTTCCGGAAGGTCATCATGTTTGCCATCGAGGATTTCTTTGAAGCTGCGAACGGATTCTTTAACAGGAACATATTTACCTGGCGTGCCTGTGAACGGTTCTGCTACGTGGAACGGTTGGGACAGGAAGAGTTGAATTCTGCGCGCACGGGACACGGTCAATTTATCTTCTTCACTAAGCTCGTCCATACCGAGGATTGCGATAATATCTTGAAGCTCTTTGTAACGCGCAAGAATTTTCTTAACGCCTTGAGCTACATTGTAATGCTCTTCGCCCAGAACCGATGGGCTAAGGATACGGGAAGACGACGCGAGCGGATCAACCGCTGGGAAGATACCCATTTCGGAGATTTTACGCTCCAAGTTCGTCGTAGCGTCCAAGTGGGCAAACGTTGTTGCAGGAGCTGGATCCGTGTAGTCATCGGCAGGTACATAGATCGCTTGGATCGAAGTAACCGAACCTTTTTTCGTCGACGTGATACGCTCTTGCAATTGACCCATTTCAGTTGCCAGCGTTGGCTGGTAACCTACCGCGGATGGCATACGGCCTAGAAGGGCCGAAACCTCGGAGCCTGCTTGTGTGAAACGGAAGATGTTGTCGACGAACAGAAGAACGTCTTTTCCTTCTTCATCACGGAAATATTCAGCCATTGTAAGGCCCGTCAAAGCAACACGTTGACGTGCGCCAGGAGGCTCGTTCATTTGACCGAATACCATCGCTGTTTTGCTAAGTACGCCGGAATCCTTCATCTCATGGTACAAGTCGTTACCCTCACGAGTACGTTCACCTACACCTGCGAATACGGAAATACCGCCATGCTCTTGCGCGATGTTGTTGATCAATTCTTGAATCGTAACCGTTTTACCTACGCCCGCGCCGCCGAAGAGGCCGATTTTACCGCCTTTTGCATATGGTGCGAGAAGGTCGATTACTTTAATACCTGTTTCGAGAATTTCCGCTGATGTGGACAATTCGTCGAAAGCAGGAGCCGGACGGTGAATAGGCAGGTTGATTGCCGATGTTACTTCGCCAGCTTCGTCAATTGGTTGGCCAAGTACGTTGAATACACGGCCAAGCGTTGCCGATCCAACCGGGATTGTGATTGCTGCGCCTGTATCAACAGCAACCATACCGCGTACTAGACCGTCAGTCGTACTCATAGCTACGGCACGTACCTTATTGTCACCGAGGTGAACAGCTACTTCAAGCGTCAAATTAATATCGATGCCGCCTGCTTCGCCCTTCTGCTCGATTTTGACAGCGTTCAGAATTTCCGGCAGATTGCCGCGTTCGAACTCTAAGTCTACGACCGGACCCATGACGGATACAACATGTCCTTTTTTCATGGTTTTCCCTCCTGGTTCCTTCTTGTTACTGCACCCGGGCTAGCGCTTATCGCAAGCGGCCCGCGGTAACAGTGCAAATCTATAGTTACGATTGAGCGTTCGCTCCGGCAACGATCTCCGAGATTTCTTGCGTGATCGCCGCTTGACGCGCACGGTTGTACGTAAGAGTCAATTGGTTAATCATTTTGTTAGCGTTTTTCGTCGCGCTGCCCATTGCCGTCATACGAGCGCCGAACTCACTCGCTTTGCCGTCCAATACTGCACTGTAAATAAGCGTTTCCGCATATTTAGGCAACAGTACTTCAAGCACGCCTTCAGCCGATGGCTCGTATTCGTACGATGCAACAGAACCTTTGCCGCTTACATCTTCCAGAGGCAGCAAGCGTACTGCTGTCGGAACTTGGGTAATCGCATTGACGAATTCATTGTAGTACAGGTAAAGCTCATCGTACGTACCTTCAGCGAAGTTTTTCACTGCAGAGTATGCAACCGACTTGATGTCTGCGAAAGTAGGGGCATCGGGCAAACCGATAACCTCTTCCACGATCGGCATATTGCGGCGACGGAAGAAATCCCGGCCTTTGCGTCCGATAACGAATAGTACATATTCGTCGGTGGATTTATGATTTTCGCGAATCGTTTGCGTTACTTTACGAAGAATGTTGGAGTTGTAGCCGCCTGCAAGACCGCGGTCCGAAGTAATAACGAGGTAACCCGTTTTCTTAACCGGACGCGTTTCCAGCATCGGATGCTTCACATCTTTCGTGCCGGCTGCGATGCTTGCTACAACTTCCTTCAGCTTATCCGCGTAAGGACGGGACGCTGTCGCCGCTTCCTGTGCTCTTCTGAGCTTGGATGCTGCAACCATCTCCATCGCTTTCGTGATCTGCTTCGTATTTTGCTTGCTCTTAATCTCGCGTTTAATATCGCGCATACCTTTTGCCATTTGTTTCACCCGCCTTTGTTGCCTCGCGCACGCGGCTTACGCAGCATGCTCAAAGCCTGGTGTTGGAGGAGTAAGGAAGCTGCGCCCGGACTGAAGTAGGACGGGCGCAGACCATATATTTCTAAGCCGTTACGGCAAAGCTTTTCTTGAACTTGTTGATTGCGTCAACGAGAGCTTTCTCGTTGTCGCCAGCAAGGTCCTTCGTATCACGGATCGATTTGCCGATTTCCGGGCTGTTCGAATCCAGATAAGCATGGAACTCTTTCTCGAAGCGAAGAATGTCGCCGACAGGAATTTCATCCAAGTGACCTCTAACAGCGGAGTAGATCGAGATAACTTGCTTCTCAACCGGCATCGGCATGTTAACGTCTTGCTTCAGAATTTCCATCGTGCGCGCACCGCGGTTAAGGCGGGCAAGCGTCGATTTGTCGAGGTCGGAGCCGAATTGCGAGAACGCTTGAAGCTCGCGGTATGCCGCAAGGTCAAGACGGAGCGTACCGGCTACCTTCTTCATCGCTTTAATTTGAGCGGAACCGCCGACACGGGATACGGAAATACCAACGTTAACCGCTGGACGTTGACCCGAGTAGAACAGATCGGCTTCAAGGAAGATTTGACCGTCAGTGATCGAGATTACGTTCGTTGGAATGTAAGCCGATACGTCGGATGCTTGTGTCTCGATGAATGGCAATGCAGTCAAAGAACCGCCGCCTCTTGCATCGCTAAGCTTCGCAGCGCGCTCAAGCAAACGGGAGTGCAAGTAGAATACGTCACCAGGGTAAGCTTCCCGACCCGGTGGACGGCGGAGCAAGAGCGAAAGCTCACGGTATGCTGCCGCTTGTTTCGACAAGTCATCATAGATAACGAGAACGTGCTCGCCTTTGTACATGAAGTACTCACCCATCGAGCAGCCTGCATAAGGAGCCAGGAAGAGCAATGGAGCTGGTTCGGAAGCGCCAGCCGTTACAACGATTGTGTAGTCAAGCGCGCCATGACGGCGAAGCGTTTCTACAACGTTAGCAACAGTGGATTGCTTTTGACCAACCGCAACGTAGATACATTTCACGCCGTTGCCTTTTTGGTTAATGATCGCGTCGATCGCGATCGCTGTTTTACCCGTTTGACGGTCGCCGATGATAAGCTCACGTTGGCCGCGGCCAACCGGTACCATTGCGTCGATCGCTTTGATGCCTGTTTGCATAGGCTCATGAACCGATTTACGGTCGATAACGCCTGGTGCAGGCGATTCAATTGCACGGAATTGAGTCGTGTTGATTGGTCCTTTGCCGTCAAGCGGCTGACCAAGCGGGTTAACTACGCGGCCAAGAAGCTCTTCGCCGACTGGTACTTCCATAATACGGCCAGTACGTTTCACTTGGTCGCCTTCGCGGATGTCCGTGTATGGTCCGAGGATTACGACACCGACATTGCTTTCTTCCAAGTTCAAGGCCATGCCTACAACACCGTTAGCGAATTCGAGCAGTTCCCCCTGCATCGCGTTTTCCAAGCCGTGTACACGGGCAATACCGTCACCGACATTGATTACAGTGCCGACGTCAACAACTTGAATTTCGGATTTATAGTTTTCGATCTGTTGTTTAATCAGCGTGCTGATTTCATCAGGTCTAATACTCAATTCGTTCACCCCTATCTACCATGCATTAGATTTTAAACGATTTTTGTAAACGATCCAGCTTGCCGGACAAGCTTCCGTCATATAGACGGTCGCCGATGCGCACTTGTACGCCGCCGAGCAGGGAAGGATCCACGATTTGCTGTGCAATAATTTTTTTGCCGGTCAATTGTCCGAATTGAGCTGCTACGTTAGCAAGCTCCTCGCCGCTGAGCGATTGCGCGGAATATACCGTCGCATGCGCCTGACCAAGCGAATCCCCCGCAATTTTCGTATACGCTGCGTATACTTCAACAAGATTATCCTGCCGTCTGCGCGAAATTAGAATTTCTATAGTATTTAGAACAAGCGCGGAGATGCTGTCGCCAAAGGCCGCTTTAATTACCGCAACTTTTTTGCTTGGATCAATGTTAGGCAAGGAAAGAAATTTTTGAACGTCTGCGTTTTGTTCCAATGTTTCAACAATCAGCTTCAGTTCAGCTTCCACTTCAGCAACGATTTGCTGCGAAGCGGCAACTTCGAACAACGCTTTAGCGTAGCGCTTCGCTACGACCGAATTGCGGCTCATTTGCTTCCAACTTCTTTCAGGTATTGATCAACCAACTGCTCCTGTGCCTTCTCATCCACTTGCTTCTCGATAATTTTCGATGCGATCTTAACAGAGATACCGCCAACTTCGGAACGAAGAGCTGCAATCGCTTTGTTTTTCTCGCTTTCGATATCTTTGAGAGCGTCGTCTTTCAGGCGGGAAGCTTCGGATTTCGCCGTTTGCACGATATCGTCCGCTTGCTTCGAGCTTGTCGTTCTCGCTTGCTCGATAATTTCATAGGCTTCCTTGCGCGCTTGTTGCAGCGCTGCCTTCTGCTCTTCCATTTGCTGTTCAGCAGCTTTACGGCTGGAATCCGCTGTATTCATCTGTTCGAGCACCAATTGTCTGCGCTTCTCCATTACACCGAACAATGGACCGAACGCGTACTTGTTCAAAAACCAGTACAAAATGCCGAACGAAATAATCGTTATTAACATCGATTCCCAATTCAAACTCATTGAAGCCACTCCTTTCTAACTGCAGTAGTGTCTAAAAGCGTATTTTCATAACGAAGGCGAAGAGGGCTAGGCCTTCCCCGCCAATCATGACTGTTTGCAATTAAGCGCTGAAGAACGCCAAGAAACCGATAACTACGCCGATGATAGGCACAACTTCGACGATACCTACACCGATAAACATCGTTGTTTGAAGCTTCGATTGAAGTTCTGGTTGACGAGCGATACCTTCAACTGTTTTGCTGACGATCATACCGTTACCTACGCCTGCGCCAACTGCGCCCAAACCTACTGCCAATGCTGCTGCCAAGATTTCCATTTTTAAAATCCTCCTCGAGATATGTTTGTTTTTTGTTTGTATAACCAACCCGGAGCTTTATGAGCTTGTCCGAGTTTAAAGCGTTATTTTAGTGATGTTCATCCGCTTCATCATGGATGGCAGCTTGCGAAATATATACCATCGTCAGAATCGTGAACAGGAAAGCCTGAATGCCGCCTACGAATAAGCTGAAGCCTTGCCATGCCATCATGAACGGGATACCGACCCAGTTAAGCATCAGAATCGTGGAGATTAGAACCTCGCCCGCATAAATGTTAGCGTACAACCGAAGCGCCAGCGTTACCGGCTTTGCAACAGTCTCGATGATGTTGACCGGCAAGAAAATCGGGAACGGATGGAAGTAATGCTTCAGATAGTGCTTTCTGTTCTGTTTAAGGCCAAGGAAGTGGACCATCACGAATACGATAATCGCAAGGCCAGCCGTGACGTTAATGTCCGCGGTCGGCGATTTCCAGAAGGCAACGTGCGCTTCGCCGTGATGCTCGTCCAACATTTCTTGCGTAATGCCAATCGCGTTGTTGACGTGATGCGCCTCGAAAGTGACACCGAATGGCAAACCGAGCAAGTTGGAGATGAAAATGAACATAATAAGCGTCATTCCTAGCGATAGGAAAGGCTTAACCCGATTGAGCGGCATTGCACTGGCAATGACTCCGTGTACGAATTCAACGACCCACTCCAGGAAGTTTTGCATCTTGCCTGGATTCGTCACCGACAGATTGCGAACGGCCAATCTTGCCACAATCATCGTAATGACAACGGATACGAATAATGCGATAACGGTCGAGAGATCAATGTTGAGCGGCCCAAGATGCACTATGGGAAATTCATGCATGTAAAATTTTCACCCCTTTCCGCTAAGACTGTCGTTTGTTATGAATATAAGCTGCTGCCAAAAGAATAAACGGCATAACCATACAGCCGATTAACGCGGCCGGCATGCTGAACTTCTCCGGGAAACGATAGGCGATCATGGCTACCAAAAGCACGGTCGCGATCCGGCTTCCGAGTCCGAGACCCATCTTGCGCGGCCCGGTTCCCGCTGCACCTTGTGTAACCATCTCCACGCGGCGTCTCAATAAAAACGCATTCATGGAACTTGCCGCCAATCCTAGAAGAAGGCCGAGTGTGACAATACGCCATTCCGGAGCGAGAGCCCATACCAGCAGACAAGCTGCCAGCAGATACAGAAGCACCCGAACTGCCGTCTTCATAATGTTATCCATCGGAATCCTCCAGAACCCTCTTTACAATCAGAATGGCTGAAAGAATGCCGACAGCCAGACCGACAAGCAGACCCGACATCTTCCAAGCCATCTCGCCGCCGAAGCGGTCCGCGCCCAAAGAGCCGATCCAGTACCCCAAGAAAATACAAACTGCGACATTGATTCCGAGAGCGCCTACAAGTCCGGCAGCCAGCAGCGGATTGTCCCTTTTGCTATTTCTATTCATGGCATGTACCCCTGTCAATCCTCATATATTTTATCGAAGCGGCGCTGGTTTTGTCAATTGATATAACTGCAAACATTTAGTGAACATAATGCACAAAACCCTTGATTCTACTAGTGTTCCGAGCGCTCAAAACCGTACAGTACTACTGTATGCTGTACATCAACCTTACAGTAGGCTGCACGCATGTAAACTATGAACGTTCTGTGAACGAGTCGGGGCGCGACTTTCTTCTGCCAAAATGATGCAAGATCGCCTCTACAATGCGCTCCGACGCCTTGCCGTCGCCATACGGATTGGCCGCACGGCTCATTTTTCCATACAGCTCGGAATCGTTCAACAGCGCCTTCGCTCTGTTGTAAACCGTTTCTTCGTCCGTACCCACGAGTTCAAGCGTTCCGGCTTCAATTCCTTCCGGACGCTCCGTCGTATCGCGAAGCACGAGAGTCGGCACGCCGAACGACGGCGCCTCCTCCTGCATGCCGCCTGAATCGGTCATAATCATGTACGTATGCGGGTAGAAATTGTGGAACTGGAATACATCCAGCGGATCGATCAGTTGGATACGCGGGTGATTGCCAAGAATCTCGTTCGCCGGCTCTCTTACCGCAGGATTCAGATGGACCGCATACACGACAACGACGTCTTCATGCTCGTCCGCAATACGCTTCACCGCGCGGAAGATGTTCCGGTGTGGCTCGCCTAGCGATTCGCGGCGATGCGCCGTCATCAGAATCATCCGTTTGCCCTTCGCCCAATCGAGCACAGGATGCATGAACGATTCATCCACCGTATATTGGAATACGTCAGTTGCCGTATTGCCAGTTACATAGATCGATTCATCGGACTTGTTCTCTTTGCGCAAATTGTTCGCCGACCACTCCGTGGGAGCGAAATGCACATCCGAGAGAACGCCTGCAAGCTGCCGGTTCATCTCCTCCGGATACGGGGACAGCTTGTTCCACGTCCGTAGTCCGGCCTCAACATGGCCTACCTTAATTTGTTTAAGGAACGCCGCGTAGCTGGCTAGAAACGTCGTTTGGGTATCTCCGTGCACGAGCACGATGTCTGGCTTCGCTTGCTGCAGCACCGGATCGAGGCCTTCAAGCACCCGTACGGTGGTTTCTGTCAGCGTCTGGCGATCCTTCATTACATTCAAATCATAATTCGGCTCAATCTCGAAAAAGTCGAGCACCTGATCCAGCATCTGACGATGCTGTGCCGTCACGCATACGATCGATTCGATCTGATCGTCATGCTTCTGCAGTTCAAGAACAAGCGGGGCCATCTTGACTGCTTCCGGACGCGTGCCGAAAATGGTCATTACCTTCAGTTTGGACAAAAGATTCCACTCCTATTAATAGTTGCCTTCTGAGGCTCTAATTAGTCCCGAACATGCGGTCTCCCGCGTCGCCAAGACCTGGTACGATATAGCCCTTCTCATTCAGGCGCTCGTCTAATGCAGCGATATAAATATCTACGTCCGGGTGAGCTTCCTGAACAGCCTTCACGCCTTCAGGTGCAGCAATCAGACACATCAATTTGATCTGGTCGCAATTGTGGTTCTTAAGCGAGGAGATAGCGGCAATAGCCGAACCGCCCGTTGCCAGCATCGGATCGATAACGATCAGTAACCGATTAGGGGCATCTGTCGGCAAGTTAATGTAATATTCCTTCGGCTGCAGCGTCTCATGATCGCGAGCGAGTCCGATATGCCCGACCTTAGCGGATGGAATAAGCTTAAGTATGCCGTCGACCATGCCTAGCCCGGCGCGTAGAATCGGCACCAATCCAAGCATGCGGCCCGATACGACCTTGGCGTCTGTCACAGCGACAGGCGTTTCCACTTTAATCGTGTCCAGCGGAATGTCTCTCGTAATTTCATAAGCCATCAATGTGGCTACTTCGTCAACCAATTCCCGAAAATCTTTCGTATTCGTTTCTTTATTCCGAATAAAAGTCAGCTTATGCTGAATTAAAGGATGGTCGCAAATGATTAGTTTGCTCATGGAGCGTAATTCCTCCTGTATATAGTTGTAGGCTTGACACAATCCCAACTATTATAGCATTGTAAACCCCGCGATGCATCTTGAGTTTTTTTACTTTTTCAGTATGTCCAAGCCTGCACGGCTAATGCTGTGGCTTGTCGATAAATGCTGACGCATAGACCCCTCAACGTTGCCCAGCCTCCATAAGCGCATAGATACACATACAGACACACACTCGCTCGTTCCAGCTAACCTATCCGCTCCGTAAGAGCTCATATGCGCTTACAGATGCGAACACTCACCATTCGGAGCGTTGTAAGAGCATATACGCTCTTACAGACACACACTCGCTCGTTCCAGCTACCGTATCCGATCCATTAGAGCACAAATGCCACTTCTGGCAAGCAATGCAGCACTTCAAACAACCCGTGTCCTCCCTAGGAGAACACGGGTTGTTTCTTTTACACGACTTACTTGTAGCTAGCTTCCACCGCCGCAGCCGCCTCCGCCTCCGCAGGAAGAGCCGCCTCCGCCATCGCCTCCGCTGCTGCCGCAGGAGGAATCGCCGCCATGACCACCGCCGGAATGACCGTCATGGCCTCCGTCATGTCTGCCATCATGCGATGAGCCGCTGCATGCGTATGCTGAATCGCCGCTCGAATTCGATTTGCGCTCCTCATCACTCTGCAAATCGTCCATCTGCCTTGCGAAATCATTGGAATGATGAAGAGAGTTGAAGATGAGCATACCTGATAGGAAGGTGATCCCATCCATGGAAGGATTATGCGAGCCGTTCGTGAACGAGCGGCTATTTCTACTCCGGGCTTGATTGCGCCTAGCGGCACCAAGCTGCTCCTTTAACCGGCCAATCAAATGATCAATTATACCGCCGATATCGGAGTGCTTAAGCGGAGCTTTGCCGTTGAACCATTCCTGCTTCAGGCGACCCTCGCCCCATCCTTCAACCTCATCGAGCTTCGTCTTCGGCAGCGGCGTGCGGTAAAACGTACCCCACACCCTTCCGCTCGCCGGCGTGCGCTCGAACAGCTCACCGTACACCCAGTCGAACCACGCCCGCTCGCCCGGATCGGGCTGTACACCCGCCGCATGCGGAGCATGATGAATAAGGTCGCCGCTAAATTTAGTGCAGAATTGCTCGTATTCCCGCGTGAACATTAACATCTCATGCCAGATCGCATCCGCCGAACGGCTGTACATCGGCACGCTTCTCACCGTAGCGCACATCAGAAAGTAACGCTTCAGCTCAAACCATGTCCATTTCCACTCGTTATCGGTCAGACGAGGCTGCTCCTTCAGCACACGCTCCTTAATGCGAGCTTCGAAATCAAGACCGAGGGCCGATTCCAGCCTCTCCGCTGCAGATCGGGCTGGATGCCCGTATGGCACGCCAAGCGCCTGAGGCGGCTCCTCTGCCGGCCATGAAGCATAATATCGTTTCATACTTCCGGGGCCTCTGCCGGAGTACGACTGCCGACTAGACTTCGCTATGTTGATAACAATGATTACAACAACAATAATGACGACTAGAAAAACGAACATTCCGGGTACAAATTGATTCATTGCTTCCGTCCTCTCCATCCAACTGTACTACCCATATTCTAACACAGGAAGGGACATTAGGCTCTAAATTGCTTAACCTCATACTTATCAAAAAGAGCCGTACGGCAGCCGATAATCGGCCTGCCATACGGCTACTCTTCATTCATTATGCGTAGTGGCACGCGGCGAAATGTCCTTTTCTTGTTTCGACAAGAGCAGGCTCGTCCACCTTGCAGCGATCGGTCGCGATTGGGCAGCGCGTATGGAACTGGCAGCCCTTCGGAGGGTTGATCGGGCTCGGCAGATCGCCAGTCAGTACAATCCTATCCCGTGTCGCTTCAACCTCAGGATCGGCAATCGGGATAGCCGACATTAGCGCTCGCGTATAAGGATGCGCAGGCGTTGCGTACAGGTCATCACTGGAAGCAAGCTCTACGATTTTGCCTAGGTACATAACCGCAACGCGGTTGCTAATATGCTTAACCATCGACAGGTCATGCGCGATGAACAGATAAGTCAGACCCATCTTGCGCTGCAAGTCCTGCATCAAGTTAACGACTTGAGCTTGAATGGATACGTCAAGCGCGGAGATCGGCTCATCGGCAATGATGAACTTCGGATCGACCGCAAGCGCCCTAGCAATACCGATACGCTGGCGTTGGCCGCCGGAGAACTCATGCGGATAACGCGTCGCATGGCTCGGATTAAGACCAACCAAATCGAGCAAGTTCTCGACTTTTTTCCGACGTTCCTTGCCACCGCTGGCGAGGTTATGAATATCGAGCGGCTCCCCGATAATGTCCATAACCGTCATGCGGGGGTTAAGCGATGCGTACGGATCTTGGAAAATCATTTGCATATCGCGGCGAAGCGCCTTCAGCTTCGAGCCCTTCAGGCCATAAATATCTTTGCCTTCGAAGGCAACCGAACCGCTCGTTGGCTCATAGAGACGCATAATCGTACGGCCAGCGGTTGACTTGCCGCAGCCCGACTCTCCAACGACGCCAACGGTCTCGCCCTTCTGAATCGACAAGCTAATATCGTTAACCGCTTGAAGTGTCGTACCGCCTCCGAGATTGAAAAACTTGCGTAAGTTTTTCACTTCAATCAACGACTGGCTCATACCGACACCTCCCGTTTTGCGGGTTGCGCATAAGGATGCGCCATCCAGCAAGCCGAAGCATGCGACTCGCTATCGCCTACTTGAAGCAATTCAGGATCGTTATCGACGCAGACGCGCATCGCCTCGTCGCAGCGCGCACAGAAGCTGCAGCCTACAGGCGGCTTGATCAAATCCGGCGGCATACCGTATATCGGAACGAGCGGCTCGTCCTTCTTCTGATCGAGACGCGGCACAGAGCGCAGCAGCCCCTTCGTATACGGATGCTTCGGATTTTTAAATATTTCCCACTTCGTTCCCGTTTCCACGACTTTGCCTGCATACATGACAATAACGCGATCGCACACATCGGCTACAACGCCAAGGTCATGCGTAATAAGAATAATAGAAGTGCCAAGCTTATGCTGCAAATCTTTCATCACTTGCATAATTTGCGCTTGAATCGTAACGTCAAGCGCCGTTGTCGGCTCGTCGGCTATAAGCAGCGACGGATTGCTCGCAAGAGCGATCGCAATCATCGCCCGCTGGCGCATGCCGCCCGAGAACTGATGCGGATATTGTTTCACGCGCGAAGCCGGATTCGGAATGCCTACGAGCTCCAGCATCTCAATGGCTTTAGCGCGAGCTTTCTCGCCGCTCAAGCCTTGATGCTTCACAAGTCCTTCCGTTATCTGACGGCCGATCGTCAGCGTCGGGTTCAGCGAGGTCATCGGGTCTTGGAAGATCATCCCCATTTCCTTGCCGCGCACGTCCTCCATCTGCCGGTCGCTCAGCTTCAATATATCTTTGCCTGCGAACTGAATCGAGCCTGTCGTCTTCGCCGGCGGGGACGGAACGAGCCGCATAAGAGATTGCGCCGTGACGCTCTTGCCGCAGCCGGACTCGCCGACAATCGCTACCGCCTCGCCTTTATTCACATGAAAGTTGACGCCGCGCACCGCTTGCACGATGCCGCCGCGAACTTTAAAATCAACGCGAAGGTCTTTGACTTCAAGCAATCTTTCCATCATGGTCCACCTCCTACTTCTTCATCTTCGGATCAAGCGCATCCCGCAGACCATCACCGAAAATATTGAAACAAAGCATCATCAAACTAATAATTACAGCCGGGAACCACATTCTCCAAGGATATAGCGTCCATGCCTTAATCGCATCGTTAATCATTGTACCAAGCGATGCTGCAGGCGATTGCACGCCGAGGCCCAGGAAGCTGAGGAACGCCTCCGCGAAGATCGCACTCGGTACGGTCAATGTCAGCGTTACGATAATCGGCCCCATTGCATTCGGGATTAGATGGCGGAACAGAATACGCGGCGTGCTTGCGCCAAGCGCTTGCGCAGCCATGACGTACTCCTGGTTTTTGAGCTGCATGATTTGGCCTCGGACAAGCCAAGCCATATTCACCCATCCGGTTATACTGAGCGCAAGTACAATCGTGAACATACTAGGCTCCATAATAACGATGAGCAAAATAATAATCAGCATGCTCGGTATAGAATATATAATCTCGCAAAAGCGGTTAAGAATTTCATCGACACGACCGCCGAAATAACCCATAATACCGCCCATAATGACACCGACGACAAGATCGGCAAGCGCCGCATACAAGCCGACCTGCAACGAAATTCCCGTTCCCATCCACGTACGGGCGAACATGTCACGGCCGAGATTATCGGTACCGAACCAATAGGTTCCGTTCGGCGCAGTGTTCTTTTCCGTCAAATGGTTAGTCGAGAAGTCATGTCCTGCAAGCTTGGAAATCCACGGGCCTGCAATAGCCATAATCACAATAGCAATGAGAAGCGCAAGACATATCATCGCCATCTTGTTCGCTTTCAGTCTGAGCCATGCATCCTTCCAAGCTGAAATACTTTCGCGAACGACCGTCTCCGTCTTCTTCTCTTCCTTGGTCAGCTTGACAAAGTCATCAGGGGTCAACAGTTTATCCGTTGCCATGATTCAGCCCCCCTTCCCTTTGCTTAACTTAATTCTCGGATCGACGAAGCCGTATGCAACGTCAGTTAAGAACCGCGCAGCCATCAGAATAATGCCGTAGAACAACGTAAGGCCCATAATAAGCGTATAGTCGCGGTTCGTAATACTTTGAACGAAAAACTTGCCAATGCCGCCGATGCCGAATATTTGTTCAACGACGACAGAGCCTGTAATAATATTCGCCGTCATCGGACCGATGTAGGTCACAACAGGCAGGATCGCATTGCGAAGGGCGTGACGAACAAGGATGATACGTCCGCTAAGCCCTTTGGAGCGAGCCGTCTTAATATAGTCAGCGGATAGAACCTCAAGCATTGTCGAGCGAGTCAGGCGCGCTATGAATGCAGCGGGTAAGAACGACAGTGCTAGCACCGGCATAATGTAGTCGCTCCAGTCATTCAGACCGGATACGTCAAGCCAGCGGAGCTTCAGGCCAAAAACGTATTGCAACGCCGACGCCGCAAGGAAGTTCGGAATCGAAACCCCAAGCACGGCAACGACAATCGTAAGGCTATCCAATAATTTTCGATGGTTTAGCGCGGCAATAATGCCTAGAATCAAGCCTGCGGCAACGGAAACAATAATTGCCAGCACGCCGATTTGCGCGGAATACTTAAAGCTATCGTTAATAATGCGTGTAACGGACATATACTGCTGCTTCATCGACATACCTAAGTCTCCATGAAGCAAGTTGTTCAAATACATCAGATATTGCTTCCATACCGGTTGATCTAAACCGTACATGGCAAACAAATGTTCTTTAATCTTCTCGGGGATCGCTTTCTCACGCAGGAACGGATCGCCTGGAATGAGCTTCATCAAGAAGAAGGTTGCCGACGCGAGAACGAACAACGACACAATCATCGACAGAAACTTTTTGGATACGTATTTTAGCAATGCAACGGACACCTCCTTACCAAGCGTAAACGGCTGTCGCCGTCCATTGGCGGCTAAAGCTAACGTTTCGCGGAGAAAAAACTTTGACTCTCTCCTATTTCAAAAGAAAGGGATATATGCTGCTCGCATATATCCCCGACTTCAAGCGTTGGACTCACATTATTTTGCTACATAGTAGCCGCGAGTGTACTCAATGTCGCCTTTGTAGTCCAGGTAAATATTTTCGAATCCTGGTTTCAGCAGGTATACGCTGCTGTAGTAGTAGAGCGGCAAGATAGGCAATTGCTCCATCAAGATTTGTTCTGCTTCTTTCATTGCATCTATGCGTTCTTGTTGGTCGCTGCTTGCGTATGCTTTTTTGATCAGAGCATCGTATTCAGGAGAAGCAAAACCAGTGTTGTTTTGTCCGCCTTTCGTTACGAACATGTCCATGTACGTCATTGGATCGTTGTAGTCCGCTCCCCATCCAGCGCGTTGGATATCATAGTTCATAGCCGTACGGTTCTCAAGGAATACAGCCCATTCTTCAGCTGCAGTCGTAATCGTTGTAATGCCCAGCTCTTTCTTCCACATGTCAACAATCGCATCAGCAATTGCTTTGTGTGTGTCGTTCGTGTTGTACGTCAGCTTCACTTCCGGGAACGAAGTAAGGCCAAGCTCGGACAATCCTTCAGCAAGCAATTTCTTAGCTTCTTCGATATCTTCTTTGAAGAAGTCGTCCTTCACTTCGTCGCGATAGTTGCCGTTCACGCCGACGATGCCCGGAGGTACGAACCCGAATGCGGGAAGCTCGCCTGCTTGCGTAATGTTCTCAACAATCAGTTGACGATCGATCGCCATCGCCAGTGCCTTACGTACTTTCACGTTGCTGAATGGCGCTTTCTCTGTGTTGAACATGTAGTAGTACGAGCTAGCCGTACCGATTTGGTTGAACTCGTCTTTCTTCGATTCAGCAAGAACAGGGATTTGCTCTGCTGGGATTTCGCCAGTCGGTTTGCCTGTGTAATCAAGCTGATCCGTTTCGTAGTTTGCAAGCTCAGTTGCGGAGTCGGCAATCATCGTAAAGTCAACGCTAGTGAACTTTACTTCGTCCTTCGCATAATAGTTCTCGTTCGGAACGAGCTTCATGGACGTATTGTGCTGCCACTCGCTAATTTTGAAAGGACCGTTGCCGATGATCGTTGCAGCGTCAGCTGCCCAAGCAGCGTTGTCCTTAGCGGATTGGTGAACAGGGTTGTAAGTGTAGAACGAAGTCAAACCAAGGAAGTAAGGAGTTGAAGAGTTAAGCTTAACTTCCAATGTTTGAGCGTCCAGCGCTTTAACGCCTACAGCGTCGGCATTCGTTGTCTTGCCTTCGTTGTAATCTTGAGCGCCTACGATGTAATAGAATTGGTACGCGTATGTCGATCCAACAGCAGGATCAAGCACGCGTTTCCAAGAAAATTCGAAGTCATTAGCGGTTACTGCATCGCCATTGCTCCATTTTGCATCAGAGCGAATTTTGAATGTGTAAGTCTTGCCGTCTTCAGACACTTCCCATGACTCAGCCATACCTTCGACTGTTTTGCCGGATTCGTCCTTGCGTGTCAAGCCTTCGTAAATACCCGTTGCTACAGTACCGGACACGTTGTCTTCCATCAGTGCCGGGTCAAGACTTGGCGGTTCGGAATGGAGGTTCAAGCGGAAAGCTCTTGCTTCCTGAGTACCCTCGGAATCACCGTTGCCGGAGTTGTTCGGATTTGCAGGGTTGTTGTTTTTGTTGCCGCAGCCAGCCACGATGAGCGTAAGCACCAACAAAAGCGTTACATACGAAAATACTGATCTCTTTTTCACTTCATTTCCTCCCCTGATTTTGTATCAGAAGTAATTTATTGTAACATTAAAAACGCAAAAATTAATGATTAATAATTATACAAAGTGCATAAAAATTCATTTTGCATAATTATGAATCTGAATGAATAATTAATTCATTAATTTTCACGAAAATAATATACTATTACTCTGAATTTAACGTAGAAAATATATACTAACGAATATTACATTGTCAACAACCTAAAAATTGGCACGTCAGCTTTTTGTCAGAAACGATTTTGCTGGAAATTCGACAAATCCCTTGTCGCATATAGGATGCTACAAATTTCAAAAAATACACTTGCGGTAAATTTTACTTTAAAAAATATTTTATCGGTGCTTACAAATCGTTTGTAAGTAGCTTTTGGATATTTGAATAAACATGCAGGCTTTCGTTCCTATCATGCATGAAAAAAAGCCCGTGACATCGACTTCGCGTCGATACACGGGCTTTTTTTCATTTATTATGCAATCGATTGTATATTGATACTGTATAGCGTATTAGTAAGTCATTCCAGGATAAAGCGGGAATTTAGCCGTCAGGTCACGAACCATGCCGCGCGCTTTCTCAAGCACAGCCTGATCCTCGGCATTGTTCAGTACCAGAGCAATAACCTCGGCAATGACTTTCATCGCGTCTTCGTTCATTCCGCGAGCTGTTGCAGCAGGCGTGCCTACACGGATACCGCTTGTTACGAACGGGCTGGTCGGATCGAAAGGAATCGCGTTTTTGTTAACCGTAATACCCACTTCATCCAATACATGCTCAGCCGCTTTGCCTGTAATGCCAAGATTGCGCGTGTCGATCAGCATCAAGTGGTTGTCCGTACCGCCGGAAACGATGTTAAGTCCGCGGGACAACAATTCTTCGGAAAGAACCTTTGCGTTCTTTACGACGTTTTGTGCATATTGCTTAAACGAAGGCTGAAGAGCTTCGCCGAAAGCAACTGCTTTTGCCGCGATAATATGCATAAGAGGTCCGCCTTGGGAGCCTGGGAATACCGCTTTATCGATCGCAGCAGCCCATTCTTTACGACAAAGAATCATACCGCCGCGAGGTCCGCGAAGCGTCTTGTGCGTCGTTGTCGTTACGAAATGAGCATGAGGCACCGGGCTCGGGTGAAGGCCAGCAGCTACAAGACCTGCGATGTGCGCCATGTCTACCATGAACAATGCGCCAACGTCGTTCGCTATTTTAGCCATAACTTCGAAATCGATAATGCGCGGGTATGCGCTCGCACCTGCTACGATAATACGCGGACGGTGCTTGAAAGCTAGCTTGCGAACTTCTTCATAATCGATCGTGAAGGAGTCTTCTTGCACGCCGTACGCTACGAAGTTATATAGCAAGCCGGATGCGTTAACCGGGCTGCCGTGCGTCAAGTGGCCGCCGTGCGCCAGGTTCATGCCGAGAACGGTGTCGCCAGGCTTAAGTGCGGCAAGATATACAGCCATGTTAGCTTGTGCGCCGGAGTGAGGCTGAACGTTCGCGTGCTCTGCACCGAACAGTTCTTTTGCACGATTGCGGGCAAGATCCTCAACGATATCGACATGCTCACAGCCGCCGTAGAAGCGTTTGTTCGGGTAACCTTCCGCGTATTTGTTCGTGAGCACCGAACCCATTGCTTCAAGAACGGCTTCGCTTACGATGTTCTCGGAAGCGATTAATTCGATGTTGTCGCGTTGGCGCGTCAGTTCTAGGCCCATTGCCTTTAGCACTTCTGGGTCTTGCTTACGTAGGTTTTCCATGTCATTAGTTCCTCCTTAGGTTTAAAAAAAAGATTATATAGGTTTGAATCCTGTATCCCTATTTGAAAGAAATCTGAATCAGTCGCATGTGCCGCTCGTTTGCTCCGGCTTTGCCGCAGCTTCATCAAACTCATACACGGCGCGGATGCCGCCGATCAGCTTCGGTCTCGTGAACGCCATCGTAACATGGGCGCCGCCGATGCTCTTAATCGATGGCCGAACCGGTACGGCAACGCGCTTCAAGTGCATCCCAATCAGCGTATCGCCGATATCGATGCCCGCATGTGCCGCCACCGTCTCGACTAGACAAGCTCCCGGGAGCGTCCGATAAGCGAATGCGGCCATTGAACCGCCCGCCTTCGGAATCGGAACTGCCGCTACAAGCTCCAGACCGAGCCGCTCAGCAACCGGCTGTTCGATAACAAGCGCGCGATTCAGATGCTCGCAGCATTGATAAACGGGATGAAATCCGATTTCCTTGCGAACAGCCTCGACACCGGCGAATATTCGCTCGGCGGTATCCAGCGTGCCTGCCGTTCCGATGCGCTGACCAAGCACCTCGCTTGTACTAACACCTATAACGAGCAGCTGTCCAGCCGACAATCCGCCAGCCGAAGCAAGTTCCCTTATGATCGTTTCTACATTCGAAGCAATCGACTCCAGCGGATCGCGAACATTCATATATGCTTCCGTCATATCGATTACACGGATTTCGAAGCAAATTGTTGTTCGATTTGAGCTAATTTATTCAATCGGCCCTGGTGGCGCTCACCTTGCGAGAACGGCGTTTCCAACCAGATACGAATGATTTCCTGAGCGACGCCCGGACCAATTATTCTCTCACCCATGGCAAGCACGTTCGTATCGTTATGCTCGCGAGTCGCTTTAGCTGAGAAGAGATCATGAACAAGCGCACAGCGAATGCCCTTCACTTTATTAGCGGCAATCGACATCCCAATGCCCGTCCCGCAGATCAGAATGCCGCGATCGGCTTCTCCGTTCGCAACGAGATCACATACAGGAAGCGCGTAGTCCGGATAATCAACCGATTGACTGCAGTCGCAGCCTACATCGACAATTTCATGTCCCAACGATTCAATGAAGGGCACGACAACATCCTTTAGCACATAGCCGGCATGATCGGCTCCAATTGCAATTTTCATAGGTTTTTTTGACCTCCCTCGAACTCAATTACAGTCTTATTATACCTGCATTTGTCAAGCGTAAACGGCCGATCAGGACTATAGGCTGTTCAGCGTTCGTTTCACGGAGAATTCTAAGCGGCTCATAAGAAGACAGACCTTATGAAGACAAAAAAAGAGCATGACATGCTTGTTAGCATGTTGCTCTTTGCCCAGGCGACCGGCCGTATGATCCGATGCTCCACCGTGGTTAGCCCACTTCCGTCGCCAGTTACATCGGAAACCTAATTTGTATTTTTATCATAGCCGATAAACGACAAAAAATCAATCAATTGCAAACACCTATGACAGTGCGATTTATCGCTTGGAAATCTTATCAAGCAAACGGACAAGCGCCGTCTCGATTTCCTGCGCGCAGCTAGCATATAAAGCAAATGAGCCGCCGAACGGATCAGCGATGTCGAAGTCAGGAATGCGCCGTTCCAGTTCAAGCAGACGCGTGCGTTCCAAGGACGTAAGCTGCTGACCGAGAGCCTGCTTCATGTGCATGTCCGTATAAAGCCCTTCAAGCTCCTCAATATCGGCAAGAACACGCTCGTCTATGTTGGTGTATTCCTTAAGCGTATACGTCTTGTCAACCGCTTCAGGAAACCATTGAAGCAGCCCTCTCTTATGTCCGGAGGTCATCGTCAATATAAGATCTGCCCATTCAACCGCTTCAGCGGTCATCGCTCTGGAAGATCCCTTATGATCGATATCGCGTTCGCGAAGCGTGTCCAGCGCATGTTTCGAGACTGGAAGTCCGTCAACCGTCGATACGCCTGCGGAACGAACAGCAACCGTAATCCCTTTCATATGGGCCATTCGTTTCAGCATCGCTTCCGCCATTGGGGAGCGACATGTATTGCCGGTACACACGAATAAAATACGTTTCATGCCTGCTGCCTCCTTATCATGTCGCGTTAAGGTGAAACGGCTGTCGCCGTCCTTTGGTGGCGCTGCGCGTTTCATTCCGAGAAATATAGAGAAAGTATGGCTTAATGATATACTTTCCTATATTTCAAGCGTAACCGACTATCGCCGATTTTTGGCGGCAAAAGCTAATTTTTAAAAAGATTTTATAAAACTAATATTCCATTCGTTTCATACAAAACGCATAGTGCAGCCGCATTGTGCAACTCGCACAAACTTGCAGCACATTCACTTAACTAGATAGTACCGAAAAAGACCGATTACGTCCAGCATCGGCAGCATGGAAAGGCATGTCCCGTCAGAAGATGAACAAAATGCCGAAGACGAATAAAATAGCACCGCCAAGCGCTTCTCCATACTCGCCAAGATCTGCGCTTACCTTCCGTCCAAGCAACAGCCCCATTATCGACATTAAACCGCCGAAAATGCCGAATAGCAATACCGTCAGCCATATATCCGCCGCAAACATGCCAAGCGTAATGCCCACGGAAAATGAATCGATGCTTACGCTAAGCGCGAATACAAGCAATCCCCATGTGGTGCGGTGATCGAATGACGTGACGGCATCGCCCCGCAATGAGCTGTATATCATATGTCCGCCAAGCAGCAGTAACAGAATACCTGCCGCGATCGTAGCCACACTGCCAAGGAGCCCGCTTACGAACTGCCCCATCACGATGCCGCCAAGAGGCATGATGATATGAAACAAGGCAATGACCGAGCTAAGCTTCAAAATATCTTTGATCCGAATGCCTCTCAAACCAATACCGAGCCCTAGCGAAAAAGCATCAAAACCTAACGCTACAGCCATGATAAGCAGCGTCACGAATTGTCCTGCATGCAAATCAGCCTCGACCACAGCCTATCTCCTCCATGTCCGTCACATTCTATACCAAACATATGCGAACAAGTGGACAAACAGACTACAATCATTGCAATCGAATGATTCGATTGCCTGCGGCTTTCGCCATACGGTTCATAAGCGCTTCACCGATTCCGTGCTCGGGGGCGCATTCGGCCCAGATGCGCTGTACCTTCGCAGCGTCGAATTCGCGCAGCGCGGCATACAAGCGATGAGCGGCTTCTTCAAGCAAATTCTCGCTTCCGCAAGACAGCACAAGATCGCCTTCATAGAAGGCGATTCGTTCTTCAAAGGCTAATACGCCGGTCGTCTCTCCGCGCTGCTTGGCTTTCTCGACCTCAACGCGGATGTAGGCAGCCACCTTAGCTGGCTCGCCTTGTACGAGAGTAAGCTCACCCTGCGGGGCGTAATGCGTATACTTCATGCCGGGCGACCTTGGCGCGGCTTCCGACTCTGCTGCGTCGGCGCCTTCGATGACCGCATGGGGGAATGCGGCTCTCAGCGTTTCCTGCGTAATTCCGCCGGGGCGCAAAATACGAATCGTTCTATCGTCGGCGAGCTCTATGACGGTCGATTCGAGACCGACACCCGTCGCTCCGCCATCGACGATGCCGTCGATTCTTCCTTCAAGGTCCTCCAGCACATGCGCCGCAAGCGTCGGGCTTGGTCTGCCTGATCGGTTCGCGCTTGGCGCGGCGACCGGGCAAGCGGCTCGTTCGATGAGAGCAAGCGCCGCTGGATGGTCCGGCATGCGAATGCCGACAGTGGCAAGACCGGCCGTAACAAGCGGTGACAGCTTGTCTTCGCGAACAGGCAGCACAATCGTAAGCGGCCCTGGCCAGAAGCGCTTCATAAGCTGTGCGGCAAGCGGCGGATAAGGCTGTACGAGCTCATCCGCTTGGCTAATGCTAGCAATATGCACGATTAGCGGATTATCGGACGGACGTCCCTTGGCCGTAAATATCCCTTGAACCGCAGCTGTATTGCGAGCATCTGCTCCTAAGCCATAGACCGTTTCGGTTGGGAAGGCGACTAGACCTCCATCCTGCAGCACGGCGGCTGCTTCTTTAAGACTCAAGGCAGTTGCAGGCTCGCCTAACTGAACTTGCCATATTGTTGTTTTGTTCATCGTATCGTTCAATCCTTGCTTATCCATGATTGTGTTGCTTATAAAAGCATTATAGCACAGCCACTTGTAAGCAAGCCTTTTCGTTAGACGAAGAGAGCTTTGATCCAGTTAAACAGCTTTTCGAGCATCTCCCACAGGAAAAACTTCGCTTCAGGCGCGGACGGTTGCTCGGATTGATCGTCTGGCTGCGCTTGCTTGTCGACCGATGGCTCTACCTGCGCCGCTGCCACCGTTGATGCTCCTGCAACCGCTTCGCCGGATGCTCCGTCAACGAAGCATAACGGAGGGAAAAGCACGCACCACCAGTTTTGACCGTTGCCTGCGCCAAGCGTAATGCGAACCGCCTCGTAATCGCCGGCAGGATACATTTCGCTGCCGTACATTTTCGTAGGAAAAGGAACAACGCCAAGCTCAGCGTTCGAGCCGTATGTGAAGCCGCGGCTGGCAAGCACCTCTGCCGTAATCGCCTTGATTTCCGGCATATGAGCTAAAATCGTTTGGCGGGCTTCCTCGATCGTTTGCGGACCGCTAACCCAAGTGCCCATCGCTTTGACGATCTCGTCGCGCACAACGCGCTTCACCGCTTGGTCGGCAGGACTATCCGAATTGGCTAAAATACGAAGGCGAATCGCTTCCTGCGGAATTTCTCCGCTTGCGATCGCTGTATCCATGCGGCCGGTTTCCCAGCTCATAATCAACATAATAAGTACAAATACAACTAAACCGTAGCTATTGCGGTAACGAAATTTGGATTTGGAGGAATAAGGCTTAACATTGGTATAAGAATGATTGGAATAATGGCTGGACATACACAAGCTCCCCTCGCGCACCCGTCGGTGCGACTGCTTGCGTTCCGGAACGTCTATGTGTATCAGTATGTCCGGCAATCCTAGCAAGTAAACCTATCAATCTATGAATTTTACTCTCCGAGAGGAAAGAAGAAGTGTGAGCATACTGGGTTAATTTGCTTTTGAGTGGAAAACATACAGCCAAAACCGCCTAAACGAACAAAATTCATCTTCACATGCGTGTTAGCTTGGATAGAATCCATTTAAACTGGGAGAATGGGTTGATTAGCTTCTTTTGATTGGATGAAATCCATTCAAAGCCGAGGGCGTCGCGTTAAGTTGAAGGTAGTGCGAGAGTGGAGGCGCGGATTCTCTCCGCGCCCGGAGTTGTTCGCAGCCGCCTAGTTGCGCGGCTGCGATTGTGTAGCGATGACATGGCGCTCGATGCCGCCATAATCGGTAATGATGCGTATGTCTTCCCATGCGGACATACGCTCAAGCATGTCTGCGACGAGGCGAGGCTGGCCGATGCCGAGCTCGAAGGCAACAATGCGCGGCAGCACGGCAAGCTGCGGTAGCTGCTCGATCATGCGGCGATACGGGTCAAGCCCGTCTTCGCCGCCGACCAGCGCGAGGTGCGGCTCATAGTCGCGCACCTCGCGCTGCAGCCCTTCCATATCCGCCGCCGGTATGTA
>NZ_JBANSP010000033.1:0-60506 GCF_037167145.1 Paenibacillus sp. YIM B09110 | reverse complement strand
TTTCCATTTTCGCGCAAGAAAAAGAGCAAGTTATCTTTTCGATAACCTGCTCTTTCCTTAACTTCGGCTCTTCGCCTTAACTTAATGACATTGCCCAATGGGGTGCCTTCTTAACGTTACTGTATAAAGGGTACCATCAGCAACCTGAACCAATCATGATTTTGAGACCGGGTGCTCCGTTTCGATCGGCACCCACTTGCCTTGTTTAATGAGCTCAATTGCCCTACGTGTGCCTCTGTTTGTCAGCGGGGTCGAGCCCGTCGACACGAGCTTGGGAAACGGGTACGGCGAAGGCATTATTCATGCGGATTACACGCATTCCCTGGTCGGGACGCTGCTCATCGCCTTCATCCGACGTTCAAGGAGACGTTCGAGGTTATGCTGGTCGGCATTCGCAAGCGTGTGCGCGACCATGTCGGGCAAGCGTAATTACCACTATGGCGCGAGATGATTTCGACTTTTGCCATTTTGATTTTGCCGCAAGCAAACAAACAAGCCGGTCCCCTGCGGGCCGGCGTTCTTATCATAAATCAGCGTGCTCTGCTTGTCGATAGGAATGAGGTAAGTATTCTATCAATAAACGAATTCACGATCAGTGGGACATCCCAGGCTCTCGAAGACTTCACGTGCGGCAGCATCGACCGGCAGAAAAACCGTAATTTGCGGATATATACGGCTACCTACGGAAATAGAAACCTGTCTATAGCGAATGGGAACCAGCTCGCCGGAGCTTTCGTTTCTGGCCAATATGGTTTGCGTATGATCCGTTTCTTCCTCTGCATCCAGCACATTTAAATATTCGCCCGCGTTATATTTCTGGAATTTGCACATCAAATTTTGATACCACGCATCATAACGGGAAAGTATGTGCTGTCGCTTAAACGCATGTATCCCGTTTATGGCATGTACCTGCCACTTCTCAAAAGACGCTTTATCGAAAGTTGAGCGGGACTGGATAGGCAAGTCGGAATTGAAATGGAAATCTATCCTGTTCATTAGGCCATCGTACGAGCGGTCTAGCGGGATATCGAATAAATGGCGAAACGGCTCGTTAATCCCCTTGATCTCCTGCGTGTGTGTTGCGATCATGGCAGGAAAAAGAATACCTCTCATCGTTTGATGAGCCCACTCCAATGCACGCTCCAGCGCCCGCCCCTCCAATTCAGTCTGAATCGGAAGGTAACCGGCTGCCATTAGCAGATCATTACGCTCGTCGGAAGTACAATCAAGATATCCTGCAATATTGATGATCGTCTGGCGATCCGGTATCCGGCGGGAACGCCCCACCAATAGATTTTTATAGGAAGGAAATGCCTCGTCATTCAGCTCTTGTTGGGTAAATCGCTTTAAGAACGGGTGAGGCCGGTCGCCAAGCTCGTGCTGGCGATTCATCCGCAACGCTTCAATCTCTCCCAATATGAGTTTAAGTCTAGAATCCTCTGTGGGTATATCCATCTTCTCCACCCTTCTTTAAGAAGTGTAGTTTTACACTTGGGATTATCATCCATTCAAATTATACTCCTCAATGAAAACCAATGTCATCTAATGACACAGTATTGGAGGAGATACGATATGATTCGTGCCGTAGTAATCGATCCGCTGGCTCCGTCACATTTGGCGTTCAAGGAAGTTGACGCGCCACAGGCCCAGCCTTGGGAAGCAATCGTGCAAGTGAAGACCGTCTCTCTTAATCGCGGAGAAGTGAGGGATGCTACGGAACAGGAAACATCAAGTCGGCCCGGTTGGGATTTTGCCGGAATTGTCATCGAGCCGGCCAAGAGCGGCGCAGGTCCGCAGAGAGGAGCCCGGGTTGTCGGTTTGATCCCGATGGGAGCTTGGAGCGAGCAAGTTGCTACCCCCGTTTCGATGTTGGCCCAAATCCCGGACAAACTCACTTTTACGGAAGCGGCGACCTTACCCGTAGCGGGCCTGACGGCGCTTAATGCACTTAGAAAAGGCGGCATGCTGCTCGGAAAGCGTATTTTCATTACAGGATCTACCGGTGGAGTTGGGCTGTTCGCCCATCAGCTTGCCGCCCAATCCGGAGCATACGTTGTAGGTGTGGCCAGCACGGAAGAGAAGGCCGAGCTTGTTCGAGAAGCCGGAGCTGATGAAGTTGTCATTGGATATTCGGCAACTTCATCAGCCCGCCAATTCGGTCCTTACGATCTGATCATCGATTCGGTAGGCGGCGATACACTAGCGGCGTTGCTGCCACAGCTTGCGCCGCTAGGTATTTGCGTTGCAGCAGGATTTTCCTCTTCGAAAACCGCGACGATCGATATGATGAATCTGGTGGCCAGCGGAGGTAGAACATTGTACGGTTTCTTTCTCGGAGACGAAATCACTCGTCAATCAGCTGCGGACGATCTGAGTTTGCTTGCCCGACTGGTCGCAGATAAGCGGCTAACGCCACGGATCGCAGTGGAGGCGCCGTGGACCGAAATTGACACCGTCGCCCGCAATCTGATGGAGCGGAAATTCTCCGGCAAAGCCGTGCTTCACTTGGATTAATTCTTACCTCCATAAACTACCGCATTACATGATTTGTTATTTGGATATGCTAACTGCTTCATATAAAAATTACGAACTATTTGTGGTAGGGTTCCCCCCGATTGATCTTTACCGCGCGATAAATCTGCTCCACCAGCACCAGCCGCATAAGCTGGTGCGGCAACGTCATGCGCCCGAAGCTTAGCTTCTGCTGGGCGCGCTGCAATACAGCGGGAGCGAGCCCGTTGCTCCCGCCAATGACGAAGGCCACATGGCTCCGCCCATATGTGGCCAGCTTATCGAGCTGCGTCGCGAGATCCTCGCTCGACCACAGCTCGCCATCAAGAGCAAGCGCGACGACATGCGCGTCCGGCTTCAGCTGCGCCAGAAGCCGCTCGCCCTCGCGGTCGCGCACAATCGCTTCCTCCGCCGGACTCATCGTCTCCGGCGCCTTCTCATCGGGCACTTCCGTGAGCGTAAGCTTCACGTAAGGCCCGAGCCGCTTGGCATACTCCGCGATGCCAAGCACCAAATATTTTTCCTTCAGCTTGCCAACCGCCGCTATCTGTATATGCATAAGCTGTGCTACACATCCTTTTCCTAGTTGGTCCCAGCATAGCAGAAAATAACCCATGATGTGAAGCGAAGCCCCATCGCACTACGCTTAAAAGGTTACTCCTCTTCATCCTTCACACCCAGCAGCTGCCCTGCAAATCCCCTATTCCCTCTTCTTTAACTAGCATTGCTTTGTGATAAACTACTGCTAAAGGAGTTGATTCGAAATGGATATTTTTCGTACGCTTGCTGAGGAGAAGATACGCGAGGCCATGCGCAAAGGGGAATTCGACAATCTGCCCGGCGCCGGCAAGCCGCTTCCTCCGGACGATATGGACAACGTGCCGGAGGAGCTCCGAGTTGGCTACAAGCTGCTCAAGAACGCCGGGATGCTCCCGGAGGAAATGCAGCTTCGCAAAGAAATGATCACGCTTGGCGATCTCATATCCGCCTGCCAGAACGATACCGAACGCCAAAAGCTTCAAGGCCAGTTATCCGCCAAGAAGCTTCGCTATCAAACTATAATGTCCGAACGCGGCTGGGCATCATCCGAAGCATTCGTCGATTACCAGCGCCAAATTATACAGAGGCTGCTCGACAAGGACGAGAATTGACTCATAGCACCGCACCCATCCATTCCTGCCGTAAAGAACAGCCGCTGACCGAATATATTCCCGTTACACCACTAGGAAAGTGGCTGCTTCTTCACATAGATCACACTTGCGCGGCGGATCCCAATCCGCGAACTGCGTCTCCTTCAAATCGACCACGTCCGGCGCATCCTCATACTCATCTACGAATCTATCTAACGCGTTCTCAATATGAGCTTTACATACACAATACATAATCTGCTCGCTTCCTATCCCTAGTTGATAATTTGATTTTGTTCGCTATCTCCAGCATATCAGAAAATGTCGTATGCTGTGAAGTTAAGAAGTACGTTAGAAGTTTCCAATGCAACCAAACGGTCGCTAATCACTTAACAATTATTATGCTTTTTTTAACCAAGTAACGAATCCTAGAACGCTTATTCGCTGTTTCAACCTATATTCCGCATCCTTACGAATCCAGCGAACCTTATTCACCCAAGTACGATGCATTAGAGTGCCTTTTCAGAGAAATAAGTGTTTCTGGATTCGTTAGTAACCCAATTCCCTCTCTTATCCAACAATAAGCGCTTCTGAATTCGTTAGGCAAAAGCAAACATACAAAAAAACAGGATACAAACGGTCGCCCGTTCGCATCCTGTATCCATGTATCCTTCATCTTGCAAATACATCCTTATTCTGCGCTCAAAGGGTTACTCCTCGTCATCCTTCACGCCCAGCTTGAACTTCGTCGTCTTCAGCTCGCCCTCACGGTAGAACGTGACTTCGATCTCGTCGCCGATTTCCTTCTGGTCGTACAAGTATTTGCGGAGCTCCATCGTGCTGCCGATCGATTGACGATCCAGCTTCACGATCACGTCGTTGAACGCTAGGCCGGCATCCAGAGCTGGACCGACCGCCTCGAGCACGATGACGCCGTCATACACCTCATCCGGCAATCCAAGCTCCTGACCGCCTTCTTCAGCTGTTGCCTCATCCTTGTCTTTCGCCTTCGGCTCCTCGCCGCCGTCCTCTTCCTCGGACAATTCGCCTTCGAAAGCTTCCGCCATGCTCTGTTGTTCCCAATATTGCTCCAGGTCCATCGTATACACGCCAAGGTACGGTCGCGGCACGAAACCATTTTTGAGCAGACTCTCGATGACCGGCATTGCGTTGTTGATCGGAATAGCGAAGCCGATGCCTTCGACGCCGAAGTCGGCGATCTTCATACTGTTGATGCCAACCACATGGCCGTTCATATCAATCAAAGGACCGCCGCTGTTGCCTTGGTTAATAGACGCATCGATCTGAATAACCTCTTGCTCCCAATCATACACGCCATCTTGGTTCAGCGAGACAGGAATGATCTGATGTGTCCGGCTGACGATGCCCTGCGACAATGAATCGCCAAGTCCGAGCGGATTGCCGATCGCAATGACGAACTCTGCTGCGCGAAGCGCCGAAGAATCGCCGATCTCTGCCACTACATCAATACCCTTCGCATCGATCTCCAGTACCGCTAGATCGGTAATCTGATCTTTGCCGACGATACGCGCCTCGCGCTTCTCGCCATTCATGAGAACAGCCTTCACGGATACCGCTTTGTCGATTACGTGATGATTCGTCACGATGATTGCCTTGCCGTCGCTCTTCGATATAATAACGCCCGAACCGACGCCAGCCTCGCGCAGCGTGCCCTTGTCCTCGCTGCCTTCCTCTAGCGCCTCGCCTCCGAGCGAATACATTTGCTCGTTCACAATACTGACGACGGCCGGTCTTACTTTAGCCGACGCTTGAATAGCCCGCTCCGACGCGTCCATCGTCTGGATGACCCCGGCTGCGGCCTTCGCGGAAGGGCCGCTTCCGCTATCTCCAGCACCGCCGTAGAACGCTCCGAACAATAGAGTCGCAGCGATGGCGCTGGTGAAAGATGATACGAAGGCGACCTTTACATTGGACCATTTTCGGCCGCCACTTTTATAAGGAAACGCAAAGTCTTCTCGCTTGCTGACACGCGCGCGCCGAGAAACCTTTGTCGAGTAGAAATCGTCGTCGAATAAGCCCATCGCTATCGCTCCTCTCAATGTCTACCGACATCAAGACTATTTTTTGGTATCTAGGAATGTTTTCGGAAGAATTGACTAAAATAATAATAGATTCGTTAGAAAGCACAATCATTTCTACAGTTTTTGCTGCATCATTTTTCATAGTCATAGCGTTCATGTAACTATTCGTTCATTGAAGGAGAGAAGCCCTTATGAAATCCAAATCCCCCGCTTCATGGGAGCATGTTCAGCTCGTTGCCAAGCTCGCAGATCTGAAGGATGATCATTACCGCACCGTCCTCGCTCTTAGCGCCATGCTAGAGCTGTTCATAGAGAAAGGCCTGCTTACGAGAGAAGAGCTTAGCGCCAAGCAAGAAGAGCTTGATGCACAGATGGAATCGCTTATTTCCGCCTCACTTCATCCCATGGGGTAGGTTTGTCATGATGCGTCTCGCGCAGCGGATGCTCTTCCTTCTTATAAAATATTCCGTGGTCTTCCAATATAGAATTGACCGTCAATTTCGCTAAGTCCATTACATTATGGTCAAGGCTTAGATGAGCCAAATAGACGCGTTTCGTTCGGTCCGTCATGAGCTCGCACAACGCCTCGCCTGCCGCTACATTCGATAAATGGCCGACATCGCTCAAGATTCGGCGCTTAATATTCCAAGGATAACGCCCCATGCGGAGCATTTCCGTATCGTGGTTCGATTCGAGCACCAGCACATCGGAGTCAATGATCTGACGCTTCACCTTCTCGCTTACATAACCTAGGTCTGTAGCCAGACTGAGCTTCTCGCCCCGCTCTTCGAACGTGTACCCGACCGGCTCCGCCGCATCATGCGAGATCGGATAAGACTGTACCTTCATCGGTCCAAAATCAAGCGCCTCGCCCGTCTCCATAATGACGCGCTTCTCAGGTGCAATATTGCCGACGTGACGCTCAAGCGCGCCCCACGTTGCCTCGTTCGCATAGATCGGCAGCTCGTATTTGCGCGCGAACGCGCCTAATCCTTTAATATGATCGGAATGCTCATGCGTAACGAACAGCGCGTCTATGTGATGTCCGGCTATCCCTTGCTCCCGCATGACCTCATCCAGCTTCTTCATGCTGAGTCCCGCGTCGACAAGCACCGTCTTCTCGCTGCCCTGTACGATTGTCGCATTTCCTGTTGAACCGCTTGCCAGTACCGTGAATCGTAATCCCATAACCGCCCGTCCTATCCCTTCTGCCCATACATACGGCATACGCACGTATCTATCTATCATTTCTCTCTAGTTTCGCAATATCCTGTCTATCAACGGCATTTACTAGAAATTAGCAGTCAAATTCCCGCTAATTGGCTGCTCCCGCTGAAATAACTGGAATTTCTCCCGTTGTTGTCATGCTCATCGACTGCTTTAACCAAATAGCTGGAATTACTCCTGTTAATAGGGCCGGTTTTCAAGCAAATGGATGATATCAACGAAATTAACAGGAGGAATTCCCGTTATTCTATATTTTGGTTTCACTTCTCCATATATAACTGGACGAATTCCCTTTATTTTAAACACAGGAAGGTCTCCACACTTGCGCTGGGAACCCACTCTCTACCTAAGCCCTGCCGTCTCTACCTGTTCCTCATCCGTCGTAACTTCCCCGCTGATCGCATGAACGTAATAGATTTGACCGTCCTCCAGCATGACCCGCCAGGAAGGCGCGGACACTTGCTTCTCGGAGTCAAAGATTTGTCCGTGATAACCCAACTGTATATCGGTAATAACCGAGCCGTTCGGCAAGTACGTCTCTATCAAGCTGGCGACGACCTTGGCGGCAGGCAACACCTGCCTCGCATCGCCCCTGCTCAGAATCTCGATGCGATCCTGCTGATAACCCGTTATTTTCTGAAAGCTATGATGCAGCTCCAGTTTCACATCGAACATCGGCCGCCCTTCCGTCGTGCGATGCAAGACGAACACGCCGTCATCGCTGACGAGCTGGTCATAAACATATTGATTCAACTCCGGAATAATGTTCCCGAGCGTCTTCACCAGTTCCGATTGCGTGAAAACAATCCGGCCGTCGACAGCCGTCTCCAGCATGATCGGCCGCGCATTCTTCCTGCTGTCCGAATGCAGCAAATACGTAATATCGCGAAGCTCCGGGGTCTCCAGCGGCAGATTGGCACTCAGCGATATGCCCTTTTGCTGCATAAGCAGCACCTTGTCCTGCGGCAGCTCTGCCGAATTCACGTTCACGTTCACCTGCTCCCGAATATCGAGCCATAGCTGATAGCCTAACAAAATATTAAGCAGCAGGAACGAGAAAATAAGCACACTCTTCGCTCTACTCCAATCCACTCGCCTTCACCTCCATAACCGCTTCGCTGGTCAATTAATTGTTCAATCCGACTCCCCGCCGGCCGCTTTATTCGCCAGCAAACCCGCATTGCTAAGGGAGCTCAGCGAACCAGTCTGTCCGTTTCCTGGGCTGCCGCCAAGCGCTAGATTGCCCGAATTCGCCGCATTGCCTTCCTTCGTCGGTTCTTCCTGCTTCGGAGGCTCATATCCGTACGGGTATGCATTCTCGAGCACATGCTCTGAACCATCCTGCAGCCGTACGGCCCATACAGGGGTGAAACGCATCTTCTTCTCTTCCACCGGCAGCGCCTGCAATGCAGGGAATAACGCAATGACTTCGCTTCGGCGGCCGAACGATTGCAGCGTTTTGCGAAGCGGCTCGCCTCCCGGCAGCCAGCGTTCCTTCCTGCTCTCTTCCTTCACGCCGAGCGTAATCAAGGAACGTGCATATTCGGTGACGACGCCCTGTTGAAGCGCTAATCTCATATAACCGTAATGGAACGGAGCCGATTCAATGACCGGGTAATGCTCGATATATTGCTGGAACAGCACAAGCTTCCCTTTGCTTGATAGGCCAGGATTAACGAAACGATGCATACCGTCCCAACCGCCATGGTCGTTAATGAAATCAACGGAAGCGAACACATTGTCGCTAAGCACATTTTCAATATTTTGCGGAGCGGCGGGGTCTGTATAGCTAATCCACATCCCATTTTGCTCAACCTGCAAGCCACGTTTGCCGTCCGTATAAATTTGTGAGCCGTTGCGGTCCTCCCACGTTCTCGTCGTGCTAGGATCGAAGAACAGGTTGCGCTGCATCAGGTCGGGCGAATACGTCTCGTAAGGGTATACGATCTCCGACGCGACGATCGGATTGTCCGGATAGTACAAGCCGTCGGCCGTCATCGTATACGTCTGCTGGTATTGACCGAAGCCTACATAGTCCTGCACGTCGCGCACCGTCAAGTCGGCGCGTACCGATTCATACACCATTTGCCCGTCATCCGCGAAGAAGAACGTGCGCACCTCTTCCGTACCCGTCGTCTTGAAAATCCAGATTCGGTTAATCGTCTCGTTCAAGAACAGCAGGTCGCCCTCCAGCTTGAGCAGCTTCTGGAGCAGTTGCACCGGCACGCCGCTATCGAAGCGCAGCTCGATGCCGATATCGTTCTTCCGAACCTTGTCCCAATCGAGCATGTTCGCCGGATTGCGCTGGAAGCCCTTGAACTCCCTCCCCTTGATCCGTTGATTCAAGATCATCTCATAGAACTGGGTGCCCGGCAAAATAACCGTATGCTTATTGTCGCCCAAATGAACGATAAGCTGATCCGGAAAGATCACGCTCTCTACATTCAGCTCGCGTCCCATCGGTTCGGCGTTTGCATAGTTCTGATCGCTTCGGACGGTGGCGTTAAGACCGGGCATACTATAGGCAAGCAAATAGCTTTGTATCAGGCTGATTGCAACAAGCGCAATTAGCGCCCCCGTTTTGAATTTCTCTATCATGCAATCTCGCCCCCTTCCTGCAGCAATGGAAGCGTGAATGTTACGGTCGTTCCTTCATTTAGTTCGGAATCCAGCGCGATCGAGCCACCATGCGCTTTCACAATTTCCCGGGCAATCGATAGACCGAGACCCGTGCCGCCCATGTTCCGCGAGCGAGCCTTGTCCACCCGATAGAAGCGGTCAAAAATACGGCTTAAATCCTTTTTCGGAATACCGATCCCCGTATCCTTCACGCTAATAGCCATCGTCCCAGAGCTTTGCTGCTTCCGGGCCGTCAGCTCAATCTTACCGCCATCGAGCGTATATTTAATCGCATTCGATATGAGGTTATCAAGTACTTGGTCGATCTGATCACGGTCCAGCCACGCGTCCTGCAAGCCGGAGTCCACGCGGACGGTTGCCTTAATGGACTTCTGCCGCAACTGAAACGAGAAGCGATCCGCCACCTCGTCGAGCATATCATGAACGTTCGTCTGCCTCCGTCTAAGCGGCGCCTGATTGGAGTCAAGCCGCGACAGATGCAGCAGATCGGTGACAAGGCGAATCATCCGCTCCGTCTCATTGCTAATAACGCCCACGAATCGCGACGACAGCTCGCGCTCCTCGAGCGCGCCGTCATTAAGCGCCTCCGCGTAACTCTTGATCGTCGTAAGCGGCGTCCGCAGCTCATGCGAGACGTTCGCTACGAACTGGCGACGCGAATGCTCCAGCTTTTCTTGCTCCGTTACGTCCTGCAAGACGGCTATTGTACCCGTAATGCCCTTGTCCCGGCGGTGTATTGGCGTGAACGTCACGCGCAGCACATCGCCCTCTTCATCGCTGACATGCTCCACATCTTGTCCGCGATCAAGCAGCAGCGTCTGTCCGCGTCCTTGCTGCAGCTCTTGCAGCTTCTGCTCGGAGAGACCCAGCAGCGTGGGAAGCTCATATCCTTCGCAGGAACGTACATCCAGCAACTCTAGGGCTCGGCGATTCCATACGATGATTTTGCCATGCTCATCCGCAGCGACGACGCCGTCGCTCATATTGGAGAGAATCGAGGCAAGCTTCTCGTTCTCCTCCTCGTTGACCGACAACGCATCCTTAAGACGAATCGTCATATCGTTGAACGCCATGCTCAGCCTGCCGATCTCGTCATCGCCAAGCACCGGTACCTGAAAGTCGAATTTGCCCTCCGCTACCGCTTCGGCCTGCTTCGTCAAGCCTTGAATCGGACTCGTAATCGTATGCGCGAGCAGCACGCCTAGAACGCCGGTAAGTCCCAGCGCAATTAACGTACCCGAGAAAAAAATCTGGTTAACCCGGTTCACCGTGTCATACAGATCGTTCATGGAGGCAACAATATAGACCGCGCCAACGACCTTTTCGTTCAACACGACAGGCTGGGCAATCATCTTCTTATGCATATTATCTTCATCTATAATTTCTTCTTCGTTATCTCGAATGTTCTGCAAGGCGCGGCTAACCGCAAGCTCATTGTTCTTCTTGCCGATATCCGACTGCTGCATCTGCTGCGACGTCGCGACAATCTTGCCGTTCGAGTCCAGCACCTGCACCTCTGCGCCGCTAATACTGAACAGATTGCGCACGACGAGACTTAGCGTCTCGGTCGTATTCTCCGAGCTGTCGCTATCCGCTTCCAGCTTCGGCGACAAGCTAGGCGCGGCGAATTTGGATAAGATATCGGCCTGCTCCTTCAGGTTGTTCGTGAAGCTCTCGATCAGCGAGTTTTTGACCGTACTAATGAAGTAGACGCCAATCAGTTGCATCGCCACAAGAATAAGCAGCAAATATATTATAACGAGCTTTACTTGAATGGTGCGAAAAAAGGATTTCCCCTTCATCCGTAACCAAATCCCCCGGACTTCGGATTACGCATCACATAACCAAGTCCGCGCCGCGTCAAAATATATTCCGGACGGCTAGGATCATCCTCGATCTTCTCGCGCAGACGACGGATCGTCACGTCCACCGTCCGAACGTCGCCGAAATATTCAAAGCCCCATACCGCTTGGAGCAAATGCTCTCTCGTCATCACTTTACCGCTGTTGCGGGCCATGTAGTAGACAAGCTCATATTCGCGGTGTGTCAGATCAAGCGGCGTATTGTCCTTATAGACAACATACATATCCGTATCAATGAACAGGTTGAATAGCTTAAGCCCCTGCTTCTCTTGTTCCGGCGCGGCATTCAGATCAATCTGTTGTCCTCCCGCTCCGGCATCGCCATAACCTGTCGCAGCCGGCTTATTGTGGCGGCGCAAATGCGCCTTCACGCGAGCAAGCAGCTCCCTCGTGCTGAACGGCTTCGTGACGTAATCATCCGCTCCAAGCTCAAGACCGAGCACCTTGTCAATCTCCGTATCCTTGGCCGTCAGCATAATGATCGGCATCTGCAGCTTCGTGCGCACCTCGCGGCACACATCCATGCCATCCTTGACCGGCAGCATCAGATCCAGAAGAATCAGATCCGGCTTCTCCTCGAACGCCAATCTGACCGCTTCACCGCCGTCGAAAGCGCAGATGACCTGATGGCCTTCCTTCTCCAAATTAAACTTTATTATATCTGCAATCGGCTGTTCGTCGTCGACCACTAATATTTTTCCGTGCATCGCTACACCGCCCGTATCTTGTCCTTGTAATCCCTTATATTCTAACATACACCCGCTCCTCGTTCACAATGAAACTTCGCTCATGATATAAAACGCCTCTAGAGTAAATTTAAGGATGCACGAACCCACAAAAAAAGGAACGTCAACTCCGCTGTGTGCTACAGCGAAGCTAACGCCCCTTTATCTCTATAGGTATGAAATTATAAGTGTTATAAGTACCCTAACGGATTCACCTTCGTGCCGTTCTTAATGATTTCGAAATGAAGATGGACGCCAGTGGAGTTGCCGGTGTTGCCCATGACCCCGATCTTCTGACCCTTCTCGATAATCGCGCCTTCCTTGACGCTGTAAGAGCTTAAGTGTCCGTATAACGTCTTGTAGCCGTTCTTGTGGTTAATAATGATCGTCTTGCCTGTGCCCGACTTGCTGCCAACGAATTCAATGACGCCGGTATCGGATGCAAGGATCGATTTGTTGCCTGTTAAGTCGATACCCGTATGCATGCGGCCCCAACGCTTGCCGAACTTACTGGACAACCTGCTGCCGGTAACCGGCATTGCGAAGTTTCCTGAGCCTTCGCCAAGCACAACCTTCGTGCCCTTCATGACGATCGACGCTACCGCTTCCTTCAGTACTTCCTTCGAGAGCAGCTCTTCGCTAACGACGTAGCCGTTCTGCTTCACGATCTTATACGTTAGACGCTTCGAGCCCGGAACGCCTTCCTTGATTACCTTCGATTCGCCGAGACGCATGCTTGCGTTCTTCTGGATCTCAACCGCCGGCTCGATCGACTCGATCTCAACCAGGTTCTCCGACGTCGTGACGGTGAGCTCCGGCTGCAGTACAGTCAGATCAAGCACATCACCGATCGTGAGCTTATCATCCTTGATCCATGTATTGTTCTCATAGATGACTTGCGGTGAAATATCGAACTTCTGTGCGATACAGCCGACACAGTCGCCTTCTTCAACCGTGTATTTCGTCGGTTTCACGCTGCCTTGAACGAGCAGCTTGTACACATCCTCGGCTTGCATAATATCTTCCGGCGCGATATCTACCTCATCGACGATTACGTCTTCTACGAAGCCTACCTCCGTAACTTCCCGGCCAGGTGTCTTCGAAGGCGCCTTCGCCTCGGCTTCCGCCTCTTTCTGTTCCGAATCGGAATTAAAGGACAATACGGATACTTCATTTTTCTTCTTAATCGAAGCGGCCAGCTCAGGTGCGAACTTGCTCTGCACGCGAATCAATATATCATTGGCCGTCTGCTGATCCTTCACGATTCCGATTACTTTGCCGTCAATCTTCACTTCCACGCCGACTGCGTGTGTCGTGAACATGCCTTCCAGCTTCCCAAGCGTTGCCTCGGTCTCAGCGACCGCCTTGAATCCACTTTCACTGGCGTATGTAATCGTGCCGGTATCCAGAACCATCTTGATCTCCGGATTCGCTTCTTGCATTTCCGTAGTTTCTTGCTGTATAAGCAGCTCGACTGCCTCAGTCTGGTCCACCGTGCCAACGGCTGTACCATTCATATATACGTTGTAGAATTGAACTGTGTTTGCTTTGACATATTGGCTTCCGCTAAATCCGGCTACAGTGAGGAGTACAAGCGACCCAACCACGATGACAAACGGCTTCTTGCGCCAAAATGGCGAAGTCGTCTGAACGCTGGCGGGCTGTTGCTGCTTCTTGCCATTCAAGTGTTCTGATCGAGCAGGTCTAAAGTACTGGGTCGTCTTGTCCCATACCTTCTGCAGTCGACCCTTGTCCCTGAAAACGGTCATGATCGTCTCCTTTTCGCGTTAAAGCTACTATTTTTTTCTTAATCAACCAAAAAAAGCGAATTATCCTGTCGGATCACTCGCCTAATACTTTAACATATGCCTAACAAATGGGGCAACCTTTACAAACTGTTAAGAAGATTAATATTTTTTCAGAATATTCATCATTTGCTCGTATTCGGCTTTGTCGAGATGCTGTGCCATAATCTGTTGAACGCTTGTCAGCTCTTGTTCGGTTAGACCATCTTCTACATAGCCGGAGATCAATTGCATCGATTCCTGCGGTAATTTGCTCATGAGCAGACCGAATAACGTTTCCTTGTCGTCATCCGTCATTTGGTCCTTCGCCTCTGTCAAATCGTCGGTCGTAATGGCCGTTTCCGTGCCGTCGATTTCCCCGCTGTCATCGCTTCCCTGACCGGGCTGTGACGGCGAACCGCCCGCCTCTGTTCCTCCTCCGATACCGATATCCGTAAGCGGCGGATTCTCGATTTCTCCGAAAGCATCTTCCGAAACAGGCGCATCGTCCTGCTCGCCGTTGCCGCTTGATACAGTCGTGTCCTCCGGTGAAGATGAAGCCTCCGGCTTGTCCTGCCCGCTTCCGGCCTCCGCTATATCCTCTGCCGCAAGGGGAGGATCGCTCCCCCACAGCTTGCCCCACACACCCGACATCGCTATTGGCGGCACTTCAAGCGGCAAGTTGAATTGCTTCAGGAGCGAATCTACGTAACTCGTAACAATATAACCCGTCGTCCATATCGATAGAAAGCTTAAGATAAGCCCCGACGCGATGAGCTTGCCCAGCCACCCTACTTTTTTCATCATCTCTGCCTCAATCCCTTCTTGAGCCGCAATCTGTTATCTATCATTATGGTCAACTATAGAGAGAGACATTCCTCATTCACCTTATAAAAATGGAATTGTCTGCATGTATTTGTTCCCTGATGCGCATTCTATTTGGTAGTTGCTCTGTTAGGAGGTGCGCAATCGTTATGACTGAAAATAAAGATCCTGTGTCGCAGCAAAACAGCAAATCGGAGCGCATCTCGCCGCTGCAGCAGTTAGATGAGCAGCGCAAGCTACTGGCTAAGCCGCTTACCGGCAGTCTCAAGGAAGATATCGACTGTCTGCGGCAGCTATATGCAAGCAGCAAGGACGTCATTTTCCATGAATTCAAGACTCACAGCGGAGTCAAGCTTGCCATTGTCTATATCGATGGCATGACTGACATTAAGGAAATCGATGCGGAGATGCTGCGACCGCTTAAGAACAATAAGCCGCCGGAGGACGCGGTCGGATGGGAAAGCGTTATTCGGGTCGTGACGCTCACCTCCTCCAAAAGCATTGCGACGATGGATGAGGCTTGCACGCATATTTCCGCGGGGGACAGCGTGCTGCTGCATGACGGAGAGCCGACGGCGCTCGTATTCTGCATGCCGCTTTGGGAGTCAAGAGCGATCGAAGAGCCTGAGGCAGAAGTTGTCGTAAGAGGACCACGCGAAGGCTTCGTGGAGACGCTTAGAATTAATACGGCTATGCTTCGGCGCCGTTTGCAGTCGCCAGCCTTTCAGTTGAAAACATTATCGATTGGCCGATATACGAAAACAAAGGTCGCAATCGCATATATGGAAGGGATAACCGATCCAAGCCTCATAGAGGAGATGGAGAATCGATTGAGCATCATCGATGTGGACGGCGTCATCGACAGCAATATGATCGAAGAGATGATAGAGGACGAACCGCTCTCTCCGTTTCCCCAGCTGCAAACGACAGAGCGTCCGGATGTCGTCTCAGCCGCCTTGCTCGAAGGGCGTATTGCCGTCCTTATAAACGGTACGCCAATTACATTAGTGGCACCTGCTACATTGTTCAGCATGATGCAGTCGCCGGAGGATTTCTACCAGCGCTCTCTCGCCATGACCGGCATTCGCTGGCTCCGCTTTCTGCTTGCCGTTATAGCGATCTTCATGCCGTCGCTATACGTTGCCATCCTATCCTATCATCAAGAGATGATTCCAACGACATTGCTGCTGACGATCTCCAAGTCGCGTGAGCAGATTCCTTTTCCAGCGCTCGTCGAGGCGCTGCTCATGGAGATTACGTTCGAAGCGCTGCGCGAAGCCGGCATTCGCTTACCGAAGCAGGTCGGTGCCGCCGTCAGCATCGTTGGCGCCCTCGTTATCGGCCAAGCCGCTATATCCGCGGGTATCGTATCCTCGCCGATGATTATGGTCGTCGCCATCACCGGCGTCGCTTCTTTTCTCATACCGAACTATTCCCTCGCGATTGCGCTGCGTATCATTCGTTTTCCGATGATTTTCAGCGCGGGTATTCTTGGGCTGTACGGCATCGTGTTGTCGACCGTTCTCATCATCGTTCATCTGCTCTCGCTTCGCTCGTTCGGCGTTCCGTATTTGTCACCAATCTCGCCGTTGCAGCCGGAGCAGTTGAAGGATACGCTAATTCGCGCGCCGCGCTGGGCGCTGAATACAAGGCCGCACTTTACCGGCGGGCCATGGAATAAATACCGTCTCAGGTTGCCCAAATCACGCTTGAAGAAGGAATGATACATGTGTACGCCTACCGGCTTGTCCGCCCTGCAGCCGTACTGCTTACGCTGCTTATCGCAACGTCATGCCTGACTGCCTGCTGGGATCGGAACGAAATTAACGACCTGGCTATCGTAACCGCCGCGGGCTTTGATCTGGCTGATGACAATAAGATTAAGCTCAGCGTTCAGATCTATGTCCCTGCCAGCTCCAGCTCCGGACAGTCGCTTGGCAGCGAGCCGAGTGGGGAAATAAAGCAAGCCTTCGTCGAGAGCGCGATTGGCGCCAATACGTCGGAGGCAGCATCCAGGCTGCAAGAGCTGCTGTCGCGCAGGCTGTTTTGGGGACAGTCTGATGTATTCATATTTAGCGAGAAGCTGGCCAAACACGGCTTGAACGATCCCTTGGACTTCCTTATTCGCCATCCCGATCCGCGCGAGCGGGCGAATATCTACATTTCCAAGGGAGGTGCAGACAAGCTGCTGGCTTGGAAATCGAATATCGAACGCAACAGCGCAGAAGCGCTGCGGGAAATGTCCGTTATTCAGACAGGACTCGACGTGTCGCTCCTCGAGGCGGTTGTCGACTTATCGGATGAAGCCCACACGACGCTTATACCATTGGTACGAATGAAGAAGAGCGGCAACAAAACTTCCCCCTACTTCAGCGGTATCGGCTCAATCAAAGCACAGAAGCTGAATTATTTATATGACATCTATCAAGCGCGGGGACTATTATGGCTGCATGATCAGATTGAGTCAGCCACGCTTACGACCAAGATCGACGACGGCAATGGATATGCCTCAATGGAAATCGTGAGCGGTGACACCAACTTGAAGCCCATCGTACAAGGCGACAAGCTAGCCGTGAACGTTCAGATCAAGATAGCGGGCAACATTAACGAGAATACGACGAAGCTTGATGTGACGAAGCCTGAGAACGTGAAGATGCTTGAGAAGCAGTTCGGCCTGGAAATCATCGAGCGGATAGAAGGTGCAGTCAAGATTGCGCAGCAGACGAATACGGACGTGCTCGGGTTCGCCGACCAATTCCATCGCCATCATCCGCAAGTATGGAAGAAGAACAAACCGAATTGGGACCATGTTTTCTCCCAGGTAGAGGTGAAGTATGACGTCGACGTAACGATACTGCGGATCGGCTTAGTAGGTAAGAATAAAGTGCTGAACGACGGGATGGAACAGTCACAATGAGCATAACCGGGCTGATTTATATTAGTGTCGTAACCGCTGGACTGTTTCTTCTGCAATGGAAGCAATTGCGCGATCCGAAATCCAAAGCCGTGTTTGCCGCTCTCATGGTCGTCATGTGGGCTCTCGCGGTCGTCGTCGCGTATGATCCGACGTTGCCCGGACCCTATCAGCTCGTGGAAACGGTCATAGGAGCATGGATTAGGGACAGCAATTAAGACTGCGCATTTATTAGAAAAGAGGGAACGATATATGCCGAAAACGTTCATATCCGCCTTTCAGCTCTGTGTGCTCATGTTCCTCTCGCTCATGGGAACGGCATTCCTAACCGAAGTCAGCTCGGCTGCGCCAACTGCCGGCCACGACCTGTGGGTCGCTCCGATTTGGGGACTTGCCGGAGGTCTGCTGTGTATCTTTTCCTGGATCAGTCTGCATAACCGCTATCCCGGCATGTCACTTGTGCAATACGCCGATCGAATCGTTGGTCCGGTTGTCGGCAAGCTGCTGTCGCTGCTCTTTCTGTTTTACGTAACGTACGCAACCGCTTATATGCTGAGACAATTTTGTGATTTTATCAATATATCCTTTTTGATGAGAACACCGCCTATTGCGCTTGCCTTTTGCCTCATTTTGCTGTCCGCAATCATTATTCGGTGCGGCGTTGAAGTTCTCTGTCGATTAGCCGTATTTTTTCTGCCGTTTCCGTTCCTGCTCTGCGCCCTCATATTTTGGCCCTTGTACAAAGACTTGAAGCCAATCTTGCCCCTATTCGAGAACGGACTGCTCCCTTCGCTCCAGGGAGCGTTCGTTTTGCAAACCTGGTATGCGATGTTCTCTTTAATAACATTCTATTTGCCTTCGGTAGGAAGAAATCAAAAAATTAAAGGATGGAGCGTAACCTCGACCGTTATGTTATGTCTCATGCTCGTCATCGTCAATTGGCATGTTGCTTCCTTCCTCCGGCATGCGACAGAGCTATATTTATACCCCGTTATGGTCATTAGCCGATACTCCTCATTCAGCGAATTTTTTGAGCATTTGGAATCGATCGCGATGATGGTTTGGGTAGTCTTGGTCATTATTCGGGTTTCATACGGTTATTACTGCTTAGCCACGGGAATGGGACAATGGTTCAAGCTGCCCGACCTGAAGCCCGTTGTCATTCCAATGGGCATGCTCCTTCTCATCTTCAGCTTTTGGGGAATGCAGAGCTCTCTTCAAGTAACAATTAATCGTTGGATCGTCCCTGCATTTTATATAGCCTGCGCCATCGTGCTGCCGCTTCTGCTTCTGCTAGTCGATCTATTCCGGAGAGGGATTCACCCGAATAAAAAGGCAACGGAGCCTTCTCTCTCTAAGGATGAAGCGGAAGGAGCCGCGCTTTGAGCACCTGTATCGCCATTCTTATGGTAGCTGCGGCCACTACCTTGTTCGACCTGAAGTGGCTGACCAACAAGCGGCTCATTATCAGCTATGCCGTTATTTATGCGCTCGGTCTTACTCTTGGCATCTATGTCTTGATGTTTCCGCATACGCAAGGGCCAGCGCAGTGGTATATTCGGATATTCGGACAATTAAGCCGCGCTATATTCATTCAGTCGTAGCCCTTACACACGGAACGACCGGGAGGAATAAAAATCATGCTTGACCATGGCAAAATCCAATCTTCTCAGCTCGCGTGCATGATCTATTTGAGTACGCTCGCCACCTCTATGATATTAGCGGCTCAATTTGCTTATATCCAAGCCAAGACGGACATGTGGCTTTCTCCGGCGCTGGCCTCGGTAACAGCCTTTTACCTGATTGCCATTCTCTTCTACATGCATCGATTATTTCCCGGGCGATCGCTCGTTCAATACAGCGAGGAGCTGCTTGGCGTCTACGCCGGCAAGGCAGTAGGCTTCATTATCCTTCTCGTCATGCTGTTGATGAACGCCAACCAAACGAGACTGTTCGGCGAAGTGATGTCGGCCTACTTCTTCCGCGAGACGCCGCCCCTCGTCATTAACCTGTCCTTAATACTCGTATGCGCGATTGCGGTTCGCTCCGGCATAGAGGTCGTTGGCAGGCTCGCGCAGCTTTGCACGCCGATTATCGTCATTCTGATGCTAATCTTCTTTTTGCCTTTTTTATCTGAAATTGAATTTGACCGCCTGCTTCCGATGCTGCAGCAAGGCATCGTACCTGTTCTAAGGAGCTCGGTCTATTTGCAAGTATGGTTTCCGATGTATATCTTCATGACCTTCTTCCTGCCTTATGTCAGCGATATCGGCAAGGCTAGAAAACACGGATTCATCGCCGTATGCGCCACGACGGCTTCACTCACCGGCATGATGCTTCTCGTATTGCTCATTCTCGATCAATCAACGTCACTCTTTAGCCACCCCTTTATGATCCTTGCCCGATATGTGGAGGCATTCGATTTCATCGAGCAGTTTGACGTCTTCCTTATGATTTTTTGGGTGCTTGACGTGCTCATTCGGACCACTGTTATCCTTAGCGCCACTTGCCTTGCCGTTGCGCAATGGTTAAGACTGTCCGCTTACAAACCGCTCGCCTTCCCTCTAAGTTCTCTTACTCTGGCTATTAGCGGGTGGGGAACGCCGCGCGTTATGGATTATAACCAAAGCGGGAATTATATTATGTTCATCTATATCATTGGTTTCTTGCTCATTCCAACGCTTTTGTTTTTGGTATCCCTCTTTCGAAAGCCGCATTCGGCGACTAGCGATAGTGCGCAAGCAACCGCCGACTCCGGATAAAAAAAAGAGCTGCCCATATCGTGTATGGGCAGCTCTTTTATTCACATTAAGCGAACTATTATTAGTAGATCGGACGTACAATGTTCGTTTGCTCGCGATTACGGCCTACCGAGAAGATTGCGATCGGAATGCCCGTCAACTCGGATACGCGGTTCAAGTAGTTGCGCGTATTCGTCGGCAGATCATCAAGCGTCTTCGCGCTCGTAATATCTTCGGACCAGCCTGGATATTCCTCATACACCGCTTCACATTCAGACAGCATCTTAAGGCTAGCTGGGTAATGCTCGATCAATTCCCCGCGATACTTATACGCAGTACAGATCTTAACTGTATCGAGTCCGCTCAATACGTCAAGCGAGTTGAGCGACAAACCGGTGATCCCGCTAACACGGCGCGCATGGCGGACAACAACGCTGTCGAACCAGCCGACACGGCGCGGACGGCCTGTAACCGTACCGTACTCATGTCCTTTATCACGGATCAATTGACCGATCTCGTTATCTTGCTCGGTTGGGAACGGACCATCACCGACACGAGTCGTATACGCTTTAGCAACGCCGATTACTTGTTGAATCTTCGAAGGACCTACACCTGAACCGATACATACGCCGCCAGCCGAAGGGTTGGAGGATGTAACGAACGGATAAGTACCTTGGTCGATGTCGAGCATAACGCCTTGAGCGCCTTCAAACAACACTTTGCTGCCAGCATCGATCGCATCGTTCAGAATAACGGATGTATCCGATACATAAGGACGAAGCACTTCAGCGAAACCAAGATAATCAGCTACGATCTTGTCAGCATCAAGCGTTTCTCCGCCGTATACTTGTTGGATCAGGTGATTCTTCTCCAGCATAACAGCGCGTACGCGAGTTTCGAATTCTTCCGCATCCATCAAATCAGAGATCCGAATACCGTTGCGAGCCGCTTTGTCCATGTAGCAAGGGCCAATGCCTTTGCGTGTTGTACCGATTTTATTGTCGCCCTTGCGATCTTCCTCAAGGCCGTCCAATACGAGGTGATAAGGCATAATGACATGTGCGCGATCGCTGATTTTCAGGTTTTCCGTTGAGAACCCATTGTCATGAATATAGTTAATTTCGTCGATCAACGCTTCAGGATTAATAACCATCCCGTTGCCGATGACGCATACTTTATCGTTATTGAATATACCCGACGGAATCATCGTCAGCTTATATTTTTTATTATCAATGAGAATGGTGTGTCCGGCATTGTTACCACCTTGGTAACGAGCGACGACATCGGCTCCCTCAGCCAAATAATCAGTGATTTTGCCTTTCCCTTCGTCTCCCCACTGCGTACCGACAACAACAACCGTAGACATAATCATACCCCCGTCCGGCGTTTAAGAACACCGAAAATTACCGTCTCACAGCCTATACCCAGCTATGATGCCCTAAGGCAGCCCAGCTGATACAAAGCAAAAAGACAGCATTATTAGTGTAGCAGTACGTCATAGATAAGTCAAACGAAAAACGAACAATTGTACAGTCGCCCATACAATTGTTCGGATATTTACGATGCTTGCGATGGATCCTGATGCGCTCTGTCAATACTAACAAATTTATTGTAGTTTTTGAGAAACACCAGCTCGACCGTTCCAACCGGCCCGTTACGTTGTTTCGCAATGATGATCTCGATAATATTCTTTTTCTCGGACTCTTTGTCATAATAATCGTCACGATATAAGAACGATACGATGTCGGCATCCTGCTCGATCGATCCCGACTCCCGAAGGTCGGACATCATCGGACGCTTGTCCTGCCGCTGCTCAACGCCACGGCTAAGCTGCGACAGCGCGATAACCGGAACTTCCAGCTCGCGCGCGATATGCTTAAGCGTACGCGATATTTCCGATACTTCCTGCTGCCTGTTCTCTCCCGCTTTGCCGCGGCCTTGAATGAGCTGCAAGTAGTCGATCAGAATCATGCCTAGCCCTTTCTCTTTCTTCAAGCGACGGCACTTGGCGCGGATTTCCGCTACCGTAATGCCGGGCGTATCATCGATGAAGATTTGCGCTTCCGACAAGGAACCGATCGCCATTGTTAGCTTCTCCCAGTCATCGCCTTCGAGATGGCCGGTACGCATCCGGCCGGCATCGACGTTCGACTCGGCGCAGATCATACGTTGCACGAGCTGCGCCGCGGACATCTCCAGAGAGAAGATGGCTACTGTCTCTCTAGCCCGTACGCCAACGTTCTGCGCAATGTTCAGCGCGAACGCCGTCTTGCCGACGGATGGACGTGCCGCCACAATGATCAGATCGCTTCGCTGGAAGCCGGACGTCATCTTGTCCAGATCCACGAAGCCGGACGGAATGCCAGACGTTCCGCCCTTGTTCATATATAAGTGCTCGACCTTCTCGAATACCTCCATCAGCACATCGCGGATCGAGATGAAGCCGCTGCTGGAGCGGCGGTTCGAGATTTCAAGAATTTGTTTCTCGGCATCGCTTAATAGGACGCCTACATCCTCAGAGTTTGCGTAGCCGTCAGAGACGATATTCGTCGCTGTACGAATAAGCCGGCGAAGCATCGATTTCTCTTCTACGATCTGAGCATAATAGTCGACATTGGCTGCCGTCGGTACGGAATTGGCCAGCTTCGCCAAGTAGCTGACGCCGCCAATTTCCTCAAGCACTTGCTTATCCTGCAGATGCGCGGTTAACGTGACAAGGTCAATCGGCTGATTGGTCTCGCCAAGCTCGATCATCGACTCATATATTAGCCGATGGGGACCGCTGTAGAAATCCTCGCTTCGCAGGCGCTCCATGGCTGTAATAAGCGCTTCAGCCTGCAGAAGCACGGCTCCGATAACGGCTTGCTCGGCTTCCACGTTTTGCGGCGGAATTCGATCAAATCTCAGCTCTTCTTCCATCACTTACCCTCGCTTCCTTCTTTCGATGTTGCTTTGCTTATTCTTCTGCTGCCTGTACGTTCAGCTTCGCTTTCACTTGCGGGTGGAGCTTAATTGGTACTTGCGTAACACCAAGTGTTCGAATCGGATCTTCAAGCTCAATCTTACGTTTATCAATCTTAATGCCGAGCTCTGCAAGAGCCTCGCCAATTTGTTTGCTTGTAATAGCGCCGAACAGTCTGCCGCCTTCTCCCGCTTTCGTCTTCACGACTACGGTCATCTCGCCGAGCTTCTTCGCAAGCGCTTCAGCATCTTCTTTCTCCTTGTCCTTGCGCTTCTGCTCGGATGCGTTCTGAACTTCCAGTGTCTTCAAGTTGCCGTCGGAAGCCAGCTTCGCTAGACCTTGCGGCAACAAGAAGTTGCGTACATAACCTTCGGAGAGCTCCTTCACGTCGCCCTTTTTCCCTTGTCCCTTAACATCTTTCAATAAGATCACTTTCATTCAAATAACCCCTCTTCCGCATCAATTTCTTTTAATACTTGCTTCAACTTCTCGGCGACTTCGCCTACGGTTCCTTCAAGCTGCGCGGCCGCATTCGTTAGATGTCCGCCGCCGCCCATTCTTTCCATTACAACCTGTACGTTCATATGGCCCAGCGATCTCGCGCTAATGCCGATTAATCCGTCAGCCCGCTCGCCGATGACGAACGATGCCAGAATATCCGTCATGTTAAGCAGTGTATCGGCGGTCTGCGCGATAAGCAGTTGCGAATACTTGCGTCCGCTCTCCGTTACCGCAATAGCGACATGCTCATAGAGCACCTCGGCATGCTTAATAATTTCGGCCTTGCGCACGTATTCCTCCAGGTCTTCCTTCAGCATCCGTTGAATCATCATGGAATCCGCACCGTTGCGGCGCAGGAACGATGCCGCCTCGAAGGTGCGGGCGCCGGTGCGCAACGAGAAGCTCTTCGTATCGACCGTAATGCCGGCAAGCAGCGCCGTAGCTTCCCGAATATCAAGCACGACACGCTCATGAATATATTGCAGCAGCTCGGTAACAAGCTCGCATGTGGATGAGGCGTAAGGCTCCATATAAACCAATATCGCGTTCGAAATAAATTCCTCGCTGCGGCGATGATGGTCTACCACCACAATGCGATCCGTTTGCGACAGCAGCTTCGGCTCCTTAACCATAGACGCCTTATGCGTATCGACGACAACCGCGAGCGTATGCGGCACAATAAGCTGCGCCGCTTGCTCCGGCGTCACGAACCGTTTCGCTAGCCGCTCGTCTTCCCTGATGAGAAGCATCATCTTATCGATAGCCGGATTAACGCCCTCAAGTACGATATAAGCTTCCTTGCCGAACAGCTGAGCGGCCTTCAGCACCCCGATGGCCGCTCCAATCGCGTCCATATCCGGCATCTTGTGACCCATGATAACGACGTTATGGCTCTCTTTGATCAAGTCGCGCAGCGCATGAGCGACAACACGCGCTCTTACGCGCGTCCGCTTCTCTACTGCGTTCGTCTTGCCGCCGTAGAATGATTGACGCGCGCCGACCTTGACCGATGCCTGATCGCCTCCGCGGCCGAGCGCAATATCAAGGCTCGTATGCGCCCATTGGCCAAGCTCGATGATATGCTCCGCTCCTGCTGCGAACCCGATACTAAGCGTAATCGGAATCTTCTGGTCGCCTGTCATTTCGCGTACTTCATCTAGAATAATGAACCGGGATTGCTCAAGCACCTTAAGCGTCTTCTGGTCCGTAATAAGCAGGAATCGGTCGGAGGTGAGACGCTTCAAGTAAATATGATACTTCTGCGCCCATTCCGTAATCTCAGTCGTTACCTTCGATAACAGCGTACCGCGTTGATGATCGTCCATTCCGGTCGTAACCTCTTCGAGATTATCGATCATGACGACGCCAAGCGCCAGCTTCTCCTCATCGTAACGTTTGCTAAGCTGCCAGCGCTCCGTAATGTTCTTCACGTAGAGAATACGTTCCTTCGGCTTGAATATAAGCTCATACACCTGCGAGCCAACCGTAGCCTCAATCGTACCCTCGCGTTCCTTCGCCTGTTGCAGCGATGGGAACAGCTCCGTCAGCGGACAGCCGATCACCGATTCTTTGCCTACGATTTGCGTGATATACGGATTATGCCACTCAACGGCTCTGTCTTCATTATAAATAATAATACCGAAAGGGAGCTCGCTGATAACATCATTGCCCGCCTTCTTAACCCGATAAGACAACGTACCTAGGTAGTTCTCCAAGTCTCTGCGGAAAGCCCGTTCCGCCAATATCGTATAGAGAAGCACAGCCCCTGTAAAGAGCAGTCCAATTAACCCCAGCAGCCACTCATACCACGAGAGCACAAGAGTCATAAGAACCATCAATACGAAAGACCATACCTGGTGCATGCCATGCCACCGTGTAACCAAAAACTTCGGCATTTCTAATTCGCTCCCGTGTTATGATTTGACAAACGACTTCCGGATCGGAAAGGCAGTATCCAGCAAACCAATCAAACAAAGAGGCGGGAATAGAAGCACCGGAATTGCGATAAGAATCGGCACGGCTCCATTCCATTTCCGATGGTAAGCGAGATAGAAGAAAAAGCCGATCGTCTGAATCGAAAATACATAACCGAGCAATGGCACCAAATTGGTCAGCGCCACGGCAAAATAAGTTTCGCTCGTGCTGGATGTGAACATCTGCATTACGTAGGTAAGCAGGTAAAGGAACACGAGCAAGCGCGGCAGACGCCAGTCCTTGGCCTTCGTGAAGGCCGGCACTTCTAGTCCGCTGCGGTTCACAATACGACGTGCCAAATACTGCGTTAAGATCGCATACAGCAGCGAAGTCAGCATGAACGTAAGCGGAATAGCATTCACAATCGTACGAATCATCATTTCTGTCGTATCGGAATTCCATTCCTTCGGCAGAAGCCCCTGCGCAGTAAGATCGGTAACCGTAGTACGAATCATCGAGCTAAGTTCCCCAATAATGGAGGTATCCAGCATCGTCTCCGATATGAGCAGCAAAAGCATCATTTGCGCCAGAACAACAAGCGTTACGGTACGTATGACGCTAGACGCCCTTGACTTCATCTTGTACATCATACCCATCGCAATCGAAGGCAGAACGAAGAACAAGCCGACAATCAGCACCGGCAGTCCAATCACCCATGTGGCGAGCGCGAAGGGAATAATAAGATGAATGGCGAACGATGTCTTCGGCAGAATCGCGTACAACACAACAATTGGCACCATCATGAACATAACAGTAAGAACATTGAGAAGCGGAACAGCAATAGACATTAGTAATAAGAGTGCCACGAAGCTCCATAGCACTGGTTTCAAGCCGGTTTTCAAACCGTTCACCTCTTGCGCATGTAATCTGATATTTGGGCGAAACTTTACAACTCATTATAGCACAAAAGCAAAACATATCACGTACTACAGATTTGACGTCGATTGAATACAAAAGAGGCGAAATCCGATTATGAATTCCGCCTCTATCCTACGAGATAAAGCTAATAATTAGTCCTGCATCACATTATTATGTTGTTCAAAAATCAGCTTCTCGCAATAATCGATAATTTCGCTCCTGCGCACAATGCCGATGAATCGGTTCATATCGTCAACGACAGGGACAAAGTTCTGCGCCTTCGCAAGCGAGATAAGATCGTTCATATTGGAGTCGATTCGAACCGAACGGTTATTCATCCGCAGCGGCACCTCCGACAGGCTGATCTTGCTCGTCTGATCGAAGCCAAGATCCGTTCGGCTCTTCAAGAACCATAGCAGATCGCCCTCCGTCACCGTTCCTACATAACCGCCCTCATCGTCTATGATCGGCACCGCCGAATAACGATGATACTCCATCCGCTCCAGCGTCTGCCTGAGCGTCGCATCGACCGTAACGGTCACAACCTCCTGCTTCGGAAGCAAAAAAAACGCAATATTCATTTTGGTAACAACTCCGTTCCGTATGCTCTGCTATAGTCTAGAGCGATAACAGCCGTTTTAGCTTACTCTACTTCTTTATTCTCGCTAGAGAGCGATTGTACCTCTTTTTCTTTCTGAGCCATATATTTCTCGGGCAGTTGCAGCGCAGCTGCCGGCGTATCTTCATTCAACCAATTGTCGATCATAACCTTCACATTTGACAAGTCCTCTTCATCGGCAAAATAATACCAAATCCCGCCGCTGACAAGCCTTCTGCCCTCTCCCGTGAGAGAATGGCTGTAGATGTGCCGCTCCTTCGAAAGCAGCAGCGACTGAGCCAGGTCAAGCATTTGGTCAGGACGCATATCCGTCTCGAAGTTGTTGCCCATAATATCAATCAACTCCGGAATCTTCGTCCATTGATTCATGCTTGATGCCTTATCCATCATCGCGCCTAGGAATGTCTGCTGACGCTCCGTCCGGCTAATATCGCCGCCCGCATCCTCGCGGTAGCGCACATAATAGAGCGCATCTTGACCGTTATAGCTGCTCTGCCCGCCTTTGATCGTGAACTTCTCATGATTCGGATCCTTATTAACGATATCCTCTTCTATCGGAAGCGAGATGCCGCCAAGGGCGTCAATCGCCTCTCGGAAGCCTTCGAAGTTGATCGAAGCGTAGTAGTTGATCGGCGCATCGAACAAGTTCTCCACCGTGTCCATCGCCATTCCAGCTCCGCCGAATGCATACGCATGGGTGATTTTATCCTCTTTGTCCTTGCCTACGATTTCCGTGTACGTATCCCGAGGGATCGAGACCATTAGCAGATTGCCGTCAGACGGCCGTACGACCGTATAGATCATTGTATCCGAACGTCCAATCTCCTTGTCCCGTTGATCGACCCCAAGCAGCAGCACGGAGAACGGCTCCTGCTCCTCTACAGTGAAGTTTACCGGCATCGGCTCACGTCCAAGAACCGGTTTATATGTTTTCTCCAGCTGTTTCTCTATTTGTCCGGCAACGAACCAATCGAATCCGAGCGCAGCCAGCGCGCCTCGATTAAAATACCCGGCAACTGCGGCGATGACCAATATGGCAGCTGTCGCCGACAGCCATTTATACTTTCTTTTCATAGCAGATTGCTCCCATTCACTCTGTTGTCACTTTCGCTCATCTTACATTCTAGACGATCTATTATAACAACAGGTTACAAAACTTTTACAACGGATTGGTGGCAAATGTGGAAAAATGCAGATAAAACTTGTAAATGATTAGATATTCAAAAAGAGGTCTATTGGCTCTCGGCATCGAATACAATCATTGCATAAATATGTTAATAGGAAAGGGTGAACAATAGTTATGCAACATCCATCCATCAATCCCGACAGCTCATCGACTGGTCTTGATCCAAAGGTTGCAGCATTGCTTTGTTATTTAGCCGGCTTCATTACAGGAATCATCTTCCTGGTTATCGAGAAGCAAAGCCGTTACGTCAGACTGCATGCCATGCAGTCGACTGTTATTTTCGCGGCAATCTTGATCATCAACATCGTTTTGGGCTTCATTCCGTTCCTTGGCTGGCTGCTTGGGCTTCTGCTATCGCTGGCTACCTTCGTGCTTTGGATTGGTCTTATGGTGCTCGCGCTGCAAGGCAGAATCTATAAGCTTCCTATCGTAGGCGACTTCTGCGAGAAACAGCTAAGCAGATTCTAAACTCGGCACTCTCAGCTAGCGTACTACATGCAGCGCTAACCTAAACCGTGTTTTCTTCGATCTGCCTTCGTGAGACTGGCAACAACGAGCTCATAGGAATGATCAATCATCGCATGCAGCTCCTCTTCGGACAAGGAAGCATCGATATGCACGGTATTCCAATGCTTCTTGTTCAAGTGATAACCGGGCTTCACGGCTTCGTGCTGTTCGCGCAAGTTTTGGGCGATGACGGGATCGCACTTAAGGGAGATCGATTGATCGCCGAATAAGGCGAACATTTTGCCTGCGACCTTCATCACGAGCGGTTCGGGACCAAACGGATATTCCTCTGTTGCGCCCGTCATCTGCGCGCAATACATAACAAGCTGCTGCATACCATCATTCTCCTCTCCATTCGTTAGTCATCATCCATTATAACGAATACAATAGAGGATTCGCATCTCTATTGTCATTTCAGCGCCAATAGGCTGCCCGCCGCTCACTTTCGAGCGTAGGGCAGCCTATTCGCTGTTTCTTTTATTGAATATGGATTAAGCGGCTCCCTCTTGACGTTCCTTCGGAAACAACAGCTTAAGCAGCGGTGGCGTTACGAGCGTCGTAATAATGACCACCATAACGACTGAAGTGAAATAGACAGAAGGCAACAGACCCGATTGCAAGCCTGATGCGGCGATAATAAGCGCCACTTCCCCCCTCGATACCATTCCCGCTCCGATCACTAGCGAAGATCTTGTATTGAAACCTGTTAATCGCGCACCGATCCCGCCGCCTAACAGCTTCGCCGCAATGGCCACGATGGAAAATATCACAATGAAGGTAATCTGATTTCCGAGCCCTATGAACGTAATATTGAGTCCGATGCTGACGAAGAAAACGGGCACGAACAGCGCGTTGGCTACAACCGCTACCTTCGTATCAACCTCATGCTGGAACGACGTCTGCGAGATAGCAATTCCCGCTGCGAAAGCACCGATAATGCCCGCTACACCCATCCATTCAGCGAAGTAGGCACTGGTCAGGCATACGATAAGAGCGCCGCTTATGACCGTCTCCGTCACTTTAAGACGCGAGATCAGCTTCATGAAAGGCGGTATGACCCATATAGCGGCAGCTATAATTACGATGAAGAACAACGCCTTCTTACCGATCAGTACCGGCAATGATACATCGCCGCCTCCTCCTAGCATGCTCATCATAACCGCGAGCAACACAACAACTACAACATCGTCCACAACCGCTGCGCCAAGTACCGTCGTCCCTTCCCTTGAACCAAGCTGATTCATCTCCTTCAGCGTTTGAACCGATATGCTGACGGAGGTGGCGCATAACAGTAAGCCTAGGTAAAGCGACTCGTTACTCGTGAGCCCGAAAGCTTCGGCTATGGCGTAGCCGCCTATGAAAGGCAGTATAACGCCGCCAAGCGCTACGGCGAACGCAGACTTCCAATTATCGCGGAGCTGCTTCATGTCTGTCTCCAGACCGGCGATGAACATTAATAGCAGAACACCGATTTCGGCCATATGATCAATGAATTCACTTGGCTCCACCCATCCGAGCAGTGCAGGGCCTATAATAATGCCGGCAATCAGCTTGCCTAACACGGAAGGCTGGCCAAGCCGCACGGAGAGATGACCTGCAAGCTTCGTTGCAACAATAATGATGGCTAATTGCAGGATGAATAGCATGATGGTTCCCTCCAAACAATGTTACTAATATACAACGGGGGTTCGTATTTATTCATACGAACCCCCGAAAATAAACAGAGGAGCCCGCTGGTGGCAGGCTCCTCCGATTATTGCTTATTCAATTAGCGACTATTCAGTCGTGTATGGAAGCAATGCGATTTGACGCGAACGTTTAACAGCGATAGTAAGCAAGCGTTGGTATTTCGCGCTTGTACCCGTTACACGACGTGGCAAGATTTTGCCGCGCTCGCTGATGAACTTCTTGAGCAAATCAGTATCTTTATAATCAATGTTCGTAATTTTGTTTACAGTGAAGAAACATACTTTACGACGTTTGTTACGGCCGCCTTTACGTCCGCTGAACTTACGTTCTGGACGCTCATCTCCGCCGTTATCTCTTTGCTTGAAAGCCATGAGTCATATCCTCCGTTTCGCAATAAATTAAAATGGCAAATCATCTTCCGAAATATCAATCGGGCGTCCGTCATCCTGGAACGGATCACGGCTGTTGCTATTCGAGTTATTACCGGAACGATTGCCGCCGCCATTAGAAGAGTTGCCTCCGCCGTATGAGCTGCCTCCGCTGCTATTGCTTGTACCGCCGCCGGAAGCACTGTACCCGCTGCCGCCCTCTTCACGCGCTCCGCCTTCTTTGTTGGATTCCAAGAACCGAACGTTATCAGCGATAACTTCCGTCACGTAGACGCGTTTGCCTTCGTTGTTCTCGTAATTCCGCACTTGAATGCGTCCTTCAACCGCTGTTAAGCGGCCTTTGCGTAAGTAGTTGGCGCAAGTCTCAGCAAGCTGCCGCCAAGTTACGACCGGGATGAAATCCGCTTCGCGCTCGCCCTGTCCGCTCGTGAACGGACGGTCAACCGCAATCGTAAACTGCGTTACCGCAACACCCGCAGGCGTATAGCGAAGCTCGGGGTCTCTCGTCAATCTGCCAATCAGTATAACACGGTTCAACATCGTTTCCGACCTCCCAATCGCTTGCGTTGACTAGACTTAAGCTACGTCTCTGACGATCAATGTACGGATAACTTCATCCGTAATCTTCATGACGCGGTCAAGTTCATTCACAACTTCAGTCGTTGCGTTGAAATGTACCAGTACAAAGTACCCGTCACGAAGCTTATTGATCTCATACGCAAGACGGCGTTTTCCGATCACGTCTGATTTCGTGACTTCTCCACCGTTGGAGATAATGCCATTGAATTTATCAACGAGAGCTTGAAGAGCCTCTTGCTCAACGTCTGGACGAATGATGTACATTACTTCATATTTGCGCATATTGTTTCACCTCCTTTTGGACTAACGGCCCCATAAATGGAGCAAGGAACGAGCCATAGGCTCGCATCTCTATACTATATCAAATTGAATACCACATGACAAGTGCGCTTTAATTGTAAAATAAAGAGAAGCCGTCCCTCACTCGTTGTGAAGGTACGGCTCTTCTAAATTTATTACTTCACGATGCTTTCCAATACATCATCGATGACTTGGGAGAAAGCTACCGTTCCCCCATACAGCCAGCTCGACGAAGCTGGATACTCATAAATATTGCCGCTCTTTACAGCCGGAATCTCTTTCCAGATCGGATCGTTAAGCATCTCGGAACCTGAATCCTTGTCGCTGTTGATCAAGAACAAGTGGTCAGCATCCAGCTCAGCCAGTTTCTCAAGCGAGATCGCCTTCCAGTTGCCGCCTTCTGTAGCGGAAACCTCTTTTACGACCTCTGGCACTGGAATGCCGAGTTCTTCATACAGCAAGGAACCTGTAGACAAACCTTCACTTACCATATAGAAGTTTTTCCCTACCAGCCAGATCGCTGCTGCGGATTCGCCTGGCGCTGCTGCTGCGATTTTTTCCTTTGCTTCTTTTGCTTTGGCATCATACGTCTCCAGCGCCTTCTTAGCTTCTGCATCTTTGCCCAATACTTCGCCGACTTTGAGCAATGCTTCGCGCCAGTTGTTATTGATGTCATCACCAAGAACAAAAGTAGGGGCTATTTTGTTATATTGATCGTATTTTCCTTCGACTGTTGAACTCATGCCCACAATAATAAGGTCCGGCTCCAAAGCAGTTACCGCTTCGAATGGAAGATCATGCGCCAGCGTTGGCACCCCTGCAAGATCACCTTGCAGATAATCCTGAATCCCGTTCGGCACTGACCATTGCGCTACAGGTTTAACGCCTAGAGCAATCAAGTGATCCTCCAGGTAGGATGCGATAATGCGTTGCGGATTCGCAGGAATCTTAACTTCGTTGCCTAGTCCATCCACTAACGTTCTCTCTTCAGCAGCGGCCGGTGCATCTGTTGCAGCAGGTGCATTCGTTGCCGCATTACCGGCATTTTTATTATTATCGCTTGCTCCGCATGCTGCGAGCCATAACGACATAACCATCAAACTAATCAATACGAGCATAAATTTCTTATTGCGTAATACCAAAGTACTTCCCCCTAATAAGTAGTTTCTCATGAAACGCACAACACCGCACGTCTTAGATGCCTTTAAGATGATAACAATTCTCATTATCAAAGTCAATCGTTCAAATTTCGGCAAATTTATGAACATGCCTTGTGACAACCGTATTCTGCTACTTATGCGATAAGCGTTTGCTGCTCATACTAAAGTCCGAGCGACCGTAGACAGTTGCTCAGTATTATCAAATCAATAGCACTGGAGGCGAGCAGCATGGGCGAATGGACCTTATTTTCACCGGGCGACAAAGCTCCTAATGACGGCACTTATATTGAGGATGGAGTCAATTCGTATCATATGGGGATACAGAACCCGAAGAAAGTGACGCTTAGTAAGGGCCAGCGTTTTCCCGACACGTCGAATCACGAGCGTAAGTGGAAACGAATAGGTCATTAATTTTTTGTAAATGCGATGAATAGTAAAGCGAATATCGGGTCATATTAATATCGACGGTGATTAGAGAGGTGTGGTTCCGTTGAACCGTTTGGTGAAAGGGCCTTTAGAGGATTTCGTCCACTCAGTTTAGAAGCGGAGGGTTGTGCCAAAGACTACCGTCTGTAACACACGCGCATTCGAGCAACCATATATACACCGTTCAAACGGATATGTATGTCTGTGCTCAAAAGGGTAATGAAGCTATCAGCTGATTTGTTCCGATTGACGAATGATGGCTCATGCTTTCTGTAATTTGTAGTGTGAATTGATCGACTCAACTTATCAAACACCGTCCAAGGAGAGAGCTCGCGAGAGCTCTCTTCTTGCTTGTGGTTTCATTTATGCCAAGCTTTAGCTGGCCGATCAGTCGGATAGCCGTGCTCGTTTCTGTACGCTTTACGCTCGGCGGTAAAGTCCCACCACTGCTTCTCGCTGCCTGGATGCTGGGCATGATGGACAGCCAGCCGCATTACATCCTCTACGCAAGGATCCATCCAGACGCCATGCAGCTTCTCTAGACGATTAACAAGCTCCTCGCCGCTCTCTCCCCCATCCTTAATATCCTGCAGCGTGTGAAAACCCAGCTCAACAAGATTATGCGCTAGTGATGGACCAATAGAGGGTACTCGCTGAAACTGCGCTAAGGCGCATAGTAGACTCGCCCTGTCTTCGCTAATATCCAGACTCCTAGCCAATTCAGCTTGGCTGTAGTCAGCTATCTGAGCTAACTTGATCTTCAACGCTCTAAGGCGTTTGCGTTCATTGTCGATTAACGGCAGCTTTGGCGTACTCATTGGTTGCACCCTCATTTCTCTTCAATATTAAGGCACAAAAAAAACGATCCGCGTGCGAATCGTTTGACTGTTAGTTATAAGTGGCGGAGAAGGTGGGATTCGAACCCACGCACGCTTTGACACGCCTAGCTGATTTCGAGTCAGCCCCCTTGGGCCTCTTGGGTACCTCTCCGCATTCAAGACAAAATTTATCTTAACATATAGGACAGACTATTGCAACACTTAATATAAAATAATTTTGATCTCGCAGTTCCACTATTATTGCTGCTCTTCCTCAGCCTTTGACCTAAGTACCTTTTTCATGTTTTTCTCGAACTTCGCTCGCGGCACGAGAACGCTATGCTTGCAGCCTACACATTTGATTCGTATATCCATCCCCATGCGTATAATCTCCATTTCATTCGATCCACAGGGATGCTGCTTCTTCATTAGAACAATGTCCCCAAGCTCGAATTGCTTACGCTCCATCCTTCACGCCTCCCTTCTCATTCCGTTGAAAGGTAACCATCCTCGGATACGGAATTTCGATCCCATTTTCATCGAGCGCTTTCTTAATCACAATATTCAGCTTACGCGCCATCACTGGATGTGTATTCGGCTTGCATTCAGCTATGATTCGAACCGTTACGCCAGATGCCGCAATGGTCTGAATACCGAGCACCTCCGGTGCATTAACCAAATTCTCATCCTGCATGCCAGCCATCGTCTTCCGGATAACTTCAAGTGCGCGATCGACGTCTTCTTCGAAAGCGACTGCTACATCGACAACAGCAAGTGTATTGTTGATAGAGAAGTTCGTTACTTCATTTATCATTCCATTCGGAATAATATGTATCTCGCCTGTCCAGCTTTGTATCCGGGTTGTTCGAAGTCCGATCATCTCTACCGTGCCTTTGAACAGCCCCGTCTGGATAACATCGCCTACAGCGAACTGGTCCTCTAAGACAATGAAGAAACCCGTAATGACATCCTTCACCAAGCTCTGCGCACCGAACCCGATCGCAAGCCCAAGTACGCCCGCTCCTGCCAGCAACGGCCCAAGATTTATTCCGAATTCAGACAATATGAGCATGCCCGCTATAAAATAAATAACGTAAGAAGCGACATTATTCATTAGCTTACCGACCGTCGTCATTCTTCTGCCTTGGCTGGATGGCCGCTTCGCTTCCCGATCCAGCACAACACGGTTAATCGTCTTATGAATAATCCATACGGCAATCCGGCATATAACCAGAATAAGAACGATGCGCAGCACCGAAGAGCCAAAGCCTTGCCATAGTTCCTTGTCAGTCACCCAATTTACACTGTTTGTATACAATTCTCGAATGGACATTGGGTTCATCCCTCCATTGCCTTTATCCCTCTTAGCTCAAGCTAACCTAAATGTCTATTTGGATATATCCTGCAACCGTATCCGGCTTGAATATGCCTCTTATTTCTACATGTTCCTGCTCGATGACATCCTTAACCGTCTCCATATCCTCTTCTGGAAAATGAATCGATAAGGCGCAGCCTGCCGTAATTTCTTTCGGCGTTGGACAAATATCAATATCAACTTCAGCGTATTCCAGCAGCATCTCCGCCCGTAGCGCCTGCTGCGTGGAGTCAAATGCAATTAGCATACGCACCTCCAACATTTCAGTTCGTACTTTTTTACTATGTGAGCCTACGTATAAAATGGTTGTCCTATCCATATACTAGTATCATATTTGCAATTAGCGGAGGGATTCTATGAAGCTACCATTTATGAAGGAAACACCTTTGAAGGTACCTTACACGACCGCGAATGTAGTCGGGCTGCTTGTTAACCGGCTAACCTCAATGCTCGATGAACAAGCTGGCAAACGCCCCCTTGTTATTGTATGCGTCGGCACTGACCGCTCGACCGGCGATTCGCTTGGTCCGCTTATCGGTACTTCCTTGTCCAAATTCAGAAGTCCTCATTATGCCTTGTTCGGTACGCTGGAAGAACCTGTTCATGCCATGAATCTAGAAGAAACTCTTCTAGAAATCAATCGCCGATTCCATAAGCCTTTTATCATCGGCATTGATGCCTGCCTCGGCCAAGTTTCCAGCGTGGGCTCTATACAAGTCGGCTCAGGTCCGGTTCGTCCAGGCGCCGGCGTGAACAAAGACCTGCCTCCTGTTGGTGATATGCATATTACCGGTATCGTTAATGTTGGCGGATTCATGGAGTATTTTGTTCTGCAGAACACTCGCTTGCACTTGGTTATGAAGATGGCGGACATCATTTCCTTAAGCCTATTCACTGCTGTAGCGAATTCCGTCCATATTGCGTCCAGTACCCGTGAACAAACCGCTGCCTCCGACTACACATCCCATTTGCATCTATAAATGATAGGAGTCCATATAACCGCTGTGTGGCCCTTATTACTTCGCTGTCTGAATCGCTTTACGTTCTTCCGGTGTTAGCGGATACGGGGACTCGCCCTTCTCAATTGGTTTGGCATACACGTACGTATTTTCTCTGCTATGAATGCCCGATAGTACTGCCCCATCATTCAATTCATTTACAATCGCGATGGAGAAGCTTAAGTCGCTTCCTTGCTCTGCGAATGCGTTATAACGAAGCACACCAACTCTGCTCTTCTGCTCCGGCAGCGCTTGCTCTACTGTAGCGAGCTGCGTCTGCAAACGTTGAATGGTTTGAGCTTGTTCTCTCAGCCCATCCTTCATTTCAACGATTACATCTTCGAAGTTTGTTATGCCCGTATTCCCCATCACCTCAGTATATTGTTTCCTTAATCGTTTCAACTTACTGCCCAGCACCGCGATCCAAATGAATAAAATAATAACGAATAAAGCTACTACTGCCGTTACTGCATTCATCGGATTTGTCGTCCAGTCTTCCATGGTTGTCTTCCGCCCCCATTTTAATTCTACAATCCGTAGTTCTTCGTTATCTCCGTCATCGCATTCGTCAAGGCATCAACTTCATCCTCTGTTGTGAACAAGCCTACACTTGCTCTTATTGCACCTGTAGATGTTGTTCCGGCGCATGCATGCGCGAGCGGCGTACAGTGGAAGCCTGCTCTTACTGCAATGCTATAATGCTGATCGAGTATGAAGGACAGTTCAGATGGATCAATTCCATCTACAACAAATGCAACAATTCCTGTACGCTGCTTGCCAAGCTTCGGACCTAACAGCCTCAATCCCGGTACCGTACTTAGCCCCTCCATCATTCGCTGAGCGAGCGTCCATTCTTTAGTATGGATGTTCTGTACTGTCTCATTCAGCACATACTGCACGCCTGCTCTTAGCCCTGCTAGGCCAGGCGTATTTTGCGTCCCCGCTTCGTACCGATCAGGTCTTACCTGAGGCTGTTCACGCGCCTCAGACTGGCTTCCAGTGCCGCCATGCAGCAATGGCACCAGATCCACCTCAGGATCGATATACAAGCCTCCTGTGCCCTGTGGGCCAAGCAACCCTTTATGTCCTGGAAATGCCAACAGATCAATACCCATCCCTCTTACGTCCACTGGAAGAATACCTGCACTTTGCGCTGCATCTACAAGAAGCTTTATGCCTTTACTTTTCGTCAGTTCAGCTATCTTATCTATGGGTATAATCGTTCCGAGCAGGTTCGAACTGTGATTTGCAACAACTAACGTTGTATTGGACTGTATAGCTGCGGCAACATCGTCAACATTAATGTTCCCTCGTTCGTCCCCTTCTACATACGTCACTTCAATGCCAATCGTTTGCTCTAAATAATATAGAGGCCTTCTAACTGAATTATGTTCAACGGATGTCGTAATGACATGGTCACCTGGTTTGACCCATCCTTTAATCGCCATATTTAGCGCCATCGTTGTATTTGAAGCGAATGCGATGTCATTTGGGTTTTTTATATTAAACAGTTTGGCAAGCTGCTTACGCGTATCGAACAATACGCGACTAGCTCTTACCGCCATCGCATGGCTGCCTCTCCCTGGATTAGCAGCATCATGGAGCATAGCCTGTACAACCGCGTCTGTCACCTGTGGCGGTTTAGGCCACGAGGTAGCGGCATGATCTAAATATATGAGCGGCTGTTCGCCATTCCCCACTCCAATCACATCCTTCTATAATATTCGTAATTAATATACCTTTTAAGGCATAACAATGGCATACCTTAGTTTAATCTTTCAAATCGAAGATTACAACTCGGGTATGCCATTGTTCAGCAGGTATTATGCCATGTATTGAAGCAGTTCCAATAGTCGTTCCAAATCCTGCTTACTATAATATTGGAGCTCTATTTTACCTTTATCCTTTTGCTGCTTAATCTTCACTGTCGTCTTAAACCGATCTCGTAAAGACTCTTCCAAATGATCGATATACGGATCGCGTTTTTTCTGACTAAGCTTCGTTTTGCTTTCCGGTTGTTTGGCGTCAAGTTTCTGTATCGCTTCTTCCAGATCACGAACAGTCCATTCTTGACTCACGATGCGATCAGCGAATTCTCTCTGAATCACTTCGTCCTTAATACCGACTAACGCCCTAGCATGACCCATTGATATTGTTCCACGTGAAACATTATCTTTGATTTCCGTCGGAAGACTTAATAGTCTAACGAAGTTCGCAATATGGGAACGAGATTTACCTACCTTCATCGACAACTCTTCTTGTGTTAATTTGAACTTATCCATAAGCGCTTGATAAGCAATAGCTGTTTCAATCGCATTCAGATCTTCACGTTGAAGATTTTCAATGAGGGCAATCTCCATTACTTGCTGATCGGAGAAGCTTCTTACTACTGCAGGAACGGTTGTGTTGCCGCAAAGTTGAGATGCGCGGAAACGCCTCTCCCCTGCAATAATCTCATATCCCTTAAGCACTGTGCGAACGATGATCGGCTGAATAACGCCATGCTGCTTAATGGATTCAGCTAATTCCTTAATGGAATCCTCATCAAACGTTTTACGCGGTTGATATGGATTCGGTCGTAGCTGTGCTAACGAAACATCAATGACTTTATCGTCATCATTGACAGATAGCGATGGTATTAGTGCGTCTAATCCTCTACCTAGCCGCTTGCTCATACGTTATCACTTCCTTCGCGAGTTCAAGATAAACTTCCGCGCCTTTGGATCGTGGGTCGTAGGTGATAATCGCTTGCCCGTGTGAAGGAGCTTCGCTCAGACGCACGTTGCGCGGAATGATGGTTTGGTACACTTTTTGTTGAAAATACTTTTTGACTTCTTCGATAACTTGAATACCAAGATTCGTTCTTGCATCAAGCATCGTAAGCAATACACCTTCGATTTGCAGTGTCGTATTGAGATGCTTCTGAACAAGTCGAACTGTATTCAATAGCTGACTCAAACCTTCAAGCGCATAATATTCGCATTGAATTGGAATCAGAACGGAGTCAGCAGCCGTTAAGGAGTTAATCGTCAATATACCCAATGAAGGTGGGCAATCGATAAGAATATAGTCGAACTGATCTTTAACCATGTGCAAAGACTTCTTAAGTCTAAGCTCACGCGAGATCGTAGGTACTAATTCAATTTCAGCGCCTGCAAGCTGTATCGTTGCAGGTATTATTTTTAAGCCAGGAACGTTCGTTTCTACCATAGCATCCTTAGGATGGACTTCATTAATAAGCACATCATAAATACAATTGGCTACATCCGCCTTGTTGATGCCAAGCCCGCTCGTTGTGTTTCCTTGAGGATCTATATCAACGAGCAACACTCTTCTACCCAACGACGCTAGACATGCAGCCAAATTAACGGACGTAGTCGTCTTACCGACACCGCCCTTCTGATTGGCAATAGCAATTATTTTGGACAAAACTGTCTCACCTCTTATGCAAAACTATTATAAAACACCATACACAAGCGAGATGCTCGTGCCTCTTCATTGTTGAAATTACGGCTACAAATGGCATCGCCGCCCTCAGCGAGGGCGGCATCGAGCATGATTCATTGCTGCTATAAGTAACAGTGCTTAGCAGCTATGTGTATCATTTTATAACGAATATAAGTATCGATCATTGCTATCTTTTTGGAATTTGGATGACGATTTCATAATGATCGTCATGATCCTTCTCGTTTGTCTTAATTTGCAGACCTGATCCAGATACCATCTCAATCGATTGACGGATCGTGTTCAACGCAAGACGTACATCTTTCGTGAACGATATGCGCTTAGCTTTCTTCAGCTTCGTCGACTCTTTCAGAAAGGCGATTCGAACCTCAGTTTGCTTCACATTCAAATCTTTAGTTAGTATTTCTTCCAAAACCTTATGCTGCAGCTCTTCATTATCCAAGGAAAGAAGTGCGCGGGCATGTCGTTCTGTAATTTTTCGTTCCGCTAGCGCTTGCTTGATGGTGTCACTTAGCGCCAACAATCTGAGCTTATTAGCGATGGTTGATTGACTTTTGCCAAGCCGCTGCGCCAAGCTTTCCTGCGTTAATTCATGCAACTCTATAAGCTTCTGATAGGCAATCGCTTCTTCTATAGCGGTTAACCCTTCACGTTGCAAGTTCTCAATAAGAGCAATTGAAGCCGTCTGCGAATCATTGAATTCTCGCACAATGCCTGGAATCGTATCGTACCCGAGCTTAGTTACAGCACGCCAACGGCGTTCTCCAGCGATAATTTCATACCTGCCATTACGCATACGGACCACAATAGGTTGAATAACACCATGTGTCTTAATCGTTTGGCATAATTCATCAATACGATCATCATCGAAGATCGTACGTGGCTGAAACGGGCTCGCATCAATATCCTGAATTGGAATCTGACGAACCTCTTCTTGCGCGATGCGCTGCTCGGATAAGCCGAATAAACGAGAAAATTGTTCTTTCATATCGATAATTACCACCCGATCATGAGATAAACCTTCCAAGCCATCTTATTTCCTTGCTATCTCGCTACCATTTTTACGTAGGAATATCACGCTTCATTGATGATTATCCTGTAAAGTCTAATTATAAACCTATTACCAGGCATCATCAAGCACGATCAATCAGTGCTGTAGTCTTACGTCTTAGATTGAATCATGCACAGAAAAATAAACCTACTGATTGATAGAAATGCTCGAGGAACAACATGAAAGAATGATAGATTAGAAGGTTTTTGCAATAAACTCGCTTTAACAGCAGGATTGGATGCTCCTGACTAACCATCAGTTAAGTATTAAGCTATATCAGCTTAATCAGCTTTAGTCATGGTATAAGTGGAGCTTCCTCCTCCTATTGTGATGTTAAGCGTTAGAAACTGTCGCAACTACGAGCCAACAAGCTTATATCACGTCCATTACATCCATAACAATATAATTCGACTTAACGAGGTCTATCTCCTGCTTGATAATCGTTCAATTCCATATAAATATGCAAATGCTCAACAGGTAATTTTGAATGTTCCACGTGAAACATTTATCACTCCATCTTAACCAATAAGCGGTTGCTTAAGTGGTGTGCCTGCTTTTCTTGGGTATTTACGTGGCGTCGCGTCAAGCTTCTCTATAATGACGATATGTCGTTCCGATTGTTCATTCGGAAGCTGCAGCTGATGCTGCGCTTTGATTTTCGCCTTAAGCTCACGCAAGCTGAATGACGCCTCTCGCACCTCTTCCTCCGATTGGGAACCTTTCATAGCAGCGAATAACCCACTTTTACGAACGAAGGGTAAACAAAACTCATTTAATACATTCAATCTTGCAACCGCTCTTGCAGTAACTAGATCATAGCTATCTCTATGCTCTGGCAGCTTAGCAATATCTTCAGCGCGGCCATGAACACAGGAAACATCCGAAACACCTAATTGCTCCACTAGAAAATTAAGAAACTGGATTCGCTTGTTCAAGGAATCAACGATTGTTACTTTAAGATGAGGGAAACAAATTTTAAGTGGGATACTTGGGAAGCCTGCACCGGAACCAATGTCGGCTATCCTCTCAACCTTATCTATATTTACAAAAAAAGAAAGCGACGCCGAATCGTAAAAATGCTTCTCGTATACGGCGTCCCTTTCCGTTATGCCAGTCAAATTCATCTTTTCGTTCCATTCCACTAACAAACGGAAATAGGTGTCGAATTGTTCAAGCTGATGAGGAGAGAGCGTAATGCCGCTCTCCTCCATACGCGATGTAAACCATTTCAACGTTTGATCCATACGCTTAACTATCCTCTCGCCGCTATTACGCGGTTATAATGCTCAAGATATACAAGCAAGATTGAGATGTCCGCTGGCGTAACGCCGGCAATCCGCGAAGCCTGCCCAATAGACAGCGGACGAATAACAGCCAGCTTCTGCTTCGCCTCGGAAGCAAGACCATGAACCTGGCTATATTCGATATCATCCGGAATACGTTTCTTCTCCATCTTATTAAGACGCTCTACTTGAATCAGCTGCTTCTCGATATATCCTGCATATTTAATTTGGATCTCAACTTGCTCCTTCATCTCTTCCGTCAATTCATGTTCCGAAGAAGGGACAACCGTCTCCACCATCGCATACGTAATTTCAGGTCTTCTTAACAGCGACAACGCATCGGCTCCATTCGTCATTGGAGTAGATCCAGCAGCTGTCAGCATCTCAAGCACATCGTCCGGCTTCACTTTTGTCGATTTCAATCGTTCAATCTCAAGCTCAACCAGTTCTTTCTTGCGAAGGAACTTGGCATACCGCTCTTCCGAAATAAGACCGATCTCATGACCAATAGGCGTAAGACGAAGATCCGCATTATCGTGGCGAAGCAACAGACGATATTCGGCACGAGACGTCAGCAATCGATAAGGATCATTCGTCCCTTTCGTTACGAGATCATCGATCATAACACCGATATAACCTTGCGAACGATCAATAATGATAGGCTCTTTGCCTTGTACTTTGCGCGCTGCGTTAATACCCGCAATGATCCCTTGTCCTGCTGCTTCTTCATAACCGGATGTTCCGTTGATTTGTCCAGCTGTGAATAACCCATCAACGACCTTTGTCTCCAGGGACGGCCAAAGCTGTGTCGGTACTACCGCATCGTATTCAATTGCGTAACCGTTACGCATCATCTCAACATTTTCCAAACCTGGGATTGACCGTAAAATTCCAAGCTGTACATCCTCAGGCATACTTGTGGATAACCCTTGGACATAATATTCCGATGTATGCATACCTTCTGGCTCAAGGAAAATCTGATGCTTCGGTTTATCTGCAAAACGGACAATTTTATCTTCAATAGATGGGCAATAACGCGGCCCAGTCCCTTCGATCGCACCTGAGAACATCGGCGCGCGGTGCAAGTTATCGTTGATAATCTTATGTGTTGCTTCAGATGTGTACGTCAGCCAACAAGGCAACTGTTCGTTATCCGACGACTCCGTCTCATGAGAGAAGAACTTCGGCGACTCGTCGCCAGGCTGAATCTCCGTCTTGGAGAAATCAATCGTATCCTTATGAACGCGCGGCGGCGTACCTGTCTTAAAGCGGACAAGCTCGAACCCGTGCTCCTTCAAACTCGCGGACAGCCTTACAGAAGGCTGCTGGTTGTTCGGGCCGCTTTCATACATAAGCTCACCCATAATGATTTTGCCGCGCAAGTACGTGCCTGTTGTAACGATAACAGCGCGTGCGCGATATTCTGCGCCTGTCTTCGTTGTAATGCCCACAATCTTGCCCTCTTCGACAATGATCTCCTCTGCCATCCCTTGTCTCAGTGTCAGATTATCGGTCTCTTCAATCGTCTTCTTCATCGTATGCTGATAATCGAATTTATCCGCTTGCGCACGCAGCGCATGAACAGCCGGCCCCTTGCCCGTATTCAGCATCCTCATTTGAATAAACGTTTTGTCGATATTGCGTCCCATCTCGCCGCCCAATGCATCAATCTCGCGCACGACATGGCCTTTCGCCGGTCCGCCGATAGACGGATTACACGGCATGAATGCAACCATATCCAGGTTAATCGTTAAGAGCAGCGTATTGCAGCCCATCCTTGCCGAAGCAAGCGCTGACTCGCAGCCCGCGTGACCAGCTCCAATAACGATAACGTCAAATTCACCAGCTAAATAACCCATTATTTATCCCTACTTCCCTAAACAGAACTGTGAAAAGATTTGATCAATTAATGAATCGCCTACTTCATCGCCAAGAATCTCGCCAAGCGACTCCCAGGCCGACCGCACATCAATCTGTATAACATCTATTGGAATTCCCATATTCGACGCCTCAATGGCATCGACGAGCGATTGATTCGCGCGCTTCAGCAAAGAAATATGCCGAACATTGCTTACATATGTCAGATCATTCGCTTCAAGCTGGCCTTCGAAAAACATTTCGCTAATCGCCTGCTCCAATCGATCGAGCCCACGCTCTTCAAGCACCGACATTCGTACGATCGAATCGGCCGGAACGAACTGCTCCACCACCTCAATTTCTAATTGATGCGGCAAGTCAGTCTTATTGAGGATAACAATGACAGAACGACCAGCTAATTGCTCCAATAATTCGCGATCACCGGGCTGCAAAGGTTCATTATAATTCAGAACGAGCAAGATCAGCTCTGCTTCCTCCAGCGCCGAGCGCGAACGTTCAACACCAATCTTCTCGACGACATCATCAGTATCCCGAATACCCGCGGTATCGAGCAGGCGAAGCGGAATGCCGTTTAACGTAACGAATTGCTCGATCACATCACGAGTCGTACCCGGTATATCGGTGACAATCGCCTTGTTCTCTTGCGTCAGTACGTTCATGAGCGACGACTTTCCAACATTCGGACGCCCAACGATAGCGGTCAATATACCTTCTCGCAATATTTTGCCTTCGTTTGCCGTTTTTAACAACTTCCCGATCGATTCAATCGCAGAACCGCATTGCTCACGTATATAAGCACTCGTTAAATCTTCAACATCATGCTCGGGATAATCAATATTAACCTCTATATGTGCTAGCAGTTCAATAACCGTTTGCCTAAGCGCCTTAATCTGCTTCGACAGCGCACCCTCAGCCTGCTTCCTTGCTACCGAGAATGCCCGATCCGACTTCGAACGAATTAGGTCGATAACCGCCTCGGCCTGCATCAGATCAATGCGTCCGTTCAGGAAAGCCCGCTTCGTGAACTCCCCCGGCTCTGCCGTACGGAAGCCCTCCAGCTGCAGCACAACATCAAGCACCTGTTTAACCGCTACTACGCCACCGTGGGCATTGATCTCCACGACATCCTCCGCCGTGAAAGAGCGTGGTCCGCGCATGACGGTCACAAGCACCTCTTCCACCTGCTCACCTGTTGCAGGATCAATAATATGTCCGTAGTTGACCGTATGCGACTGCACATCATTCAAGCTTGTTTTGGATTGAAAAATGGAAGCCGTACCGCTTATCGCATCGGGCCCGCTTATCCGTATAATCGCAATGCCGCCCTCTCCGACTGCCGTCGAAATAGCCGCAATCGTATCCAATATCACCTTTAAGTCAGCACCTCTCAAATGGAAAAACAGCAATGACCATAGGAGCCATTGCTGCGTACCGTATCTAAATATCTATTTGTTGCCTGCCTACTAGCATTACCTAAGCGAGATAACGACTCTCCGATTGGGCTCGTCGCCCTTGCTATAGGTCTTCACCCGAGGATGGTTCTGTAATTGCGAATGAATGACTTTGCGCTCATGCGGAGACATCGGCTCAAGCACAACTTCCTTCTTGGTCCGAATGACTCTGCCCGCAAGGCGTTCCGACAGCTCTTCCAGCGTCTTGCGCCGGCGCTCGCGAAAATCCTCTGCATCAAGGACGATTCGAAGATGACTATCCGAATAACGATTAGCCACAATGTTAACCAAGTACTGTAACGCATCCAACGTTTGTCCGCGACGCCCAATCAGCATACCAAGGTCTCCGCTGCCCGTAACGGCCAGCCTCGTCCCTTCTCTCGTTTGCTTACGATCGATGCTTACTTGCAGCCCCATTGTTCCGGCAATCTCCAGAAGAAACTTCTCAGCTTCTTCCGTAGCATCCGGAATCAATTCAAGCTCAACTTTCGCTTCCTTTGCGCCAAACAATCCGAACAACCCTTTGGTGGGCTGTTCAAGCACAACCTTCTTCACGCGGTCTTCAGTCACTTGCAATTGTGTCAAACCATTACGCACAGCATCGTCTATCGTCTTTCCTGATGCAACGATTTTCTTCATTTCGCGAGGGCCCCCTTACCCTTGTCAGATGAACGCACGTACAGGAAGTAGTTTTGAACGATTGTATAGATATTGCTATATACCCAGTACAGCGGAAGCGCCGACGGGAAGTTGATCGCCATAACGAAGATTAATACAGGGAAGATCGTGAGCATCATGCCCATACCCGGCATCGTTTGCGTTTGCTGCTTCTGCATCATTTTCGACTGAATGAATGTCGTTGCGGCTGCGAGTAATGGAAGCAGGTAATACGTCCATCCTCCATCATTAGCACTCTTGCCTAACTCAAACCACAAAAACGTATGCTCGCGAATATCCGGGTTTTTGTAGATCGAATTGTAGAGCGCGATGAAAACCGGCATTTGCACAATTAGCGGCAAGCAGCCCGCCATCGGATTAACCTGATTCTGCTGGAACAGCTTCATCGTTTCTTCTTGCTGTTTTTGCGGGTTATCCTTATGTTTCTTCTTAATTTCAGCCATCTGAGGCTGAATCGCCTGCATCGCCTTCGAGCTTCGATATTGCTTAAGCGTCAGCGGAAGGATTAACGTTCTTACAATAATCGTCAGCAGCAATATAGCTAGACCGTACGAATCACCGAACCACTTGGCAAATGTATCGAGCGTGATTGCGAAGTAATAAACGACGTTTTTCTCCCAAAAATTGCCCTTCAATAAATCAGCCGTTTCCGTCGTCTGATTCGTAGGAGCTCCACAGCCTGCAAGCACGCCCATAACAAGGACGAGCCCCAATACTAGAAGCCATTTGCGTTTTGAATTCCGAAACAACATGAAAACTCCTCTCTAAGAGCCATTGCCCAAGGCGTAAACGGTAGATGCCAATGTTTGGCGTCTAAAGCAACGTTTCGCGGTGAAATATAGGTCAAGTATAACGAGAAAAACGTATACTTTCCTATACATAAACAAATAGTCAACTTCCCTAATACTGAATATGAAGCGTTAGGGTTTCAACTATATGACTATAACTTGATAAGCACAGTGCCAACGCCGTTTGACGATTGAGTTAGCATCTTTACGACAGGCTCGTCAATCTTGACTATACCATAATTTATGGGACAAAGAAACAAGCAGCATCAAGGTGCATACGCTTTCTTAACGACTTTGAATGATCGTCCATTTTCAGCCAAAAACAGGCTATTCCTTGCGCTTAACAGGCGGTTGGCCCAAACTCTTCAGCAGCCCTGCCTTCTTAAGCACATGAAGCACCGATTTCTCCATTTCCTTCATCTTCATGACCGTTGCCGGTTTCCTGACAATAAGAATAAGATCCGTCTTCGGGGCTATCCGATCAGCCTGGTGGCGCACGATCTCCTTAACCATCCGCCGCATCCGATTGCGCATGACCGCATTTCCGATTTTTTTGCTCGCCGAAACACCGAGGCGGAATGGATCCGCGTCCGGCTGTTTAGACCAATATACGACAAATTGTCCATTTGCGAATGATTTGCCGCCTCGATAGATCCGGCTGAAATCCCCGCGGTTACGCAGACGCAACTTTCTATGCACGACTTATGGCCACCGTTCTTTCGTTTCATCTAATAAGTATAGCCTGAGTCGAAACGACTCAGTCCTCCTAAATAGAGGACATTGCGTTTCGTGAAAAATATAGGGCTTGTATAAACAAAGTTATACTCACCTATATTTCAAGCGTAAACGACCTACACCAACATTTGGCGGTGTAGTACCGTTTCGCGATGAAATATAAGCGTGATTATAAGTGTAAACTTATAAATTCTTATATTTGGAGATGAAATATCTCAGCCCTCTTTAATAAGGAATAAGGATTTCATTGCGCAAATACAAAAAAAAGAAGACCACCGGACGTGGTCTTCTGCTTATGCGCTCAGTACTTTTCTTCCTCTTTGACGACGCGCTGCCAAAACTTTACGTCCGTTTTTCGAGCTCATACGTTTGCGGAAGCCGTGCACTTTGCTGCGTTTGCTTACATTCGGTTTAAATGTAGGTCTCATCGTTCTGCACCTCCTATATTACATATATCAATGTGTCAGTTATAACTTCTTCTCTTTATTTAAAAAACACCTTTTTAATTAAACCATGTGGGCGGTCAAAAGTCAATGTACCTCTCCGATGCAAAATACAGGAATAAGCTTTATCCGATTTTTATTGTGGATAACGTATGAAATGCCGCTCATTCTAGAAAACTAATAACATGTGCACAGTTTTTCACGATCGACAACGAACTTTGTCGAAATGATAACAAGATATAAACAATATGTAGTGTTGTAGATAACTTCTATGCACAAGCAGTTGAGAATGTGGATAAAATCAGCGAATTCGTTGAAATATAAGGGATCTTTTGCTATGATTATTATGTTTTTGATGTGGATTACATCGTAGAAGCCTCATATTTATCAACAACCTGTGGATAACATTGTGAACAAAATCATCCCCTATTTATAACTCAGTTTCTTCATCTACGTCATAATGTGGATGCTTTCGTTATAAATCCCTGATTTTCGACAACGTTTAGCTTAACCGCGCCGACTTAGGCGAGTTGAATAAGGAGTGACAGTCTGTGGACAGCCATACCTATGATTTATGGCAGCAAGTGTTGTCAATCATCCAGACCAAATTAAGCAAGCCGAGCTTTGACACCTGGTTCAAAGCGACGAAGGCTTCTTTTGTCGATGATTCCATACTTGAAGTAACCGCCCCGACAACATTTGCTGTCGAATGGCTGGAGAATCGCTATACGAAGCTCATAAGAACGACACTGTTTGAATTTTTGGGCAGGCAGGTGGACGTTCAATTTGCAATTGAAGAGCAGCGCAGCGCAGAACCGATCATTTCGCTTCCGCCGAAGACCGTACAAACACCGGTTGCGCAAGAAGAAACGCATAGCCATATGCTTAACCCAAAATATACGTTTGATACATTCGTAATCGGAGCCAACAACCGGTTCGCCCATGCGGCATCGCTCGCCGTCGCTGAAGCTCCGGCCAAGGCGTATAATCCGTTGTTTCTTTATGGTGGTGTTGGACTAGGCAAGACGCACTTAATGCATGCGATTGGCCACTACATCATGGACCATAATCCGAATACGAAGGTACTCTATATATCATCCGAGAAGTTCACGAACGAGTTCATTAACGCCATTCGTGACAATCGCGGCGAGAGCTTCCGTACGAAGTACCGCAATATCGACGTATTACTCGTCGATGATATTCAGTTTCTAGCAGGCAAGGAGCAGACGCAGGAGGAGTTCTTCCATACCTTCAACGCGCTGCATGAAGAAAGAAAGCAGATCGTCATCTCTAGTGACCGTCCGCCGAAAGAAATTCCAACGCTCGAAGAACGGCTGCGTTCACGGTTCGAATGGGGACTTATTACCGACATTCAACCGCCTGATCTCGAGACGCGGATCGCCATTCTGCGCAAGAAAGCGAAAGCTGAGAATCTCGATATTCCAAACGAAGCGATGGTGTATATCGCCAACCAGATCGATACGAATATCCGGGAACTTGAGGGGGCGCTTATCCGCGTTGTGGCCTATTCATCCTTAATCAACGCCGATATTACGTCGCATCTGGCAGCTGAAGCGCTGAAGGATATCATTCCATCAAGCCGGCCGCGGATGATCACGATGCAGGACATTCAGGCAAAGGTCGGAGAGTTCTACGGACTGCGCCTGGAGGAATTCAAAGCCCGCAAGCGTACGAAAGCCGTTGCCTATCCGCGCCAAATCGCGATGTACCTGTCACGCGAGCTTACCGACTACTCGTTGCCGAAGATCGGCGAGGCGTTCGGCGGCCGCGACCATACGACAGTCATCCATGCGCACGAGAAAATTTCGCAGCAGCTTAAAGTGGATCATGACCTTACGAAGATCATTCAGAATTTAACCGAAAAAATCAAAAATCATATGTGAACAACCAAGCAAGCCTATGCACACGCTATGCACATGTGGATAGGCTTGCTTTATCGGTTTTCCGCAGGGTTATCCACATATTCAGTGCCCCTACTACTACGTCTACTAAAAATCTTTAATAAACATCATCAAATATAGACGGCTAACGCCGCCTGTTGAAAGCCCGTCAAAAAACAATTTCGCATCGCTCAATCTATATAAACGCTAGGAGTGTAATCATGAAACTAACGATCTCAAAAAATGAATTGAACGACGCTATCCAACAGGTTGCCAAAGCAGCGTCCTCTCGCCCTACAATTCCGATTCTTGGCGGTATCAAGATTGAAGTTACACACCAAGGTGTAACATTAACAGCGAGTGATACCGATATCTCCATCCAAAGCTTCATACCTGTTGAAAGAGATCAATTCGTTATTTCACATGTGGATAAACCGGGTAACGTCGTATTGCCTGCCAAATTTTTTGTGGAAATCGTTAAGAAGCTCCCGTCGGACCAGGTCAGCATCGAAGTCGGCGCTCATTACCAGACGATCATTCGTTCAGGCGCTACCGAAATTCAAATGGTTGGGCTTGATCCTGAAGAGTTCCCAGTGCTGCCATCCATTGAGCAAAATGAAATATTCCAAATGCCTGGCGATTTATTAAAAGCGATGATTCGCCAATCCGTGCTAGCTGCATCGACAAGCGAACAAACGCCAATTTTGACGGGTGTCTTGTGGAATCTGAACGAAGGCGAGCTCAAGTTCGTAGCAACTGACCGCCATCGTCTTGCGAGTCGTACTGCAAAAGTCGATACGCATCCGGATTACCGTTTCAACAACATCGTTATTTCCGCGAAAACGCTCGTGGAACTGTCGAAGCTTGTTCCCGAGCATAATATGCTCGTCGATATCGTTGTCGCCGACAATCAAGTGCTGTTCAAGATCGGCAACGTGTTGTTCTATTCGCGTATATTGGACGGGACTTATCCCGACACTTCTAAAATTATTCCGCAAGTGTTCAAAACAGAACTTGTTCTTGATACAAAAAATGTGATGGACGCGATCGATCGCGCTTATTTGATGTCGCGTGAGGAAAAAACGAACATTGTCCGCCTTATGACCCTTGAGGATGGCAGCATCGAAATTTCGTCGAGCTCAACTGAACTTGGCCGTGTAACGGAGCAGCTTGAGGCGAAGCAGTTCAATGGCGAACCGCTGCGAATTGCGTTCAACTCCAAATATATGCTCGATGTGCTTAAAGTTATCGACAGCGAACAATTGTTCATCGGCTTCACAGGGGCGATGAGCCCGATCATTATTCGTCCGCTTGACCACGAATACAGCATGTACGTCATTTTGCCGTATCGTACAACCGGCTAAGTTGAGAAATCACTAGCGAAGAAGGGACTGAGACATTAGGGTGAAGGAAATCTCCATTCAAACCGAATACATTGCGCTTGGACAATTTCTGAAGCTGTCGGATTGTATATCCACAGGTGGACAAGCAAAATTTTTTCTGCAGGAAACGGCTGTTCACATTAATGGCGAAGCGGATAACAGACGTGGACGGAAACTTTATGCCGGCGATCGCGTAGAAGTGGAAGGATGCGGCGTCTTTACGGTTGTTAGGAGCTAATGCATCAACAGACCGGGAGGACGAAGCGTGTTTCTAACGAGCATACAACTGCAAAATTATCGCAATTACGGTCAGCTTGACCTGCAAACGCCGAATAAGGTGAATATATTTCTTGGGCCTAACGCCCAGGGCAAGACGAATCTGCTTGAAGCTATATTTGTGCTTGCGCTGTCGAAGTCGCATCGTACGTCGAAGGATAAGGAGCTGATCGGCTGGGAAGCCGATTCAGCTCGCCTAAGCTGCGAGGTAGATAAACGCTACGGCTCAGTCAAGCTTGATCTCGCATTCACACAGCAAGGAAAGAAGGCACGGATTAACGGCCTGGAGCAGCGCAAGCTGAGCGATTTCATCGGTTCGGTGAATGTCGTCATGTTCGCGCCTGAGGATCTCGAAATTGTAAAAGGTACGCCGGGGGTACGAAGACGGTTTCTCGATATGGAAATCGGACAAGTGCAGCCCGGTTATTTGCATACGCTTCAGCAATACGGCAAAGTGCTTCAGCAGCGCAACAATTACTTAAAGACGGCAGGCCCTGGAAGCGTGAATCAGACGATGCTTGACGTGTGGAATATGCAGCTTGCGGAGCATGGTGTTAAAATAATGAAAAAAAGGAAACACTTCATACATAAATTACAAGCGTTCGCCGAGCAAATTCATGCAGGCATTACTGGCGGCGCAGAGCAGCTCACGATCGAATATTGCCCCTCCTTCGACACCGACGCGCTTCAAGATGAATCTGTTTTATTTGATCAATTTATGATAAAGTTAACACAGGTGAAAGATCAGGAGATTCGCAGAGGCGTTACTTTGGCGGGACCGCACCGCGACGATTTGACGTTTTTTATCAACGGCAAGGAAGCGCAGACCTATGGTTCGCAAGGCCAACAGCGAACGACGGCCTTATCTTTAAAATTGGCAGAAATCGAGCTCATTAACGAGGAAATCGGTGAATATCCGCTATTGCTCCTCGATGACGTCTTATCCGAACTCGACCAAAATCGGCAGACGCAGCTCATCGAAACGTTTCAGAGCAAAGTGCAAACGTTTATAACGACGACCGGACTTGAAAGCGTGAATTTATCCAAGCTTCAAGATGCCGGCATCTACCATGTGCAAGAGGGCCGAGTGACGAGATAAGGCGCTATTAGAGGAGAGGTGGACGTTATGTATATCCATTTGGGCGGCGAGAAAATTATCCGGGCTGCGGAATTAGTAGCCATTTTTGATATTTCGATCGAGCAATCCTCCAAGTTGTCCAAGCAATTCGTTGCGGGAGCACGGAAGCGGAAGGATGTCGAGACGATTGGCGAGGAAGAGCCGAAATCAATCGTTGTGACGAAGCAAAAGATTTATTATTCGCCCATATCATCCTCTACGTTGAAGAAACGAGCACATCATTTTGCGGCGAACGGGTAAGGCGATCAGGAAGAGCAGTTGAGAGGAGCAGTGAACTTGCATGTCTTTGGAACAACATACGTATGACGAGAGTCAGATACAGGTCCTGGAGGGCTTAGAGGCAGTACGCAAACGTCCGGGGATGTATATCGGCTCCACAAGCAGCAAAGGTCTTCATCATCTTGTTTGGGAAGTTGTCGATAACAGTATCGACGAGGCACTTGCAGGCTACTGTAACAGAATCGAAGTTATCGTTCACGAGAATAATAGCATCACCGTTATTGATAACGGCCGCGGCATTCCAGTAGGCGAGAATACGAAGCTGAAGAAGTCGACGCTTGAAGTCGTTATGACCGTCCTGCATGCGGGCGGCAAGTTCGGAGGCGAAGGCTATAAAGTATCCGGCGGTCTCCATGGCGTCGGTGTATCGGTCGTCAATGCATTGTCGGAGCTCGTTATCGTTCAAGTTAAACGCGACGGCCAACTGTATCAGCAAGAATATCGCAGAGGCGCTCCACAGTATGACATCAAGATCGTCGGCGAGTCCACGGAGACAGGCACGCAGGTAACATTCCAGCCAGATCCTGAAATATTTACAGATACGACTGTCTATGATTACGAGATCCTGCAATCGCGGATACGCGAGCTGGCTTTCTTGAATAAAGGCATCCAAATCGTATTGACCGACGAACGTACTGGCGTATCTAATACGTTCAAGAATGATGGCGGTATTATCGAGTTTGTTGAGTATTTGAACCGTAACCGCGAGGTACTCCACGAGAAACCGATTTATGTGGAGGGCTCGAAGGATTATATACAGGTCGAAGTAGCACTGCAATATAACGACAGCTACGCTGAGAATATTTATTCGTTCGCGAATAACATCAACACACATGAGGGCGGTACGCATGAATCCGGCTTTAAGAGTGCGCTCACGCGTATTATTAACGATTACGCCCGTAAGACGAACCTGATTAAAGATAATGACTCGAACTTCTCGGGCGATGACGTACGGGAAGGCTTGACTGCGATCATTTCGGTTAAGATTCCTGAGCCGCAGTTCGAGGGTCAGACGAAGACGAAGCTTGGCAACAGCGAGGTTCGCGGTATCGTTGAATCGTTCTTCGCCGAGAAGCTGCAAGAGTTCCTTGAGGAGAATCCTTCCGTATCGCGCAAAATCGTCGAGAAGGGGCTGCAAGCTGCCCGTGCCCGTGAAGCTGCGCGCAAAGCACGTGAGCTGACTCGCCGCAAGAGCGCGCTTGAGGTCGGTTCATTGCCGGGTAAGCTGGCTGACTGCTCATCCAAGGACGCTTCGATCAGCGAACTGTATATTGTCGAAGGTGACTCCGCTGGCGGATCGGCTAAGCAAGGACGTGATCGCCACTTCCAGGCTATCTTGCCGCTTCGAGGTAAGATTCTGAACGTTGAGAAGGCGCGTCTGGATCGGATTCTCGGCAATGCCGAGATTCGGGCTATTATTACCGCGCTTGGCACCGGCATTAGTGATGACTTCGATCTCGCGAAGGCTCGTTATCACAAAATTATCATCATGACGGATGCCGACGTCGATGGCGCGCACATTCGCACGCTCATGCTGACATTCTTCTATCGCTACATGCGAGATATTATCGAAGCAGGTTACATTTACATCGCTCAACCGCCATTGTTCAAGGTTGAACGGAATAAAGTCATTCGATACGCGCAGACCGAGAAGGAGCGCGACCAAATTATTGCCGAGTTCGGTGAAGGCGTAAAGGTTAACGTACAGCGTTACAAAGGTTTGGGCGAGATGAATGCGACGCAGCTATGGGAAACGACGATGGATCCGGAGAGCCGTACGATGCTCCAGGTTACGATCGACGATGCGATGGAGGCGGATATCGTCTTCGATACGCTGATGGGCGATAACGTTGAACCGCGTCGTGACTTCATCCAAAAGTACGCGAAATATGTGAAAAACTTAGACTTCTAGCCTTTCCGGACATTCAGACACAGGCTAGCAAGCCCATAAATAATAAGCAGCCATCTGTAAGTGAACTCTACCTCCATTGTTAGTCATTCTAACAAATGGAGTGTAGTTCACCGTGAGAGGCTGCTTATTCCTTTTTATTAGTGCTTATAGCGTCCGTAGGCTACCGCATAACGATACATTTTGTGAAACACATTCTGGTCGGAGAGCTTGCGGAAGATTTGCAGATCGGGCCGCGTATTAACTTCAAGAATCCAAGGGTGAAGTTTATGATCGATAGCGATATCGACGCCGATTTCCTTCAAGTTCGGATAGGCGGCGACTAATTGATTCGCAATCGTAATGCTAAGCTTTTGGAGTCTGTTTTTGTAGATCGTGATTTGCTGAGGGCTGGCATGGTCGGACATTAAGGAATCGATTGGCATCGGAGTTCCTCCGCTGTGATAATTGGTTACGATTTTGGCTGGATGGGCGAGGCGCCCGATAATACCCGTCGCTTCCCATTCGCCGCGCAAGTTTTTTTGGACCATGACCCGAATATCGAAGCGCCGCTTTTGGTGACGGAGCAGATGAATGCCTTTTTGGACAATATATTTGCGATTTTTCTTCTGCTTCAGCAGCATTTTGTAGAGAGCTTCAAAGCTTGCATAGTGGTGGATGACTGTGTCCTGTTGATACTTATAGCTGCGGTTCGAGTCAGTCGTGCGTTCGACACGTATAACTCCTTTGCCAAACGTGCCGTTAATGGGTTTCACATAAATCATGCCGTACTCATTAAGCATCCGGTAGACGGTCTCGCGGCTGAACAGCTTCGTAAGCGGGATATATTGGCGTAAATACTCGGATTTGAGCAAGACGAGCGTTTTGGCCCATTTGCTGTTAACGCGCTGAATGGTCAACGTCCGTATCTCCTTTCACAGAATCGGTTATTTTCCCAAAAGTTTATATCGATGATCTCCTCGAGCCGGAGAAGAAGATCGATGATATAAAAATCGCTTCTTCGTTCCAATGAGGCAGGAGACAGACTTTGGAATGAGTGGTATAATGAAGTTTGGGTCTGTTTATTTTATGGTGATTTTTAGCATCTGGAGAGCGGTAATTAACCTATTTTTATGAGCATTTTCTCTATTTGCGCTTATAGGGTTTAGCAGCCCTCTATTTGTGAAAGTAATATAATGGTTATGTTGATTAGGACTAGCTATAGATGACGTCAGGGAGGTAAATCATGGCGGAAGAACAACGATTGTCAGTTAAGGATCGGGATATCGGTACCGAGATGCGGGATTCATTCATGGATTATGCGATGAGTATCATCGTTAGCCGTGCTCTTCCCGATGTTAGGGACGGACTTAAGCCCGTGCATCGCCGTATTTTGTTCGCGATGTCTGAGCTTGGCATGTCGCCGGACAAGCCGCATAAGAAATCAGCGAGAATCGTAGGCGAGGTTATCGGCAAGTACCATCCGCACGGCGATTCTGCTGTTTATGAATCAATGGTCCGGATGGCTCAAGATTTCTCTATGCGTTATATGCTCGTCGACGGTCACGGCAACTTTGGTTCCATTGACGGCGACATGGCAGCTGCGATGCGATATACCGAAGCAAGGCTATCCAAGATTGCGATGGAGCTGTTGCGAGATATCAACAAAGAAACGATCGACTTCGTACCGAACTACGATGGTGAAGAGAAAGAGCCGGTCGTATTGCCAGCTCGTTACCCGAACCTTCTTGTCAACGGTGTTACCGGTATTGCGGTAGGTATGGCTACGAACATCCCTCCTCACAACTTGAACGAGGTCATCGATGGCGTGCAAGCATTGATTCGCAACCCGGATATTACGCCGGTGGAATTGATGGAATTTATTAAAGGTCCGGATTTCCCGACGGCTGGTTTCGTTATGGGTTATCAAGGTATCCGCCAGGCTTATCTGACAGGCCGCGGTTCCGTTACAATGCGTGCTCGGGCAACGATAGAAGAGAATGGCAACAAGGCGCGTATTATTGTTCATGAACTTCCTTACCAAGTTATTAAAGCGCGTCTTGTCGAGAAGATCGCCGAACTTGTCCGTGAGAAGAAGATCGAGGGCATTACAGATCTCCGCGATGAGTCCGATCGGAACGGCATGCGGGTCGTCATTGAGCTTCGCCGTGACGTTAACCCAAGCGTCGTATTGAACAATCTATACAAACAGACTCAATTGCAAACGAACTTCGGCATTAATATGCTGGCGCTCGTTAATGGAGAGCCTCGCACGCTTAATATACGCGAGATGCTTTATCACTACCTCCAGCATCAGATTGAAGTTATTCGTCGCCGTACAGAGTTCGATCTGAAGAAAGCAGAGGCACGCGCTCATATTTTGGAAGGCTTGCGTATCGCGCTTGACCATCTGGATGAAGTTATTGCATTGATCCGCAGCTCGCGTACGACGGACGAAGCGCGCGAAGGATTAATTTCGCGCTTCTCGCTCAGCTTAGAGCAAGCACAAGCGATTCTGGATATGCGTTTGCAACGTCTGACTGGCTTGGAACGCGAGAAGATCGAAGCGGAATACGCGGAATTACAGCGCAAGATTGCTGAGTTCAAAGCGATTCTGGCCGACGAGCAACTCGTATTGGACATCATTAGCACGGAGCTTGCAGAATTGAAGGATAGATTCGGCGATGAGCGCCGCACCGAGATTACGGCTAGCGACGATGAAATATTGGACGAGGATCTCATTCCTCGCGAGGATGTTATTATCTCGATTACCCATACAGGCTACATTAAGCGTCTGCCTGTAACGACTTACCGCAGCCAGAAGCGGGGCGGCAAGGGCGTAGTCGGCATGGATACGAAGGAGCATGACTTCGTTGAGCATCTATTCGTATCGAACACGCATCATTACTTGCTGTTCTTCACGAACAAAGGGAAAGTTTATAAGCTAAAGGCTTATGAAATTCCAGATCTCAGCCGTACGGCTCGCGGAACGCCGATTATTAACTTGATTCAGATCGAACAAGGCGAGACGGTTAACGCCGTTATCCCGGTTCAAGATTTCGATCCCGATCATTATCTGTTCTTCGCTACAAGGCAAGGTGTCGTTAAGAAAACGCCGCTCGATGATTATATTAATATCCGCCGCGTTGGCTTGATTGCAATCTCGCTTCGTGAGGATGATGACTTAATCGGAGTGAAGCTGACTGACGGCAACCAGGAGATCATTATGGGTACAGCCCAAGGGATGTCCATTCGCTTCTCTGAGCAGGATGTCCGTTCGATGGGACGTTCCGCAACAGGCGTGAAAGGGATTGCGATTGATGATGATGATACGGTTATCGATATGGACGTCATCGTTCCGGAGAAGGACGTATTGATCGTAACCTCCAAAGGTTATGGCAAGCGTACGCCAGTTAGCGATTATCGGAGTCAGAACCGCGGCGGCAAAGGCATCAAGACGCTTAACGTTACGGATAAGAACGGTCCGATCGTATCGCTCAAAGTCGTTGAGAACGATGAGGATCTTATGATTATGACGGCTCTTGGAACATTGATTCGTACGAGCATGGAAGGCATCTCGACGATGGGTCGTAATACGCAGGGCGTTAAGCTCATCAATACGCGTGATGACGATACGGTAGCAACCGTAACTAGAGTCGCTCGCAGTGAAGAAAATGACAACCTTGAAGACGGCGAAGAAGAGAATGAAGGCGAAACGCCGGTCGAATAAGCTCAGACAGTAGCATGCAGAAGCAGTATAAGCACAGGGGAGGGGACAGTAGATGGCAGCGGTAAATGTATCTCAGTTGAAGCTGGGAGATAAAATCGGAGAAGATGTCCTCACCCCGTTAGGCGGAGTTTTGTTCCAAAAGGGCAAAGTCATTACGCCGAAGGAACTTGAGATCTTGCACGCATTTCTAGTAACGTCAGTTGTTGTAGATTACGGAGCAATCACTTCGAAGGCCAAAGAGGACACGCAAGATGAGCCTCGAGCGGAGGGAACTGCACAGCAGGAGGTTTCTCCCCTTCATAGTGAATATGAGAAGATGCTGACGCTATTGAGAAAAGTATTTGCATCGTATGTGACGGGCGAAGGTTTACCCATCATGGATATACGGTCTCAGCTCGAGAAGCTGCTGCTGCATGTTCAAGACTACAAAATATTAACCTTCATGCCTCGTCAATTCAACGAGCGTGATTATTTGCTTCATAATAGCATTACGTCAGCAATGACTTCGTACCTGATCGCACAGTGGACTGGGTTCGCGCAGAAGGACTGGATGCAGATTGCGCTTGCAGGCTTGCTGCACGATATTGGCAACATTCGTATCGATAAGGCTATCTTGAACAAGCCTAATGCGTTGTCAGGGGATGAGAAGGAAGAGATGAAGCGTCATACCGTGCTCGGCTATCAGTTGCTTAAGAGCGTAGCAGCGCTGAATGAGGGCGCTAAGCTGACTGCCTTGCAGCACCACGAGAAGGTTGACGGTTCCGGTTACCCGCTCGGTATTGACGCAACAAAAATTCATCCCTATGCCAAAATAGTGAGTATAGCGGACATCTTTCATGCAATGACGCTTAACAAATCTTATCGCAAAGCAACTTCACCATATCTCGTATTGGAACAAATCCAGGAAGACGCATTCGGTAAGCTGGACCCTGGATATGTAACGATCTTTGTGAATAAGGTGACGCAATTTCACAACGGTACGGTTGTGAAGCTTAGTGATGGACGGATCGGCGAAATTGTATTCTCTGATGCTAAGCATCCTACTAGGCCATGGGTGTCGATTGGCGGGGTCATCGTTAACCTGACTGTTGAACGACATCTTCATATTAACGAAGTATTGAAATAGGTACTATGCATATGAGCCTTGCTGCAGCTTACAGATGATCGCATCGTCTAAGCTTCAGCAAAGCTCATTTTTGTTTGTTAAAGAGTAATGATTAATACGGAATATTAGAGCTGAATGAAGTAGAAATATCGCAGCAATAATAAAAATGAAATTAAATCAAAAAAGTGCTTGCAATGCTATAGGCGTCTGTGATATATTATCTAAGTCGCCGCTGAAACATACGGCCGACACGAAAGAAAAGATTGTTCTTTGAA
>NZ_JBANSP010000032.1:0-63250 GCF_037167145.1 Paenibacillus sp. YIM B09110 | reverse complement strand
CGCTAAGTTATTCCCGAAGGAATAACTCCGCTCGACTTGCATGTATTAGGCACGCCGCCAGCGTTCGTCCTGAGCCAGGATCAAACTCTCCATAATAGAAGTTTTCGTCATCGACGGAATGTCGATTAGAAAATCTTCAGGTGTTTGACTTGCTCATTTCTATACTAGCTTTAAAAACATATCGCTCAATGTTCAGTTTTCAAGGAACAACTGTTATTTTCGTTTTGTTTCTTTCTTATGCCGTTTTTAGCGGCGAGGAATATCTTATCATAATTTGTTTTCTAAATGCAAGCACTTTTTTATTTTTTCTCAAAAGCGAGAATTTTATAAGTAAAATGCTATTTTCTTATCTCTTCGATGCCGTTTCTCTTGACGGCAGAACGTTATAATAGCATGCCCATATAAGACTGCACAACCTGAAAAATATTCCAGTCTTTCTTTATAACAAAATTGAAAAACTCTTTTATTAGTTAATGAGTTGCTACGACCATCAAACTAAACTTTGACCTTATGGCTCAGCTCATTAAAGATTATCTCGATTGTATACCTTCTTCGATGCATTATTAACTCTCCTCCATTATCGTATCATCCCTAATGCAAAACAGGGCACCCATGTTGGATGCCCTGAACTAACGCAGCTTAATGAATGCCGGTACGTTATCTGGTGAATCTGAGGCACCCAACCAGGTGCCTTCTCTATAAAACCGAGCGCTCATATGAAGAAGAAAATCGATAACTGCTTATTAAGCAGGAGAGCCGAATATAGCCACATTCTGATCCCCAAGAGTGAACTGATTGCCATTCCACACCAAGATATTTAAGACATAACCCAAGGCATCAGCGTTATATCTCCCGGCTATCTTCTGATAAGCCAGCAGCTCATACACATGATTTCCATCGAAATCGACAGGATACAAACCGCTTAACGGATTTACAAAACCTGATATGGGCTGCTTCAACTTCCCATTCTCCCAATAGATCTCACTTAGATACTCCTTGTCTCTACCGGAGATGTCGATGATATATTTCATCTTGTTCAGTTTGCTAAGAACCTCAACTTTGTAATCGTCCTTGAAAGTCACTACGTATTGATAGAGCTCATTATACGCGCTGTAGTTGAATATTATTTTCGCGACGTTGTTTAAGAATGAGTATACGTAGTGATACATGATCCCTCCGCTACCGCCGGAATCGATGCTAACCAGAATCTCATTAACCTTATTCCCCGTAAAATCACCCAAAAAAATTGTCGGATTATAACCCGCATTATCCTGTAATGGCGTATGGGTTACTCTACCGCTGCTTCCGTCCTGCACAACCAACGTGATTTGTTCAATAAACGGACTGTCAGGTGTTCGAACCCCTGTTAGATAAACATTGTCGGATATCCCGTCTCCCGTCACATCCCCTTGTGCAACTGCTACGATGCTTGGAACAGCCATTGATGGATGACGATAATAATAATTCATCCCATTCGCTCCTTTTAAATACCCTATTTCTTATGATATGGGCATCTGTCGAATATTGTTACTAAGCGCGGACAAATCGTTGCATATTCGTTAACTGAGTAATACGGCTTATACCCATGCTGCCTGTGGTGCTGCGTCATTAGAAAAGGCTTAGCCGACTTGATAAATGTTTCCGGCGATGTTTCCTTGCGATTTCTTCTCCACTCCACCGAAGCCCCATAAATACCCCAGCTTATAATGACTGCTGTAATTCGTTGAGCTTCGTCCTCTTCGGCTGATTTCTGAAAATCCGTTATGGCCACAAAGTTATCAATAATTGATGCTTCATTTAATTCGCTTTTCTCGAAGTCTATGGCATTCAAATTAATCAATAAAACATCCGACAATACTTTGTCCAACAAGTCGTATATATCTTCAAAGTGATAATAGAACGTTGCGCGGTTAATATTAGCCTCTGTTGTAATATCCTTAACGGGTTAGAGGTTTCCCGACGATTGTTATAATGAACAATGAAAATAGAGGATTGAAAATCGTAGGCAGTCGTCCGTTCGAGTCCTATGTTGAGGGCCTGCAGCAAATTCTAAATTCGGAAGACATACAGCCCAAACACCAACCATGCCTTTCTAACTTGCTTGAAAAAGAACTTACACCCGGCAGCTATCAAGTGAAAGAGCTTTTTGGGGAATCCTATTTTACAACCACGTAATAATAAGGTGAGTGAAGGCAAAGGCAGCAGTCGAGCTCCATAAGGGGGCCGACTGCCTAGGCTTCTCATTCAATGAGGGAACTTCGAATATCGATATGACTTGCAAACCCTTCATCCTGAATTTTATAATTAAACGTGATACATCGGTTGAGAATCACGATCAGGAGGAAGCATCTTGGATACGACTCGCCATAATCGCCGGCAACTAGGCACGAACCATGCTCTGAAGCAAGCCTTTATCGAGCTCCTGCTCGAGAGCGGCGAGCCCGACGACATTACCGTCTCCGAGATTATGGATCGAGCCAGCTTCAATCGAAGCACCTTCTACTTCCATTATCAGAATAAAATAGAGCTGATCGAGGACTTGTACGCCGATGCCCGCAAGGGTTCATCCATTCCCTTCGGGAACCGCTTCGCAACGCGCAAGAAATTCCTCTCAGAAGCGCGGACAATCCAACGGCCGTCATTCTGTTCGATCACTTAGAGAAGCATCAACGACTAATTAAAGCTCTGACTCGGGTGAATTCGAATCCCGATATTTTCGATCGAATCGAAGACCTGCTCTTCCAGCTGTATACACAGGAATTCGTCTTGTCGAAGGAAACCTCCGAACAGTTGATCCACTACGAGATCAATGTCGCGTTTCACATCTCGGCCCTCATCGGAGTTATTAAATACTGGATCAAGCAGGATTTCAGCTATTCGGCCTCGTTCATGTGCGAACAGGTCATCGCGAATACGACGATAAGCCCGACCCATGTCACTACCAAAAAAAGAGACCCATGATCTCGCTCATGAGTCTCTTTTTCTTGTACAGCTTATTTGCCCGGAACGTAGCTTTCGTCGATGATCATGACCGGCTTGATCGTCTTGCCCGACAGCGAATCGTTTGCCGCTTCGTTGATCTCTTCGAACTTGTAGAACTTAACGAGCTTATCAAAAGAGAAGCTGCCCGCTTGGAAGAACTCGATCAACTGCGGGATCGACAACTGCGGTACCGCATTGCCCATTAAGACGCCCTTAATTGTACGGTTAAACATGGTCAAGTCGTTGATCGTGTTCAGCTCGATCGGCTTGGATGCCGCGACCGGTGCAGCTGTGCCGCCAATGGCCAGTGCTTCGATTGAGGCTCGGATAACCTGAGGAACGCCCGTTGTATCGACTGTGTAGTTCACACCTTTGCCGCCAGTCAGCTTGCGGATTTCGGCAACGACGTCGATGCCCTTGCTATTGATCGTATGGGTCGCGCCCAACTCCTTTGCGGTCTCAAGGCGATGGTCGTGGATATCGACTCCGATGATCTTCGTGCAGCCGGAGATCTTCGCGGCCATCATCGCTGCCAGACCTACCGCGCCCGTGCCGAAAACTGCAACCGTAGAGCCCGGTTCCGGCTTCAAGCCGTTCCGTACGGTGCCGCTTCCAGTAAGGAAGCCGCAGCCCAGCGGTCCTACAAGGCGCAGATCGGCGGAAAGATCGACCTTGGTCAGGTTACGCTCGTACACGATCGAATACGTGCTGAACGAGGATTGAGCGAAGAAGTTATGAACGACCGAGCCGTCTTCTCTTTGGAAGTACGGAGTTCCGTCTTCACGAATGCCGCTCATGTTCAGCGCAGCCCAATCCTCGCAAGAGGCGGGAACGCCGGTCAGGCAGTTGTCGCAATGGCCGCAATATTTGTACGACAGGACGACGTGGTCGCCTGGCTTGAAGCCGCGCACAGATGCGCCGACCTTCTCAATGATGCCGGAGCCTTCATGCCCCAGCACGACCGGGAACATGTACGGAGAATCACCCGTGCGGACAACGTCGTCGGAGTGGCAGATGCCGGAGGCGACCATCTTGACCAGCACTTCGTCTTCGCGGATCTCGCTTAGATTTAATTCTTCGATTGCATATGGAGTCTTTATCTCGTTAAGCACAGCGGCTTTGATCTTCATGCTTACATCCTTCTTTCTCCAATGTAGTTACTGATACTATAGAGGTATTTCTCGCGAGAAAGACAATGATTGAATCTCTTATTATTGCGCGCATGTCTATTATAAAAAGGTTAGTAAGCGCCTTCAACAAACAAAACGGACAAAAGTGTTGGACAATTGTCACCTCCTGCGGGACCCATTTCAACCGCTCTCCACTCGCACAAAGGGGCTTTTCCGTTATCCGGAAAAGCCCCTTTGCCGCGTCATTCAATTGATCTCGTTAAATGGTAATCGGATCGTTGCCTGTGAACGTGCCGCCGGTGTTGTTGATGGTCGCGCCGGCTGTGTTCGTGATTGTTCCGTTGTTCGTAATTGTGCCTTTGTTCGTGATCGTGCCGGAGTTTATGAACGTCGTGTTGTTCGTGATCGTTCCGTTGTTCGTGATCACGCCCGTGGTGCCGTCATCGCCTGTGATTGCGCCGTCATTGATCAACGTCGCCCCGCTTGAAATGTTGACTGCACCATTCACGATCAGCGTTGCCGCCAAAGCCACCGTAACGGTACCGTTCACATTTAGCGTTGCTCCCTCCACGATGTTCCAATAATAGCCTTCGCCAAATGTCGTAGCCGTTGCATTCAGCGTTGCGCCCGCTAACGTCTCAATATTGCCGTCCACCGTAGAGTTACTCACATTCAGCGTCGAGCCATCCGAAATGGTCAAGGTGTAACTATCCATCGTTGTATTGCTCATATTCAGCGTTACGCCTTCCGGGAGGGTCCATGCATCCGTCAGCGTAGCACCGCTTATAGCTACTTCGGTTGCGGATACGACCGTGACCGTCGCCGACGTCAAATCTAACGCTTCGGCGCTCGTAATCCATGCAGGAAGCGGCTCCGAAGACGAATCGGCAGCCTGCACGGCATTCGTTGCCGCACTCATCACCATACCGAGCCCTTCATTGGCGCCATACACCCAGACTTGCAGCTTCTTCCCTACGTCCCCCGCCGCAACCGTATAATTCGCCGTTGTTTTTCCGGCACCTGCGGCAGGCACGTACTGGTTGCTTCCGACTATGTCTTGTACCATCCATTCATAAGTTACTCGGTTGCCCGCCGGAGCACCATCAGCCATTGTTACGACAGCTGTCAGGAGATTGCCGACTTTAGGCGATGTATGGTTGATCGTAACACCCGTGACATTCACGCCTACGGCGCTTGTGGCTTCGCTTGTTACAGCTCCTGCTGCGCGACCCAAATACGACACCACAACTCGCAGCTTCTTGCCAACATCTGCTGTCGCGATTGTGTAACTCGCTGTTGTATGGCCCGCACCTGTCGCATTCTTAAACGTTCCGGTGCCAGCTCCCGTCTCTACCTGCCATTGATACGTCACTTGATTGCCGGCCGCGCTGCCATCGCCCATGGTCACATAGGCTGTAACCACATCACCATATGCCGGAGAGTCATTGTTAATCGTAACGGCAGTGATCGGAACGGATACCACGTTGGTTGTTGCGGTTGTTGTGCCGGTTATCGGACTGACTCCCGTTACCACTACCTGCAATCTCTTGCCCATATCCGCGTCTGCGACCGTGTAGCTCGCTGTTGTATTCCCCATGCCTGTGGCATTCGCGAACGTTCCACTGGTTGTCGTTTCGACTTTCCATTGATATGTCACACGGTTGCCTACCGGAGCACCATCACCCATCGTTACTTGGGCATTCAGAATGTCTCCTATTGCGGGCGCCATATTGTTTATACTCACGCCAGAAATCGCGAGATTAGGCGTCCATTGTGCAACAGCAGCGATATTCTCAGCAGGCATTTTCCCTGGTAAAGCAGGGGACCAACCCGTGAATATATAGCCTGCCCTCGTAATGGGGATAGACGTGAGAGAAATCCCATATAGAATGCTAAAAGTGTAACTGCCTGTCCGGGCATTGGGAGTCCCTGCATAGACAGTCCCTCCATCGAGATCAAGCGTCACGTTGTAGACGTTGCGTTTGTAGTACAGCTTCAATTGGAGGGGGCTGCTCGTCGAATCGACGACTACACCCGATGCAACTGTAGCTGTCACAGCGGAGTCCACCGTGAAGCCTTCATAGCTCTTCGGCGGTGCTGTGACCGTTGTACCTTCGGGGGCGTTTAACGTTTCCACCTCGGTTATCGTGTATTGTCCCGTTGTATCTGGCCTATAATGTGTCACCTTATACGGAGCCGTCTTCTCGCTCCACTGTGCGGTGAATGAAACGTCATGCACCGGCATCGTGGCCGGAATAGCAGGCGACCATCCCGTGAGTACATCCGTTCCCTTGGTCACATAAGGCTGCGGTATTCTGGCACTGTATGGAACCGTTAATTTATAAGGCGCCGTTGAACCCGCTATAGTGCCGCCGTTGAGATTGAAGGTTGCGGTATACGTATTGCGCTTATAGTACAGCTTCAGAATCGTAGAGCCATCGCCCGATATGTGATCCGATTGCAATGTGCCCGTAACGCTGCTGTCGAAGGTGAAGCCCTCATAGCTCTTCGGCGTTACCGCGTTTGTTACAGTATCTGTTGTGCCTGTAAGCTCTTCCTGATCAACGACTGTGTACGTGTTGCCGAGAATCGGAAGTCCCAGTTTCGTTTTGGCAATGTCCTGTTGCAAGTGCACGACTCTGTAAGGCGTATCGTCTTTGGCCCTCCAGATGGCGGTATATGTGGTGTCTTGACTCGGAACTACGCTCGGAACAGGTGTCGACCATCCTACAAACGTATAGCCGGGTCTTGACATAACAGGTATCCATGAGACTTTGGACCCGATTTCATCAGTTAGCGTACCCACAACCGCATTGCCGCCATAGCCCGTTTTGAAGGTGAGCTTTCTCAAATCCGGAAAGTAATACACCTTCACTACAGTCGACCCATTATGCATCAAATATCCAGGTCCGACATTGCTTCCGTTCTGAGTGAAACCATAACGATACCCCTGAGCATTGAACCGATTCGTATCGGCAACGGTAATCTTCGAATACGTCGTGCCCGTCAGGTTCTCTGTCGCAGCCAGCTTCGCATCCCCAGGGCTCGGATTATACGGATTCACGACATCCGGTTTAAATAAGTAGTGCTCCACTTTGTAAGGAGTATCCGTCCTTAGGGTCCATCGCGCATACAGGGTTCGACTCTCTCTTGGCGCCGGCATCTTACTTGGGATCGTATACTTCGTACCGCCGGTTTGCGCCGTATACCACCCGGCAAAGGTATGGCCTGAATATACAGGATCGGCGGGAATATCAATGGCTGTGCCAAATTGACCAGTAAGGGTGATGCTCGGAGCCCCCTCATTCATCGGGAACAGCACAAATGTAGTATCACCCACTTTAGCAGTGAAAGACACCGGAATGGAACGGGTTGGAGCTACGGAGAGAGACCCTGTCTCATTGTTCCATGTGATGATGATATTGCCGCGAGCATTGATAGGCTCTCCATCATACCATTTTTTTCTCAATTGTTCTGAAATCCCGATATAGTTGCTGACAGGATCATAAACGAAATCGCTGCTATCCGTCGTGATCGTGAAATTTGATCGATCGAATAGCTTTCTTGTCGATTCCCCCGTCTTGATGTCCATGACTTCCATGTACATCAGGTTGCCTGATAATTGAGGAAGATTATCGCCTTTCATTCGTCCGGTTAGATCATAGCTAGGCACTTGGTGCTGCGAGTATGCGAAATCAACAACATTGTTTTGTGTCCCCGCAGAGAATAGAGGCCATGTGTTGTCGTATATAGGCAAAGTGGCTTCGAGCAGCCCATCGCCTACCTGGGCTCGGACGAGGGACTCCAAGTAAATGCCAAGCTCCAAATAAAGCGCGCCGATCGTTGTGGTTGTTTTTACGCCGCCCGCGTTCTTTAGATCATAGTAGAAATATCCCCACAAATTCAAATAGACGCCAGGCTCAACGGAGATGCCGATACTGTTCCAATCGACCTTCCCAATCCCTGCTTGGAGCGTGACCTGAACACCCGCGCGCAATCCCAAGGTGCCGAGTACGTAGAACTTAAATTGATAGTCTCCATCGCCAGGCAAGCTTACGGTGTTGCTGCTGCCCGTGAAGCTAAAAATACGTACGGTAGCGGAGTAGCGCTTGGCGCTCTTATAATTGAACTCTATACCGACCGTCAGATTCACATTGGCACTGACAACAAAATCTACCGCAAAGTTGACCTCAATGATGCCCAGACATACTCTTACGCTTTTATCAACGAGCTTTTGGGTAAGGAGCGGAACCCAATCCGTCTCTACCTCCAGTAAGTTCTTGTAGCTTTCCTTCAGTGTCGTCGCGTCCACTCCGGTATCTTCCACGCCATCAATTAACGCCTGAAGCTCCGTCGCTATGTTCTGAACGTCCTCGGCTTGCAGCCAGTCCGATAACACATCATCCAGCTTATCATGCGAGACGGTTGTGATCTCAGCCGTGATATTAATACCGGTAAAGGTGTAGGCATCCAAGTTTGCTGTTATGACATAATCCTTGAGATATGGGAAAATCCAGTACAAGCCCCACTCTGTATCGCCATTGATGCTGAGAGACAATTTAATCTCTTCGACAAATGTACCGACCAGATGGATAACAATGTCGCTCTCATCATTGATTTGAATGACAATGTCGGCGCCTACTTGAAGAGCGACGCTTACACCGGATCCGGATAAGTTATTCAACGTGCTGCTAATGGACGGCACAACGGTCAGATTTTCCACGCTAACTCTGGAAAAGGAGCTTGCCGCAGCCTTTGGCGCAAGCGCATCGTACTGCTGCTGGAAGCTGTCGGTGTGCAGCGCCATCTGGGACAAATAATCGGCGGCTTGATCGACGAATCCGCTCGATACCGCTTGCTGCTTGATCCGCCCCTCCAATCTCGCGACATCCGCACCAGACAATAATTCATCGCCATCGAACGCTTGCTGCTGATAGACATCCAGAGCGCTCGTCACTTGGTCTAGTGTGACATCCGTATACGTAATTATAAGCATCTCTGCGTCACGCGTAATTGACGTAATGAGACTATAACCCGCCGAAGTCGCTTTGCTGTTGAATTTTCCATTGTAAAAGGCGATAAAGTCGCCCTCATTGACAACGGTAAGCTCATTCAGACCTAACGGCGCATATTTGCTGTCGCTAAAATTCATTACCACATGCTCTACCGTGATCGAGTGATTCGTCGCGTCGCCATCCGTGTCCGCTTCCGTACTTACGGGCAGAACATCCGGTTTGACCAGCACTTTTTTGGAATCGGCATGGGTGTAGGTATAACTGTTGCCGTTGATCGCCGCGATCTGTACATAAGCGACGCTGCCATCATCCTCAGCGGAACGCAGATCAGGACGAACCCCTTCATAGATCGCGACGATATCCCCCGATTGAATGCTAGCGTCTCCGGTATAATCAAAGGATCCGCTGCTCGCGTTCGCCTCGTTCAGATCCGCCCCGCTGCCGCCGATCCCTGTCGTAATGACCGGAATTGCGGGTGCGTCAACGCCCTCGCCATTCAGCATCATATTCGATACGTCCGCGAACGATAGATAGATCATGTCCGGATTCAGCGGCAATTTCATGACTGCTTGTTTGGCGATGCTAAACACATAGATGGTCGTCGTCTTATCCTGGCCTTGGAAAGACAGATTCGTATCCGTCAGCTTGAGCTGATACGTGTTGCCTTCCTCGAACGCGCCGCTCTTGGCCGCTACTGTGAATTGACCCTTCGAGCCCGTGACGACAATACCCGCAAACGCGGGATTCGCCGGGGACTCGAACTTTATTCCGGCTAGCACTTGGCCTGCCGTCATTTTGCCCGTAGCATCCTTCACTTGAACCGTAAAGCTCGGCGCTTGATCCAGCACCGATACGCTTGGAACAGTCGTCACAGCGCTATCGAGGCTTGTAATATACCGGGCATACAGCGTCATATTGCCGGTGACTGAATCACCTTCGAAGAGCACATTGGCAAAAGCGCTGTCCTTGTACCAACCTTGGAAAATAAACCCTGGCTTCGTTGGAGCCGGAAGACTACTCAGAGGATCGCCTTTGCGCAGCTTGAGGCTGGCAATAGCCGATCCGCCATTGGTTTCAAAGGTAATGGTATACGTACCATCGTTGGTGTTTCCTGAGCTGCCGCCATCGCCGCTTCCGGCATTCTCACCTTCGGGCGTGGGAGTAGGCGTGGGCGTTGGTGTCGGATCGACTGGAATCTGATTGCCCGACCCCTTCACCGCTTCGTTGCTGCGCATGCAAAAAACAGCCGCTTCCGCACGAGATGCATAGGCGCGAGGATTGACATTACCGTTCGCATCTCCAGTAAGCACGCCTGCTTGCCACAGCTTTACGACCGCGTCGACCGCCCAAGGAGAAATGTCCGCCAGGTCGTTCGGCTTCGTCGTTACGCCGTCGCCCGTCTGATAAGCGATGTTCTCGATTTCAAAATACCGCAAGGTCAGCGTCGCCATCTGTTCTCTTGATATCAAAGCGTTCGGTGAAAAAATATTAGGACCTGTGCCGCTTGTAATGCCTTTCTCCACTGCCCATTGCACATAAGGCGCATACCAGGCCGCCTGCTGCACATCTGTAAATGCAGAAGAAGTATATTTACTCGCGTCGATGCCTGCTATTCGTCCCAGCACCGTTACATACATGGCGCGAGTCATTGTACCTTGAGGCGAGAAGCTATTATTTCCTGTCCCGCTGAATATTCCATTCTGCTGCACATAGGTTACAGCATTATAAAACCAATCCGTAGGTTTAACGTCTTGAAAAGAATGTTGCGCTGTCCCCGCATTCTGTGTCGCATCATGCCAAGTAATTGGCGTAGAAGAGCTGTTCCCATCCTCTGAAGCGGCAACTGCACCCATCGGTATTAACGACACCGTCAAACAAACGATAAGCCATAAAACTATTGTGCGTTTATACCATTTATTCACGTCCGGCTTCCCCCCTATTGTCCTTATCTTTCAATTTTAGATGGATAATGATAGATACACATCTATAGAAAGTTATAGAAATCGACAAAAATTGCGTATGCAAAAAGGCTATTGTCGATTTCTGAATGAAATCAGCAATAGCCTTTTGATATGGGGCTCGTTATTCGCTTATTAGCTGAAGCTCCAAAGCCTTTTTGAACGCTTGCACTCTACTGTTTACTTGCAGCTTGCCGTAGATGTTATTGACGTGGCTTTTGATAGTGCCTTCCGTAATCTTCAGATGCAAGGCGATCTGTTTATTGGACAGCCCCTCGGCCATGAGATGTATAATCTCCTTTTCACGACTCGTTAACGGATCAACTAGAGAAGCCTTGACTATTTTCTTCTTATCTTCTAACAAGGTCATTCCTCTTTCGGCATGCGTATCGTTAGCATGGAACGCTTGCAGGACGAGACGCGCATAACTTGATGCATCCATCGATCCCGCGTCTTTGTCTCCATACGACTGCACATAAATAGACAACAGCTCTGCCATTGCGGAACCCTCGTCCACGAAGCTGCGAATGAACCCTTGAGGTTTGGCCAGACGCAAAGCGGTACTCAGCTTCGCAAGCGCCGACTCCATCTGATTGTCGCGATAGTACGTCATGCTCTGTACGATCAGAATGTGAATGCGGTCCCGCAGACGGTCTTCCTTCTTTAACAGATGATAGATTCGCTCCGCGAGAGATAGCGCCGATTCGAATTGTTCGCATGCAGCCAGCACGCGAACGAGCGCCAATTGTTCAGAAACTTTGTCCAACGTTGCCTCATCCGAGCTCTCCAGCCCGCAATGCTCCAACCACCGACGAGCCGACTCCATGTCGCCTTGACGCACCGCCAGACTCGCCTGCTCCGCTTCGATTTTGCGCATAAAGATTTCATAGTCGGGTGAATCAATCTTCTGCTTCAGTTGTTCTAGCAGCGCGGCTGCCTCTAGTGAGTTCCCCTTTGCATGCTGAATTCTAGAAGCAGCCACAACGAGTGGATACCGATTGCGAGGAACCGGATCGAATCCGTCTGCATGCATTACGCGGTTCAGCCAGTCCTCCGCTTCCTCCAGCCGATTCCACTCGTACAATACTTTGGCATAGGAAGCATACATCGGCGTCGCATTCGGATGGTTAACCTGTTCTCGCCAATACTCGATCATTCTTATGAAAAATTGTGCCGCGCCCTGGTAATCGTTAATGTAGCTCAGATGGTCTTCAAACTCTTCGACCGAATAGTGCTTATTATTTCCTCCTTGAATAAACAAACTTTGTTCGTGTGCGGGCGCAAACGTATCTCCTCGGATAAAATAGTCAGCCGTGCTTTGAAGATCTTTTTTCACATAGGCAGCCGTACCGCAGAAATAATAGATGTCCCCCATAGTCTTACGCCATACGTAAGCATCCATTTGATCCTTCAACGCTTCGAAACGGATACGAAGCCGTTCCGCGCGATCCGGAATGTGATGAAACTGCCGAACGCCGACCATCACGAACAAATAAAAAAGCTCAACAAGCGGTCGGCTCGCTATATATTGCTCAGGCACTTGCATCACCCAACGAGCAACGACGGTGTTCTTGCCTCCAAGAAGCTCGTACAGATGCGCTTCGATTAGGCGAGCGACATCTTCATATTGCCGTCCCGCCAAATAATGTTCCGCTGCTTCTACAATATACCCGTTATGTTCGAGCCATTGCGCTGCACGCGTATTCGCCTGAACCCACAGCTCAGGGAATGTTCGAGCAAGCATCGACTGCAGGAAATCAGACAACAGATGGTGATACCGATACCAGTTGCGCCCATCGTCCAGAGGAATGATGAATAGCTGAAGCTGCTCCAGCTGTTCCAACTGCTGCTGACCTCCCGCTTGACCGGTCACCGCCTCGCACAATGCATAATTCATCTGGCTTAACACGGAAGTTTGCAGCAAAAAATAGCGCATCGCCTCTGGCAGATCGCGAATGACTTCCTCCAGCAAGTAATCAGATATGTGCTGCTGATGGCCGCTGAATTGACGGATTGATTCCGTCATATTTCCGCTTCGTTTCAGTGAAATGGCCGCAAGCCGCAAGCCGCAAATCCAACCCTCGGTTTGATCATACAGCATATGGAGCTGCTCAGCCGACAGTCGCAACTCCGTCGTCTCTCGGAAGAAATTGTCGGCTTCTTCTAGTCGGAATCGCAGCTGCTCGATCGTAATTTTCCGCATCTCGCCTTTCGCATATAATCTTGCTGTCGGGAAGGGGAGGTCGTTGCGGCTTGCAATATATAAATGAATGTGGTTTGGGAGGTGTTCCAGCAAGTAGCTCATCGACTTCTGGATTGCCGGCATCGTCATCAGATGATAATCGTCGAACATGACGACCAGCTCGCCCGGCAGTTGGTTCAACTCATTAAGCAGCCCAGTCATCGCCGGCTCCATCGATGCGGAAGATGCAGATGGCCCCTCCGCGAGCAGAGGCAACACGGTCAGGCCAAAGGCGTCGACATGATTCTGGATCGAAACGATGACCATGTTCCAGAAGGTGATCCAATCATCGTCCTGCTTGCTCAGTGACACCCAAGCGACAAGCATGCCGCTTTGTTTAGCCCATTCGCTTAGCGCCGTCGTTTTCCCATAACCAGATGGAGCAAATACGAGCGTCAGCTTCGCGTCCATGCCCTCGTCAAGCAGACGAAGCAGATCGGTACGAGCAAGCAAGGTATGCCGTTCATAAGGGATGTGTATCTTCGTTGCGGCAATCATCGAAAGCCCTCCATAATACAGAAAATGAGTAATTAGGAGTAACTTCGACATACTAGTCATTAATTCCTGTGCTTAGGCTGTGTAGATTATGCCCCGTATACGCATTTACATGGTGTTGTGTTATGCCAAATTCGGATAAATCGCAGCTACACCGCCGGCCAACGCGCTTTGGATCATGCGGCTCAAATCATCGGCAAGAATCTCAAGACTTCCGGATTCGATTCCATCAATAGCGATTTTTGCGATCTCCGCAGGGTTTGACTTAGGAGCATTAACGCTTGAGGTCATATCTGTCTCCATGTATCCAACATGCAGTCCGGCTATTCGAATTTTTTGAGGATACAGACTGATGCGCAGATCGTTCGTCAGTGCCCACTCAGCCGCCTTCGCAGCCGAATAGGCTCCTATGCTTCCCGTGCTTAACCAAGATAAGGCCGAGAGAATATTCAGTATGGACCCTCCCCCGTTATTCGCAAGGATGGGTGCGAAAGAACGAATCATAGATAGGGTCCCGAAAAAGTGCGTATTGAATTCCAGATGGATGTGATCGAGATCGCCGTCAAGCAAGGAAGCGCCTGTAGATACGCCTGCATTATTGATCAGAATCGTTACATCTTTCGCGATAGCAGCAGCTTCAGCTACTTCTTGAGGGTTAGTGATATCCAGTTTGACTGGAATTACGCCCGGGATGTCAATGGATTCCGGATTTCTAGCCGCGGCATACACCTTAGCTCCTCTGGATATAAGTTCAATAGCCAGATGGCGGCCAAAACCTCGGTTCGCGCCGGTGACAAAAGCAACTTGTTCAGAAATTTTCATAATTATTCGCTCCTTAGCATGGTTTGTTTTAAATTGGCGGTTACTTGATTTTTACGATGATCTTTCCTTTTGCTCTGCCTGATTCGGAGTGCTCAATCGCTTTTTGGGTGTCTTCAAAAGGATAAATTCGATCAATAACAGGCTTTATTTTATCGTTCTCAATCCATTTGGTAAGCATCTCTAATTGTTTGCCGCTTGGTTTCATAAACAGGAAGCTGTACTTGACCTCATATTTATTCTCTAATTTGGTAATCTTCCGGGCAACCAATCGAAATAGATTCGTTTTGACGAAGCCGACCCGCTCCTCTTCTCCGAAGCGCGCATTGGGCGGCCCTACGACGGATACGATTTGACCTTGCTTTTTGACCATTTTAAAAGCCTTCTCTAAAGTCTCCCCGCCTTTGGTATCGAAGACGGCATCATAATCTTGTAACAGCGTATCGAATTGTTCTGTTTTGTAATTGATGATTCGATCGGCTCCAAGCGATTCGACCAATTTGGCTCCAGCTTCGCTCGTCGTTGTTGCGACATAAAGTCCCATCGCTTTGGCAAGTTGGATAGCAAAAGTACCCACTCCGCCGGAACCCGCTTGAATCAATACCTTCTGTCCGGCCTTTAATTTCAATTTTTCATGCAATACTTGATAGGAGGTAAGCCCAACCAATGGAATGGACGCCGCTTCCTCGAAGGTAAGGTTGCGAGGCTTTAGGGCAATATCGTCTTCATTTACAGAGACATATTCAGCGAAGGTTCCACCCTTGCTTGATCGGCCGTATACTTCATCACCAACCTTGAATTTTGTAACCCTCCTTCCCGCTTGAATAACAACGCCCGCAAGATCATATCCTAATACATGGGGCATATCGTATTTCAGCAGGACATTGATTTTACCATCTCGCACAAGAAGATCGAGGGGGTTCACGCTGGCCGCATGGATTTCCACCAGCACATCGTGCTCGCCTGCTGCGGGAAATGGAATTTCAGTTGATCTGAGCGGGAATTTCCCGTATTTGTCCATTACCATAACTCTCATATTTGCTTGTTTAGACATTGACTGGTTCCTCCTTGTTAGTTTCGGTTCGATTTTGAGAACGATCGTTCTAGTTTGAATAAAAAAAAAACGATCACCTCTCTAATAGTTTCATCGATGTATGTGCGATACCGTGAAGTTTTTCTTTGGCTACCGACATTCTTGCCATTGCCCTTAAACCAACCCACACATTATGCAGGTATTCCGCCAATTCTCCGGCATCGTAATCCGTGGTGAATTCACCGTCCTGCTGCCCCCAGAGAATAATTTCCTTGAGTTGCTGCTCTGCTATTGTAAACGCCTTAGTGAGCTTGGCATCAACTTCGGCATCGCGTACTGCCAATTCTACTGCGGAATTCACCATTAAACAGCCGGAAGGCGAGTCTGCTTGTCCATCAATCATGAAGCCAAATATAAACTGAAGAGCTTCCGTTGCAGTCTTGGAACGTTTAATTCCAGATGCAAGCTCGGCATTGATTTTCTCGCCAAAACGATCCATCGCTTTTAGAAACAACATATGTTTGTCTCCAAATGTGTCATATAAGCTTCTTCGATGGATTCCCATGCGCTCGACCAGATCGGTCATGGACGTCTTCTCGTAACCCTGTTCCCAGAAGAGTCTCATCGCTTTATCCAATACCGCGTTCTCTTCAAACTCCTTGCTTCTCGCCATTTATATCTCCCTCCAGTCATCAATATAGCATATTGAGAACGATCAGTAAAGAATTCGCCTTAACGACTCGGCACATCATGAATAACGCTTACCAGCGATTGACCGCATGCTCGGCGAAAGCGACCAAGTCTTTGACTATAATCGTCTTTCCGTCGTCCAATACAGCTTTACCGCTGAACTTGCCGAAAATTTGGTGGCATTGCGTATCGACGATCAACAGCTTCGTTTTCGTGAGCCGATCATAGATAGGTGTGAATTCCATTTCGAATCTTCCGTCGTCGCTCGTGAACACTTTTGGAGCCATGTATCCGCCGCTTCCTTGCAAGTCGAAGTATACATGACCCAGCTTATGCGCAGTACCGTCATAGAACAAAATATTTTCTGTAGCGGCTGACGTATTCCCGAAGCCGTAACCGATGTTAAATCCGAACCGCTTGCCGTCTACATAACCGCTGCCGCTTCCCCAAAACCATTCATGGCTGAACGGCCATACACCCCGGCCCCAATCCAAAAGCCCGAAGGCTGTATCGGACTCGAATGGGTATTCCTTCTCCCCAATTCGAGCAAAGCCGCTTGCTGGCATGCAGTTGATTTTGTGATTGTAGTAGAAGAACCGTTTGTCGTCATCAAAAGGCGTTGCCAACACGATTGACGTGCGATCCGGCTGAGTTAACCGGATATCAATATCGATTGTCGGAGACTTGCTGCTTCCTTCCGATTTGCAAATGAGCCTGCGCTCACCATCGATTACTTGAAATTGCATGTGAAAGCCTTTCTTGCTATAGGTTAAATCGCCTTGTTCTGCAGATGATGGCATATTCAGCCCACTGAACGGCAGGACCAGCATGTTTGAGAAATCGAATCGCTTGCCGGTCTCAAACTCAAATAGCTTCACTGATACATCCCCTGCATAGGAAACATGCCCAATCGTTAGCTGCAAGCAATAATGGTCATTCGAAACCTGGTAGAAATCCCATTCCTTAATTCGATGCGAGGGTGCTTTAATCCCATCCCGATTGAAGCCCAGCACAGCTTGTGTCGAGTACCCATGCTGCGACAAGGAGCCATCGCTCCCCAGCACATTGCCTGGTGTAACAATTTGATTTTGCATGAGATAATCCCTCTCTATAGTGAGTTGTCCTATCTACTATATCGTAGAGATAATATTTTTCACAGCATGTCCTCCTCCAAGTTCATTGGCTGGGAAGTTGGTCCATGGTATATTGAACGAACTAAGCAATCTAAAACCTAGGGATGTCGAAAGTCATGCTATCAGAGGAGCAAAATAATGAAGATATGGTTTCGCCAAGGCTTGATTGCCACGCTTGCGATCGTGTTGGCTGCACCGGCAGTAGGACTGTGGGGCCAATCGACTGCGCACGCGGACGAAACTGCGACCTGGCTACCGATCGATACGGCACCAATGATTGTGAAAGGCAGTGCGCTAGACTTGTCGGGGTTAAACGACGTGCCAGCCGGCAAATATGGTTTTATTCAACAAGACGTGAATGGAAACTACAATTTCGAGCGGACGCCGCAGAAGAAGGTCAAATTGTACGGCGCCAATGTGACGTGGAATATGTACTACGGCACGCGCGAAGAAGCGGATCTGACCGTAGATAGGCTCGCGCGTATCGGTTACAACGTCGTCCGCATTCATCCGGCTGATTCAATGACCGATTGGGCGCCCGGTATTTTTCTGCAGAATGGATCAACGACCCCACAATTCAACAAAGATAAGCTCGACCGTCTGGAATATTTTATCTCGCGGCTGAAGGCTAATGGAATCTATGTGGCGATTGATGTGTTCCATCTGTACAACTTTAGCAACATCCCTGGGCTTGGCGAATATGCAGAGGGTGACCATTCTCCCTATTTGCTGCCGTTTCTCCCTCAAGCGCTCGGTATGTGGAAGGAAATTGCAACAAAGTGGCTATCTCACGTCAATCCGTATACTGGTCTCGCGCTGAAGGACGATCCGGTGTTGGTCGGTGTCAGTCCGTGGAACGAGTCACTGCTTCTCAATATGGATCTGAATGCGATGAAGCAGCCTTTCCGCAATTATATGCTTAAGGATTTCAATAGCTTTCTGGCAACGCTCGGCGACGCGCCCGTTACATCGATCCCATCGTCATACTGGAGCGCGGACGGCAAAATGTTCGATCGGCTGAGTGCTTATTATTCTAAAAAAACGATTACCGTTTCCAACGCAATGAGGACGTATTTGAAGCAGCGGCTTGGCATTCATGCGCCAATTGGCGGATTAAACTTCATCGACAGTCCGAATGTGAATTACTGGCGAAGCGCCGCTTCCGATGTTCACGAAACACATAGCTACTATCAGTTCGTGGACGATCGATTTAGTGAGAATAATCGCTCTGGCTACACGTATAATCCGCTGAAGGATCCGCGTCTCAGCATGGCGTTCGATCCTGCAACCGCAACGAACTATCCGAAGGATTGGGCGACAGAACGCCATTACAGCAGCTATTATCCTGCGCTCTCGCTGAGACAGCCGTATGCGAAGCCGTTCCTGCTGACGGAGTTCCAGGATACGTTTCCGGCCAAGGGACGCGAAGAGATCGGCATCTTTAACGGGGCGATCGGCGCCTATCAGGGCTGGGATATGATGAATCGCTTCTCGTTCGGGCGCGATATCAGCGACGGATACGCGAATTTGCCGATGGGCAATTCAGAGCAGTTCTCTATCACGAGCGATCCATTCGCAATTTTGTCCGAGGCGGAAGCGACATTATTGTTCCGCACAGGGGCAGTGAATGAAGCCAAGCCGAGGTTTGTGTTCGTCTGGGACCGCACGTGGGCAAGGGATACGGGCGCTGCCGCTGATGAAGAAGCGTATATTGCGAACATGATGTATATTCCACATTTGTTCAAGTCAGTATCCGTCTATGCAGATCGACCGGGCAAGCCATTCACCGTCTACAAGATTACGGAAGAATTGACACCAAAGCAGATTGCGAGTGGCAATTTGCCAGCGGCGAACAAGCTGAATATAACGAAGGCGATGACCGATCGCGAAGTGGCGAAGACGTTCATAAATTCCCTCAGTGACAACAATAAGAAAGCCGCAATGCTGTCCGCACTGAACAACAACAAGCTGCTGTCCGATACGGGAGAGCTCGTGTTCGACTTAAATTTGAATACATACCTCGTCAGTACACCGAAAACGATTGCCATTGCGGGCACGATGAACAACCATACGTTCAAGCTTGGTCGTGCGACAGTAACCGCTGACGTGGACAAAGGCACTTTCTTCGCCTCTTCGTTGGATGGGAAAGCGCTCAAGAATAGCAATCGGTTGCTTCTGATCTACAAGACCGATGTCGCGGCAACAGGAGAAAAGCGTGTCACTTTGCAGACGGGCGAAGTAAAGTATTACAAAGGCACACTTCCGACACTCGCGAAGCAGCAAAAAGCACAGTTTCAACTGACTACGGATCGCCCCGCGAGCGCGTACAGAGCATATAAGCTGACGCTGAATGGCGCGCGCGTGCAGGAAATTCCCGTTAAAACGAACGGCAACATCCTTAACGTGACCTTGAACACCAGCAAGGGCTTCACTTTTGAACTTGTATACGACCCGCAGATCTCCAGCGATAGCAAATAGAAAGTCGTCAAATAAGCAGAAAATAAACACGCTCGTCGCCAACTATTTTAAATCGAGTTCCATATTTTCTAGGCTGCGTGGCAACAATAAAAGGGGCTTTACCATTAAATCGGAAAGCCCCTATCATATAAATCGTACAACAGCACGATCTCACATTTTTACATCAGTTTTTCCAAATCCCCAACCCCATCAACCTCTACCTGACGAGGAGAACGTGAGGTCCAAGTCACAAGGCGAGGAAGTCCTAACATAGATTGAATTGTACTTTTCCCCGAAGCGCTTGGCCCTTGAAGAACGACTAACAATATTGACATTATGACCTCCACGGCTGCAGTAATCCAAATATATCTATATTTAATATACCGCGGCTCTTGCAAAAACACTACTGCTTGTGCCTATGAAGTACGCCGCTCTTATGTTCCTTAATCAGCTTTGCGAAAAGCTCACTAGAGTAATCAATTCTGCGCTCAGGAAAATCGCCTGTAAGTACAATTTTCAACATATGAAGCAGCCGTTTGCCCGTTATTTCTGTAGGCCCGAGCGACCACTGTATAATACTGGGACATAGATATATCAAACCAGAGTAACGGAATGCTGCCCTCAATCTTTCATAAAAATCTTCATAGCTAAGTAAAATTCCATTTGCAATTAATTCGTTATAATAAAGTTTGGCATCCTCAAAGTTAAAATAACTGGCTAGGTCAATATAAAAAGGCGCATAATAGCACCATCCGAAATCAATAAAATATGGTTTTTCATTAACATAATGGATGTGGGAACCATCTACCGACTGCAAATCTCCATGCGTGAGAGTCAGGCTTTCCTTCTCATCGTACAAAGTCGCCATATCACGTGCAAAAGCGTTGGCTTTGTCACGCAATGATGGCAGATACGCACCAAATTCCTTACGAAATTCTGGATTTTGCTCCATAAGCGTTTCAAAATGGTCCACAGAGACTTGCGTAACTAAATAGTTATTCCAATAATGATGGTCAGCATGGGGGAGCCACAGCATCTCCGAGCCTCTATTCATATTACGGGCATGAATTCTGGCTAATGCCTTAGCAACTCTTGGCGACCAATCTACGCCAGGCGGCGGAGATTTTACATGACCCAAATCTTCTATCGCCATCCATCTAGGCTCATCTGTTTCTATATCCAGTGAATAAGCGGCGGGCGTATTCCGATGGCCCTGGTCCGTTAACGTTTTCATCGTCATGCGTTCTTTTAGAGCAGCTTCTTTAACTATTACGCTCTCCTTTTTACCATTTTCGTAAGTAACCTCTATACGACGTACTTCCGCTCCAGACCAACCACGCTCCGCATCTGTCATATACCCTTGCTCTAAATGAAGTACCTTTCCGCGTTGAAGCACTTCGGATAAACCCTGAGCAATAGTAATCATATTTTGTTCCAAATAATCTACCTCCCCCGGGAATATTCTATAGTTGCCATATCGGTTAATGCTTAGATTTGCAATGGGTCTGAAAGTTTGCCTTGCCTTCTAGCAAATCCTTTAAGAATGTTTTTGATGCTTCCAATTTTGCTTCTAGCTCCTGAATATATTGGATTTTTTCCATTACCAATACTTTCTTCTCTATATGGGAATTTTCATTTATAAGCAAAATTAATTCCTGAATCGTAAATCCTAACGTAAGTAGCATTCTTATATCCTGCAAATAATTGATCACTTCTTTATCATATACGCGATAATTATTTGCATCCCTCGATAGAAACTGCTCCGGAATCAACTGTTTGCGTTCATAGAATCGCAAGGTGGATATGGGCAGCTGTGTCATCTTAGAAACCTCATTGGCTTTCATCATATATTCCCTTCAGAACGCACCTTAATTTTTGTTTGCTGTAAACCTAGGTTCATAGTTCATACTTACAACATGATAACCAGAGACATCACTGCTGTCAACGTAACTGGTCACATCAAAAGGAGAGATTACATGTTAAAACATATCCAAAATAACGACTTTGCTAACATTATTACTGGCCGGCGTTCCGTAAAACTTTACGATCAGGACGTCAAAATTTCAAAGGAAGAAATGCAAGCGATCATACAAGAAGCAAGCTTAGCGCCTTCTTCTGCGAATATACAGCCGTGGCGTGTTATCGTCGTTCATTCTCCTGAGGGGAAAAGCAAACTTCGGCCACTGGTACAGTTTAATACGCGACAAAATGATACATCTGCGGCAATGCTCATTATTTTGGGCGATACGCAAAGTGAATTATATGTAGAAGAAATTTATAATACTGCTGTGGAACTAGGGAAAATGCCTAGCGATGTACGCGATAAGCAGGTCACACAAATTATGAGCATGTTTCCTCATATACCGAGAGAATTAAAGATTGAAATTGCCAAAGTCGATGCAAGTTTATTTGCCATGCAGCTAATGCTGGTAGCCCGTGCGCATGGTTATGACACCAATCCTATGGCTGGTTTTGAACGTGATAAGGTTGTTAGCGTATTTGATCTGGACGACGAACGGTATGTTCCGGTCATGATCCTCGCAATCGGGAAAGCAAAAGAGGCGGGTCATGAATCTGTGCGCTTGTCTAGTGAGAAAATAACCTTTTGGCGCTAATTTAAATTCCATAATAACACATCGATAGTTAACCCAAAAAGACCGCTATAATTTCGAGCCTTTGCAGCCACTGGTTGCGTGTGACTTAAGCAGTTGAAATCCTTTCGCTAATTTATAAATAAGAAGAAACGCCTGACGGCGTCCTTTCTATAGGCGCCCGCGTTTCGTCGAAACGTATAGAGAAAGTATAAGAAAAATCATATACTTTCCTATACGTATAAAAAGCCCCTGAAACTTAAAGTTTCAGAGGCAATAAATCCTTTTCTATTGCATATGACGAAAAGGTTATGACGTAACACCTGTTCCATATACCTCAAAATCATAAATCCTTGCTGCAGCGTTTGTGGTCTGCGTAGGCGTTGTTACGTTCAGCTTAATATATCGAGCCGATATTTCAGTTATTTTGTTTACCGTAATACCGCTTGTATTGTTAGTTACATTGACCACCGTTTTCCAGTTCGCGCCATCGGTGCTGACCTGGATATTGTAAGCCTTCGAGTTGAAGGTGGCGCTCTCTCCGCCTTCCGATGCGTGCTTGATGACGAATTGGTTCACTTGCTTCACGGAGCCGAGATCGATCTGCAGCCAACGGTTACTCGACTTGGAGCACCATTTGCTGTCATTGATGACGCTGCCGTCTACGGTTTTGGTCGCGGTTTGCGAGGCGTTACACGTACTGTCACTCGTCGCGGCTGTATTTAATGCCATGTTCGGTGGTCCGTATACCTCAAACTCATAGATTCTTGCCGCAGCGTTTGTGGTTTGCGTAGGCGTCGTAACGTTTAACTTAATATACCGGGCGGATACTTCAGTAATTTTATCTACCGTAATGGCGCTAGTATTGTTGGTTACTTTGACTAATGTATTCCAATTCTTACCATCTATGCTGACCAGAATGTTGTAAGCTTTCGTGTTGAAGGCGGCGCTCTCTCCGCCTTCCGATGCGTGCTTGATGACAAATTGATTCACTTGCTTCACGGAGCCGAGATCGATTTGCAGCCAACGGTTACTGGACTTGGAGCACCATTTGCTGTCATTGACGACGCTGCCGTCCACAGCTTTGGCCGCGGTTTGCGGAGCGTTGCACATACTGTCAACCGTCGCAGGTTTATTTAATGCCAGGTTTTGGGGGCCAAAAACTTGTAATTCATAGATTCTTGCATAGCCGTCTGTGGTTTGCGTAGGCGTCGTAACGTTCAACTTTATATATCTCGCCGATACTGCGGCAATATTGTCTATCGTTACGCTTTTTGTATTATTGGTTACGTTGACTACCGTGCTCCATTCCGTGCCGTTATTGCTGACCTGGATATTGTAAGCCTTCGTGTTTAAGGCAGTGGCCTCTCCGCCTTCCGCAGCGTGCTTGATGACGACTTGGTTCACTTGCTTCACGGAGCCGAGATCGATCTGCAGCCAACGGTTACTGGACTTGGAGCACCATTTGCTATTATTGGTGACGCCGTTGTCCACGGCTTCGGCCGCGATCTCCGAGGCGCTACACGCACTGTCAGCCGTCACAGGTTGGTTTAGTGCCAAATTTTGTTGCGCATAAACGTCGAACTCATATATTCTTGCTACAGCATCTGAAGTTTGCGTAGGCGTGGTAACGTTTAACCTAATATATCGGGCCTGCGCATCCGGTATATTGTCTACCGTAACGCCGCTCGTATTATTGTTTACGTTAACCACCGTATTCCAACTGATTGCATCGGCACTAACTTGGATGTTGTACCCCTTCGTGTTTAAGGTGGAGGGCTCCCCGCCTTCCGATGCATGCTTGATGACGAATTGGCTTATTTGTTTCACGGAGCCGAGATCGATCTGCAGCCAACGGTCGCTGGACAAAGAGCACCATTTGCTGCCGTTGGTAACGCTGCCGTCCACGGCTTTGGCCGCGGTCTCAAGGGTGTTGCACGTACTGTCAGCCGTCGCGGGTCTATTTAACACTAAATTCGGAGAACTCACCGTTATCGCGTACGTAACCTTGTTGGTTCCGTCTTGCGAGGTTACGATGATCTTCGTGCCCGTTTCCAATGTCGTTGCTTTCGTGATCCCGTCTGCCTTGTAGATCTCGAACGTTGCGTTCGCTAACGGCGAGATTGCGGCCTTCAACGCATCTAACTTGATGTTGGTCCCGACGATAATCGTCTCATTCGCCGTCCCGCCGGTACTTACCGTACCGATCGTCGAGGTTATTGTAGCGACTCCGCACGTTGCCGCCCATTTCGCGTAAAGAGTGATGTCTTTAATGATTGGATCTGACCAACTGTAGGCTTCCGTCAGCGCACTGTCGTAGTACCAGCCTTCGAAGCTGTAGCACGCCTTCGTGGGAGTGAATCGAAAACCCACTATTTCTCCGGGCATCACAAATTCGGGGTCAATATATGAGCCGCCATTCGTGTTATAAGTCACGACCCGTATGGGATTGGGTCCTGTATCTAATCCGGCAAATACAGGAGCTGCTAATGTCATTAACGAAGCTATGATCGTTAACAAAATGAAGTAACCTCTTATCTTTGCTTTAAACCTTTTCTTTCCCTGACGAATTTCTGTCCCTTTCATCATCGTTCCCCTTTCTCCTACTCTAATGATTAGAACTTTGGATACTGCGGGCTCTCCCGCAAAGTAGAATAACATCGTATGATGGCATTAACCGACACGGCATGCGGAGGCTGAAGCACAACAGATAAATACAAACGTTGCAACATTCATAATGATATTCGCAAAACGCGAAAGAATGTTTGTCTATCGTTACTAAATAGGTCCAATCGAAAGTCAACTGACCTGAGAGCGACCACACCAACGCTCGTTATGTCCATACAAAAAAATGTCTCGCCTTGGTGCGCAACCCTTACAGGTATGCGTGGCGAGATCTGTTATCAATATCGTATTTCAGCAGCAAATATTTGTCAATAAAATCATCTTAGCAGCTGGTCTAGTTTTTAAGTAAAATAAGCAAAAAGGATCTGGAAGCTTACTTTCAGATCCTTTGTCCATATTGAGGCTTTGAATTCCTTTATTTTCACATCAAACACTAATGAATTTTTCAGGGGTGACTAATTATTATTTCGTTTGTTAACTTCAATCGCAATGAACTCCGGCAGATATTTGGGAGTACAGCCCTTTGATACCATTTCATCTTTATAAAGACCCGTTTTCTCACCAAGTTCAATACAACGTGCTCGATTCCTTTGATCATAAACGCCTATCCAGCCTGCGGTGAAATTCATAGCCCATTGAACTTCCGGTTCTTCCTGCGCAATATTAGCTTCAATTGTAGATAATAAGTCTTCGGTATTATCAGGAGGTGTTTGTCCAGTCCATCTCAATCGCCCTTTATAATACCAGAAGGCTCGCCTTTGAAGAGCAGAAGGACTATTTTCCCATAACTCCATCAATGCAATATTCTTCTTGTCTTTGGTAAGCTGATTAGCCATTAACCAATCCATTAAGTTATTTCGCTCTTCAAATGTGTGAATCTGCATATAGTTCGTGATCTATTTTAATGTCCTTCGCGATTTTTCGTAAGTCGCCTAGCTTAATTTTACTATTGATCTGTGGTAGAATGTTTTCTGCTTTTGAAGAGCGATTCATTTCTGTACTTTTATTCTTATATATTTGACACAACTCCTTTATTAAAGCACTGTTTCATAATATGGCCTTGACGCGATATATCAATAACTTAATTTAGCTATAAGTCTTATTACATACAAATGTACCATAACAATTGTAAAAGGAGTGATTCATTTTGCCATTACTTATGGTACGGTTCTCCGCGCTAGCTGTAACGGCAAGTTTTAGAAGACCACTCCTATCCATGGGAATGGCCTTCTCTTCTTTGGACCGCGCTTCTCTTTATTAGGGGGCCGAGAAACTGTTGGCTTCGATTTCTGCGCCCGTCAAGATGCCGTTTCCAGTAAATATAAGAATAGTCGCCATGTTATTGTCTTCAACCGTTACTTGATATTCTACTTGCTGAAACCCTGCTGTCAGGATCGGCTGATCGTCCACACAAGTTAAACTGGTCGTAGCGGAACCAGGAGAGTTTGTGCTGTCGTCCGTCGTGCATATATCGGTAAAAACGATCTCCCCTTGCCTTCTGCGAGAAATATGGAATCTTGCTTCTGTCGGCGCGATAGCTCGCCACTGAATGGACATTTGGAGCCATACCCGATCACTCGTATTATCGATAGTAAAGACTAGTGGAGTCGAGTTTAGCGTTGCAAATCTAACAGGTGCGGCTAGGGAGTTATCGAAATCCAACGGTACAAAATTAAACTCCGTCAGCAATCCCTGTCCGGATGTTGTCGAATTAACTGTAATCGTCGGATTCACATTAATCGTCGGACTAAACGTATTGGTGTTGTTATTGGTGGTGACGGGATTGGACGTATTGGCATCATTGGGATTGGACGTCATTGTAGCGATGGGATTGGACGTGTTAGCGGCACTGGGGTTTGATGTGTTGGCGGCAGTGGAGTTGGATGTTGAGGTATCATTGGGATTGGAGTTAATGGTCGTAACAGGGTTGGATGTCTTGGTAACAACTGGATGCGAAGTGTTGTCCACAACCACATTGATTTTTCGTTTCATCGTTTTTTTTACCCGATAATGGAGGGGGCGGGGTTTTAACTTCAAACGCCGGCCCCGTTTCTTTATGGGAGCAACCCTTTCTCTCAAGTTTATACCTCCATGATAGTTGTCTGGTGATGATGTTAGTGTATTAAGGTCACAATCATAGTGTATCAGCAATTGGAGGAGGGAATCTGCGGAATTAACGCTCCAGCGCTTCTTGCTGCACCCGCTGTAGAAACTCCTGTATGAAGGCATTATTGCTTTGTTTGCCGTATCCATACAGGTCGGATAGAAGCTATGATTCATATATCTTGCGTCCCCCAGTACAAAACGAATCCATCTATTGATCGTTCAACCCCTAAAAAACTTGCCGTTACTTATGGTACGGTTCAGCGTGTCATCAAACGGACGAAATAGAAAAGCACTCAAGCCGCTGACTCTAAATTATTGAAAAATATCAAAGAAAACTAACACATGATTTCATATATATTTGATTTCCCCTTTCTAATAATTTAATTCTCCTTTCTTCATTTTACATATCAATTTAACCAACTACTCTAGCCAACATTAATGTTTCTTTAATGTTGTTAAAGTCTTTCTCCACTTCATTAACTTTCAATACTTTTGTTACAATTGGCTTGTGGTCTACCAAACTAATTGCCCTGGAACAGCTGAAAACCTTTTTGCTTCAGCGCTCTGAAATCTTCTTCGCTTTCAACTCCGACTTAACAGCCATAAGTTCTCATTTTATTACAATAAACAAAAATTTCCTGATTCATGTGGATACTACTACTATTTTTAGTGGTATAATTTAAACCTACTACGAATCTACTGAATTAATTATATTATGTTCGGAGGTATCCCGTTGGTTTTCTCATCAGTGTTATTTTTATACGGATTTTTCCCACTATTCTTTATTATTTATTACCTAAGCACTCAAAAGTACAGAAATTCCATCATTTTATTGGGCAGCATTTTGTTTTATGTTTGGGGTGCTCCTTCCTTTGCTCCTATTCTATTCTTATCATTAGCTCTCGATTGGCATTTAGTTAATGCCATGCATAACATGAAAGACAAAGTGCCAAGAAAACTCACGTTAGCACTATTATTAATAATAAACATCGGTTTACTTGTTTATTTTAAATATACGAATTTCATTTTCGAAAATTTCAATGCTGTACTTCCCATGTCAAACCAAATCGTATGGACTTACATTATCCTTCCGATAGGAATATCGTTTATCGTCTTCCATAAACTCAGCTATATATTGGACGTATACTATGGTTCGAAAGAACCAACAACTGAGATGAACCAATATTTCATTTACATATTGCTTTTCCCAATGTCCATCGCAGGACCAATTATTAAGTATCAACATTTATCTGACCAATTAAAAAAAAGAAGCGTACAGTACGACGATATCCTTAACGGACTATACCGCTTCTCTATTGGCTTGTTTAAAAAAGTATGGATTGCAGACAATATCGCATATTATGTCGACAGCGTCTTCACTTCTCCTATTGACAGTCTTCATACATCTACCGCATGGATTGCTATTATAGCCTACTCCATGCAAATCTATTTTGATTTTTCTGGTTATGCAGATATGGCGATTGGATTAAGCAGGATGATGGGTTTTAAAATTGGCGAGAACTTTAACAGACCATACTTGGCTCTTAATATCTCAGATTTCTGGAGACGATGGCATATCTCATTAGGAGCATGGATGAAATCCTATCTCTATATACCTCTTGGCGGAAACCGTCTTGCTAAATATAGAACATACATCAACTTGTGGATTGTATTTTTAATTTCCGGAATATGGCATGGAGCTAGCTGGAATTTTTTAATTTGGGGCTTTATTCAAGGGGCTTATCAAATTATAGATCGAATCGTTTGGCTAAAGTTCTCGGCATCGCTGCCTAAATGGATTAACATCATCTATACTTACTTATTAGTATTAATTGCATGGGTATTTTTCCGATCAAATACATTGCCGGATGCCTTATCCTACCTGAAAAAAATGTTTTTCTTGTCTGATAATAGTTCTACCTTATTCTCGCCTAGCCTTACGAACGCAGGACTATTCTTCTTGATCATGGCTGTGCTCATCTGTTTCATGCCTGCAACTCGATTATATAATACGTTTTCCCTTAGGGTAACAGCCATTATTCAAAATGAAACATTTAAAGTCGCTCTCATTTTACTGTTACTGATCGTCTCCATGGTTAGGTGTATATCATCTACTTACAGTCCATTTATCTATTTTAGGTTTTAGTAGGAGGAGTCGTTTTGATCGAAAAAAAATATACTTTTCGATTTGTTTTTTTGCTTTTAGTCGTGATCATTTTTATGTTTCCAATTATTCAATATAAATTTCACATCTTCCCTGATGTTTCGCTTACTGGAGTAACCGAATCTGCAGTAAAACCAACCTTTACTCTACAATCATTTTGGTCAGGTCAAGCACAGCAACAAACGGAAAATTGGTTAGATCAGCATAATAGTATAAAGAATATTGTAGTAAAAACGAACAACCAATTGTACTATTCGTTATTTAGTCAAGCCTCGCCCAATAGTACAATTGTAGAAGGGAAATCAAACCAATTATTTGAAAGCGTATATATTCACGAGTTTAATCATCAGACGCCACTTCTGGATCAGTCTATCTTAGAGAACAAAGTTCAAAAGATGAAAATTGTACAGGACGAAGTGACCCGACTCGGCAAAACATTCGTTTTTTTAATAACGCCAAGTAAAGCAGCCGTTTACCCAGAGTTTCTACCGAGTCGCTCCTCATCCTCTGAACCAAGAAATTATGATTTACTCCTGCCTCTTCTTGAGAAGTATCATATCAACTATATCGACGGTCATCGTATTTCTATGGAGAATAAGCGAGATACCCCTATTTTCCCTAAAGGAGGCATTCATTGGAATCTTGCAGGTGCTTTTTTTACGCTTCAAAAATTAACGGAACAAATAAACGAATTGAGCCCATCGTTATCACTACCTGAACTTAATCTAAAATCAATCGATTATGTTGTTCCGACAGGATTTGATCGAGACCTGGCAGATTTACTGAATCTGTGGAAACCACCTGTGAATTACACTGTTCCCCAACCTATTATTGATATAGATAAGGAAGATAGCCCATCACGACCTTCGATTGCTATTGAAAGTGGCAGTTTCTCTTTTCAATTAATTCAATTACTTAATGAAAATAACTTCTTCTCAACGTTGGATCTATACTATTACTATAGCACTCATCGACAGTATACCAACGGTATACCTGATTTCAAAGACCTAGGTATTCCAAAACATATTGACTGGAATAAAGAAGTGCTCAATCACGATATTATTATCAAAGAGGTCAACGAGGCGCTAATTGGAGATTTATCTAGATATGATTTTATTGATGATGCTGCTTCCTTAATTTCTCCCCAGAACATTGAATTCCAAACCAATACGCAATATGTCGATCAAATCGATATTGGTGGTACACAAGGATATCGCATAAATAAGGGAGCAGACGGTAGTGCCACAGTCTATTTAACAAGTACTACACCTTTACATTTAGAACCGAATCAAAGCTATACGCTTTCTTACACAGCGAAAGGTTTTCATACACTCAGAATGGATCTATATCCAGATGATCTGCCTCAATTCAATAATGGGGGTCTGACAGATCAGTTTAATGACTTTTCCTTTGAATTCAGCTCAGATAGCGAGAATATAAAGAATGCTACATTACGATTCTTCATCGATGGAATTAACGCGAAAATCCCCCAAGACTCTTATTTATATAATATTAAATTAACTAAAAACTCCTAGATAATTTCATCGGAAACGATAGAACACTAACAGAAAATCGCCGCTCGTTTCCCATGAGGGAGTGAGCGGCGATTTTTTATCTATCGGTTTAACCAATACTGTTTAAACCGAGATAGCTCTTCATCCGTATAAAAATGTTTGGCATGCTGCGTTGAATAAATCCCCTCGATCAGTTCCGCATCAAACTGAATGGTAGATTTTACTTTCTTGTAGATGTCGGCAATGGATTTTTGGGACGCTTCATTTCCCTTGTGCAACTTCACAGGAATATCTTTTAGCCGTTCTTCCCCTAACCATTCTGTAACGGCTTTACTCCAAACCCTATCCATATCCTCTACCCGTATAATTAACGTACATACATTTTTGTCCTCTATTATTTGATATCCTTTTGAGCAATCAAAAGAATAATCGTACACGTTCACATCCAAGTTTTTTTTGAACTCATGAATAAACCAATCTTCATTTAGAAACTGAGTATATATAGATTCCTTAAGCTCTTCTTTTACGCTATCCAAATTGTCGGGGTATTGTCTAAGTCCTCTAGAACACTCTGAATCGAAACATTGAAAAAAAAACGAAATCATCTGATCCAACGGATTTCTGACACCGGTAATAACACTGATTTTTTTCTTATGCAAGTTCCGTTGCAAATATTCGTTAATATATACCGTATTGGAAAGCACATACCAATTTGTTTTTAAATACTCTAATAAATTACCTCTATTTCTATACCCCTTATTTACTGTATCAAATGCTTGTTTCATATACATAAAAGGATCTTCTATAATATAATGGGTCACGAGGTTGGGTAATCCATAATGATTTAAAGAGTTCGAAAAACTGCTGGTTCCTACTTTTGTCTTTGTATAAACCAAAATACTTTCATCTCTAAAATACACGTCGCTTAGATTTGCCTTCAAGTCGGAATATCTAATCAAGTGAATATTATGTATAGAAACACCAGTTTCTAATAGCATATTTACTGTTTCAAAATGTTCGTCTTGTGCAATTAATATTTTATTATTAACATTGGGCCCTGCTGCTTTATATGTTAATAAAGATGGCTTTGATGAACCTACAATTCTATCTATGTTAATTGTTTGATCAAAAACACGTTGATAGACATTATTTAGTTCGTTCATTAATTGAACGAATTTCTCCCCTGTTGCGCCACCGGCGTAAATAACTACATTTTCATTCAGCAGATCGCTTAATTTAATAGAATCTATTCTACCGTCTACAGGGTTTGGCAAAGTCAAATAATAACGATCGCTATCGAAACTTCTAAGCATGCTAGATAAACGTAAGAGATTATCGTGTTCAAAAATTTTATCTTTTTCGCTTACGGTTTTTGAAATAATAATAAAATCGGTTGTTTTATCGATTTCCCTTATTTTTTTTACGGGCAGGCCACAAACTTTTCTTTTGAAATCATCATCAATGAAATAACTGATTTCAAAAATAGATTGACATGTGTGTTCAATTATTGCCTTAATGATTCTGCTTTCTTCTCCCGAACCCCAAATAGCTACCTTCTTTTTACTCTCTGTTTTATTTATCATGCTTTCAAGACTAGTAAGATTATTAATTGCATGCACCTTAAATTCCCTTGAATATAAAAAATGCCCGAGCACTGACTGAATAGCTTCGACATTGCTTCCATTCTGTTCTATATACTCTTCCCAATAAGCAACTTCGCTTTGTTCTGGCTTTCTTTTAAGAACTTTCTCGTAAAAAGCTGTTATCAATCCATTTACTACTTCATTAAAGTATGATGACCCCATAATTCACCACCTCATTGTTTATTTAATCTCAATTGACTTAACTGCAACACCAAGTATTCGATTATCTGTACTCTCAAAGACATCAACCGGCGACCATAAGCGCGATACGGATAACGTTATTGCTACCGGTCCTGGATTAACAGAGTCAAGAGCAAATTGCAATTGTTGATCCCCTAGCTCCGTGAACTTCACGGTTCCAATTAATTTAGAATTAACTAATATATCGCAATCCAGTTCGCCCGGGTATCCATTCCGCAAATCCAGAATCAACTGGTCACGTCCACGGTGCTTATGGAGTTTAACTGTTGCTTGCTTAGATGCCGTCCATACATGTGTATCCTCAACAAAATGCCAATCGCTGAGCGAGACGAACATCTTCATTACATTATCGTTTCTCGGATCTACAGAATCAGGGAAACTACTCTCACCAAGTACAACAATGTCATATACTCCGACCGCCGGCATATGCAGAAATCGAGACGATTTATTAGTTTTATCAATAATATGAATTCCGCAGTCTACTGAAAAATTCGGTAAATGTTTCAACGCACGACTGATGTGCCTCATCTCGCTTTGGCCTACATAATAATTCCAACTGTCATATGTTAATCCTCGCGTAAATCCTCCTAACCTTGCAATAGTATGATTCCCGTTATTCAAGCTGAGCCCCAATGAATTACAGTAGAAGACTTCATCTTCAATAATCTTAACGCTATGCGGCATAAGCAAATTTTCAACATGCGTTTTAACAAATTCATTTGTAATCAGATCATACTCTGCTATGACACCTTTGGAATATTCTCTACTCTCTCCCCAATTGTTATCCATCGAAAACATTGAGAGAAAAAGTCGGTTTCCCACAATACTAAGGTCGTTAATATGATTGATGTCCATATTTTGATTCTTATTAATGACAATCTCGTCTACCTTACGGAATGAAGTCGATTCATGAATAGCAATTGTGTTACGTGCCGTCTCGACAACGTAAATCAACCCATCTGGTGCGATTGCCATGCCATGATAATCAAGCTCAGAGCTATTATAGACACCGACTTTATTCAATTCGTGATCGAATTTTAATATACCGTGCGAGTTTGTAGCAACATAATAATACTGATCATCTCTAGCAATCCCTCGGCAATCTGCTGATGCAAGTTTGCTAATGTTTTTCAGCGCAAAATCGACAACAAATAGGCCTCCGTATTGCCCTTTAAAATAAGGAGAGCTTATTAGAAGTTTTGTATCTAAGTCTGCGAACCTGGAAAATGGATCAAAAAAGGCATTCATGAATATCCCCCCCTGTAATATGATTAAATGACTTCTAGTTCGAACAGTTATGGATGCTCTCGATTAAAAACATCAACAACTTCATTTGCGAATCGTTGCAGACTTTCTTCTAAGGAAGTCTGCCCTGTCTCGAATTCCATAACCTTCTTTGTGTAGTTTTCTATTACTTTCTCCAAACTAATAAAAACGTTCACTTGCCTATCTTCGATTATTTCATCAACCAACTTAGCATAATGGTCCGCGCATATTTGTAATGTATGATGAAGATTAACAAACTCTAGTACTCGTCTCTGAGTATCGTATGGGTCGGAACCGCAAATTTGTACAATAGACTTCGCGATATCGCTTACTTCGCTATCGTCATAACCAACTTTGTGTACAATCTCGTCCGGAAACTCGCTAAAAGAACCGATATTTGTCGCAATAACGGACTTGCCATACCCAAGTATCTTCAACAAGCTCGCCGAACTCTCTCCTTGCGTAGGGTAACGAAGGTTAACACAAATATCTGAAGCTGCGATATACGTATCAAACTCATCTAACCTTACATATCCAGTAATAACGACATGCTCTTGAAGGCCGTGCTTCTTTACCATTTCTCTTAGATGGTAAGACGTTGACACTTCCCCAACAATGTAGTATTTGAAACGCTGCAATTGTTTGTTTTTCTTTAGATAACCCAATGCTTCGATTACTTTGTGTATTCTCTTTGTTGGATTTACAAATCCCACTGACGCAATCACAATGTCATCGTCTGCTATACCTAGTGCCTGTCTAGCTGTCTCCTTCTCCTGTTGTAAATCTTCTAGTCTGCTTATATGCGGACTCGGCATTGGAATCAAGGAAATCGGCACATAAGAAACCTGATCTCTTAGAAGTTTAGCCGAGAATTCCGAATGCACGATTACCGCCAGGGCGCGATTAAGAATTCTTAGATTCAACGGGTAAGTCAAAGATGAGGTTTCCCATAACGGAGGAATTTCTTTAGACAAAACTTGTCGTGCTTTTTCTAATCCATTGTCCCCATAGTTATACGACATTTCATCGCAATATTGTTCGTTGTGCCCTTGACCTATTGTTTTCCCGGCAAAAAAATGATGGAGCGAATAATCATGAAGAACAACGATACCCGGATAACGAAGAAACATCTCATAAATCTCATGATGTGCTTCATCGTTGTTCCCCAGATGATAGATAAGTGCATCATATCCTTGGTTACGGTAGATTCTCTCAAAATCCGAAAAATACCGCACCGGAAACTTACTCTTAATACTCTCATTTTCGATCGAAAAACCCGTAGAAACATATAGATCAATTCCGAAGTTTCTTTCCAAATAAGGAAGAATGTCTTCACTGTAGTCCGATATTCCCGATCGAATAGGGTTGAGGGGGGAAAAAAACGCGACTTTTTTCAAAAGTTTCACCTACCTTAAAGTAGCTGTTAATTGATCGATTACATGATCCCACGAAAAGTGTTGAACGGCGAGTTTGCCATTATGGCCGAGTTCTTGAGCAGCCACGGCACTCCGACTCAACTTATTAATTGCCTCTGATATATCATTTACGGAATTAGCTACAATACCGGAATGTTCATGTTTTACAAACTCAAGCACGCCACCCGAATCCGCTAATGTAATCACCGGTTTACCGGATAAGAATGCTTCTAGTGTCACATAACCGTAGTCCTCATCATAAGGAGCGAAATATACGGCTGTACAATTCGCGTATAACTCCAATAATTGCTTATCTTCTACAAAACCAAGAAACTTCACTCTATTCTCGAGCTTCAGACTCGCAACTAAACGCTCTAGATTTTCTCTTTCAGCCCCTTTTCCAACAATCACGCACTTCACGCTAGAATCCGTCGTTTTTAGTGCTTTAATAAGAAGATCTACTCTCTTAATCGTATCCAATCTTCCAACCGACAAAATATATTTATCGAACTGCGAACAATAGTAGTTACCAACATGCTTGGGCGGATGGTATAACGTATCTGCCTCGATCTGGTTAAACTTGCATAAACGATCCGTTACATTATGTGCTATCGTAAATATTTTCTTCGACTCCATCAACGTATTCGTATCGTATCGCATGATTAATTCTTTTAGTGCTAAACTTTCGGCCGAATGGTCAAATGCGCTATACTCCGTGCCAACCAATTCATACGCCTGTCGGAACTGATGAACTAACCATGTCACTTTATTAGGATGTGTTATTCCGTATGAAGGAAACTTTGTAGCAATCACTAGATCGATCGGTTCCCCATTACTTTCACTTAAATCAACGAATCTCCAGTTCAACATACTTTGAACAAGCTGCTGATCAGGATACCACTTGAATGGTAATGCAATAATTTCTGAATCATAATTACGCTTAATCAGCTCGCTACGCAGAGACTCGACGAGCAATTCGGCGCCGCCTCTCACAAAGGGGACTTGTGCATGACATATCGCAACTTTTTTATTTTTTTTCACAATAAGCTTCCCTTCATTCCATTATTTAGTGGCAACAATAGCATAATCCCTATTTCCATAGAGCAGTGAATGTACCTGCTCGAAATAAGCTTGCAACAATTGCGAATCTTCACTATTAGAAGTTAGTACCGGTGGACGGAATTCAACTGGAGCCGAATCTCTACGTTCAATATCTGAATATCCTATCTCTTTCATAATGAATCGAAGTAATTCAGGGTGTACTAAATTCACATGAGAAGGGTCCAAATAGTAAGAGTGGGTCACGGCAACAATCGTTTCAACGTTAATTGTCTCAACAACAACAACACCTTTAGGTTTCAATACTCGGAAAATCTCTTTGAGAAGCGGTACATATTCCTCATAGGATATATGCTCAATTACTTGCGCCATAAAAATCCCATCGTAAGTTTCGTCGTCTACCGTAGCCAAATATTCGATTGCATTGGCTTGATGCACATCATAACCTTTGTTCTTGCAATATCTCACCATATCCGCATTCAAGTCGATACCGCATGCGGAAATGCCTTCGCTCTGAAGTAACTGTATAAATTCCCCTCTGCCGCAACCAATGTCAAGTACATTCTTTTTATCTATAAAATACGGGAGATATTGCCGTTGGCGTTCAATGATAGAAGCTCTCGTACCTCGAAATTGATCTTCGAATTTTACATAATCCATTCGATTTTCCTCAATCTTCGCTTTTCTATCTGCTTCAGCAGCTAATTGCCGATTAAGTTCCGCTTCTAATTGCAGAATACGCTCTTGTAACAGCGAGATTTCTTCATCCATGACATGAAACTTCTCGCTATACTCATTTAATCTTCCATATAATAAATTTAACGTCCTAGTAACGCTAGCATTAAACTCCCGTTGTTTATGAAAAGTGTTAGATACATACCAACGTAATACTTTTCGCATGACTTTTTTTCCAAACACAATAAATTTGCCGACTACTTGCCGATGAGATGTTATCTCATGCTCCGGATTCACATTCCATAATCGATTGACCAAACCAAGCTCAACGATTAACTGATTTGTTTTATCATGTTGACTACTGCCTTGGTCCTCGATCTGTTTATTTACTCTGTTCTTATTCTTAACGTAGAACATATTTCTTCGAATATCTTCAACATCAAATTTTAGATTACTCATTAACTAATCACCTCAATAGCCTAATAGTGTTTGATACGTGCTAACCCCTCATCCGTCTTTCAGACGGTCGTATTCACGATCGTAACGATGGCGAACAGGCCTATCATCCCGAGCAGTATGGCACTTTTTCTGACCTTGGCTTCACCATCTTTTCAAGCAATGCTTACAATGTCAGCTGTTTCAATTACATAGAACATGTTTCCAGTATACTGCAAAAATGAAAAGAACCGCGACATTACGCGGTTCCTCGCTATACTTCACATATGATACAGTTTCTTGTAGTAAACTTGCCTTTATATAACTAGTGAACCTGCTGCTACTAACGATTCAATCTCAGATCATTTTCGACCATCATCCGAATCATTTCTTCAAATCCTACCTCTAACTTCCAACCGAGCTTTTCCTTTGCTTTTGTACTATCTCCTAATAGTAAATCTACCTCAGCAGGACGAACAAACTTAGGATCTATGACCACATAGTCTCTCCAATTCAAATTAACATGACTAAACGCAATCTCTATCAAAGTCTCTACCGTATGTGTCTCACCGGTGGAAACAACAAAATCTTCTGGTTGCTCTTGTTGAAGCATGAGCCACATCGCCTTAACGTAATCACCAGCAAAGCCCCAATCACGCTTCGCATCTAGATTACCCATTCGCAATTCATCCTGTAAGCCTAACTTAATTCGAGCAGCCGCATTCGTCACCTTTCGTGTAACGAACTCCAGTCCACGACGAGGAGATTCATGATTAAATAGAATTCCGGAACATGCAAACATATTATAACTCTCACGATAGTTCACGGTAATCCAATGGCCATATACTTTAGCAACGCCATAAGGACTACGTGGATAGAATGGCGTTGTTTCTTTTTGTGGGGTTTCGACTGCCTTGCCAAACATTTCACTGCTAGATGCTTGATAGAATCTTGCATCTGGCTTATTCAAACGTACAGCCTCTAATATATTCGTTACACCAATTGCAGTTATTTGTCCAGTTAGCGCGGGCTGATCCCAAGAGGAGCCCACGAAAGATTGAGCTGCCAAATTATATACCTCATCTGGTCGAGATACTTTAACTGCATAATCTAAGGAGCCTTTATCCATTAAATCGCCATCAATGAACTCAATTTCTTTTGCTATGTGACCTATATTCTCCATCATAGGCATACTCGTTCGACGACGTAGTCCATACACCTTATATCCCTTATCTAATAATAGCTCAGCTAAGTAGGAACCATCCTGCCCAGTAATGCCTGTTACTAATGTACTTTTTCCCATTATCGTTCCCCAACCTCATTTAAATTATAAATATTCTTCAAGTTGCTGAGAACGAAGCTCCTTAAGCAACCTTTTGACTTCTTGTGCCTTATCCTTCGTACAAATCAGTGTCACGTCATCCGTATCTATAATAATAAGATCCTCTATACCTAATGTGGCAATTAGCTTGTGGCTATTACTCTCAATAATACTTCGCTTCGTGTCAATAACCAGCGTATTGCCAATCGTGACATTCCCATCTTTATCACGTTCGTTTATCCGATCTAGCACCGTCCAACTTCCAACATCATCCCAACCTAATCGGCAAGGAATGACATAAATGTCATCCGCCTTCTCCATAATACCATAATCTATTGACTCTTCAGGCATTTTATAGAACTCAGATCCAATGACATCTTTCTCATTAGGCTCTCCTAGAACTAGCTGTATGTTTGATAGGATATCATGTACTTCTGGTAAATGCCTTTTAATATTTTTAAAAACGGTATTGGTTTTCCAAACAAATATTCCACTGTTCCAGTAGAATCTTCCGGCTTGTATGTAGCGCTGAGCATCCTCTAAGGTAGGTTTCTCAATAAATCTACGGACACGGTGAACATCCATGTCATCAATTTTCTCGTGTTCACCCATACTTTCCAAGTAACCATATCCTGTCTCAGGATAATGTGGAGTTATACCGAGCGTGACAATATTATCATTATAAGACGCTACTTTGATTGCAACTGGAATGATTCGCAAAAACTCATCTTCATCTTTTATAATATGATCAGATGGCAATACAATCATCGTACTATTCGGGAACTTACGCTCAATCTGAATTGCGGCAAGTCCAATGCAAGGTGCAGTATTTCGACCAACAGGCTCGATAAGTATATTCTCCTGCTTTAAGTGTGGAATCTGCATACGAATAAGTTCAGCATACATTTCATTCGTTATGATAAACACTTGATCTATACTCATTAGTCGTTCCAATCGTGCTACTGTTTGCTGAATCATTGATTTCTGACCTGATATATTCAAAAACTGTTTCGGAAAATTTGTACGACTTTTAGGCCAAAACCGTTCTCCTTTGCCTCCAGCTAATATTAAACTGACGATTGTCATTTTATCCTCCTAAGTTGATTTGAATATAGTTCAATCTTTCCTCAATCATCTTGCCAATGACACTTGGAGAGTAATCATTTTTAATCGTTTGTTGTCCTTTTAAAGCAATTCTATTGTAAAACTCAGCATCATTCACAAGTCTCTTCATATGAGAACTGGCGTGCTCTACATTAGGATTAGCCCATTTCTGAAAGGCTTGATATGGGCCATAATCTTTCCCAATAGGTATTAGCTCATAATCCACTAGGCAAGAGTTTTTCTCGTTCATAAAATCCGTATTAGAAGACCAATTGGTTGCAACAACCGGCTTTCTGAGATACATTGCTTCCGCCATGACAAGTCCAAAACCTTCTCCTCTATGTAAAGAGATATAGCTATCCGTACATTGTATTAATGCATTTGTATCGTTTCTGCTTAATATTTGTGTAATTATGTAGATATTATTGTAGCCTTGTATATGTTCATGGAGTAATTTTATTTCTTCTCTATTTGCATGAACATTGTTTACTTTGATTACCAAGCCAACTGTCATATCGTTAGGCTGAAATGATTGCTTAAATGCATGTATGGATGCAATCGGATTTTTCCGTTCTTGATAGCTATTGACGTCATACATAGTCAAGAATAGAAATGCGAGCTCTGGTAGCTGATAATAGGCTCGAGTCCGATATTCATCGATTTTAACTTCAATCCCGTGTGGAATCCTCACGACAGGTACTGGACTTTTCATAGAGATAGATTGTGCAACGAAGTTAGAGGGTACCCACACTTCGTGTACAAATTTGAAGCCGTCCATCCAATCCTCAGGGAATTCAGGAAGCTCCCAATGCCAATACCCAATGTTATAACGTCCTTCAAACAACCTAGTTCCATATTGAATATAGGTTTCTAGCATTTGCTCAGCATTAATATGAAATATATTAATGTTGTACTTCGGTTGATCCACTTCTTTGTGCTGCCAAGATAAATCGGACATTCTTGCCGTGCTTGTCCCGATGTAGCTAATAATATCGTAGGGTAGCTTCGAGTTCTCCAGACTTCTTGCAGCAATTCTACATGACTCACCTAGTCCCATCTCAGCACGCGAGTACCCAATTAGGTTTACGCCAGTTATCTTTTCCGTATAGAATTGCTTGCTGAGGGCTTGCTCACTTTCCTGAGTATACCCTTTAGCTAGCACCACTTGTTTCACCTTATTTCTTATATGCAGTGGGATGAACAGTATTAGCAACTTCTTACAAGCAATTGCTATTTTATATATCATTTTATAAAAAATACGAGGCATCTGTTGTATTCCCACCAATCTGTCGATTCAACAACTTGTATAAAGTAGAAACTATTTTTTCGGAACTCTTCAATACTTTTAAACAGGCGCTCTATACTTATCTTGATAATTAATTTGTATAATCTCCGTATTTTATCACTTAAATTAAACGATATCCATTTAAATTGTAAGAATTATCTATTGATTAATTAAATTTAAATACAATGAAATTAGAGATTGATTATTTAGAGATTTTACTTCAGGGAATGTTTATCTCATAAAAACAGCACCATTCCAGTTGATTTGGAATGGTGCTGTTTTAACTTCAATTTTATTTCGCCCTACTTATGATAGGGTTCAGCTTAACAGGTCTATCAGCGAAAACTGAGAAAAGAGCTTACCGCAAAGCGAAAGAGTTATAATACCGGCTCCAACCGTCAATATTGTTATTATCGGACCGTACGACAGCCCCCACAAATTGAAACAAGGAGTCTGCCCATTGCAAGCATACGTGGAAGTTATTATTCGAACGATCGCCGCTTTTACACTCCTCATGATTACGTCGAGGATTCTTGGCAAGCAGACGATATCCAACATGACCTTCCATGACTTCGTAAGCGGCATTACGCTGGGCGCCATTGCGTCGAATTTGGCGTTAAATGTGAAGCTTAACCATTGGCTCATCGTCGTATCGCTGCTGATATTCTTCGGCATCTCTTTCCTCGTGTCCAAGATTGCGCTCAATAGCCGGGCATGGAATCGGCTGGTATCCGGCACTCCAACCGTCATCATCGAGAACGGCAAAATTCTCGAGGACAACATGCGAAAAATCCGCTACACGTTGGACTCTCTAGCCCAATCTTTGCGTGAAAAAAATATTTTCAATATGGCGGAGGTCGAGTACGCTTGCATGGAGGATCACGGGAAGCTGTCCGTGAAGAAGAAAAGTGAGTATGAGTGGGTGACGCGCAAAGATTTGAAGCTACACGCCGCGGCCGTTCAGTCGTTCCCTGTCGAGTTGATTATGGACGGTATAATTATGAAAGACAATCTCGCTCACAACGGGCTGACCACCCAATGGCTGGAGCAGTTGCTGCGGCAGCGGAACAAATCCGTATCCGAAGTGTTCTATGCCGTGAGAGGTACGCAAAACCAGTTGTACTTTGACTACTATCGGGACCACATTGACAACCCTATTGATTAGCACCGGACTCACTGCTCTCTCCCCTTGATAGCCCAGTTCTTTTACCGAACCGTCCTTATCAGGGATGCAACTTTTAGGGGGCGATCAAATGAGTTTCAAGGAAAGATTGGTATCTGACAAAGAACTTAAAGGTATTAAAAAAATAGATGTGCTTTTCTTAATAGATTCTTAATGAATTGCAGGATTTGATCGTGATCAAGGTTGGCTTCATCTCGCTGAAGTAAGAGGAATGATTCACCCTTAATTAAATTTTAATAGGTATTAGATAGACTATCCATTTCATTTCCCTCCATGACGAAGTGCAAAAGGAGAACGCCTATGATGGACGTTCTCCTTTGTGTTGGCTTGGTGGAGCGTGTGGGGACCGTGGTGAAGATGGTCGGGCTATTCCATGTATAGTTCCCATACACCGAAGTCCGCGCCTTTAGGAGACGCGTCCTAATCCTTGGCATCCTGCTGTTCCAGCCATCTCAAAATCGCTTGGTTTGTTTCTTCCGGCTTTTCTTGCTGGATCCAATGACCGCAATCCAGATTCACCACTTTCACATTGGGCACGAACTTTGTCAGGTTTTCAGACTTTTGAACCGCATCCCGGTCGCCGTAGATCATGAGGGTCGGCTGTTGGATAGTTGGGTTCACCTCCGCCAATAAGCGCCAGTTGCGGTCAAGGTTCCTGTACCAATTTATACTGCCCGTGAACCCTGATGTTTCAAAAGCGGAGACGAGAACGGCCAGCTCGCTGTCGCTCATCAAGGGCTCACCCCGTGGTGTTTCTGCTCTGGCGAGATTGATTAACGCCATACCTGGCTGAGGCTCTGTGGAGGGCTCGTTCTTCCTATACAGGTTGCGAAGGAACCGGAACGTATTACCTTTGAATACGGCGTCCGCGACGCCTGGCTGTCGATTGAAGTGGACGAAATAGAAGTCGCCGCCAAGTATTTCTTCCATGAACTCGATCCAGGGTTTTTCTCCGCGCTCTTGGTAAGGCAAGCTCAGATTTATCACTTTGTTTACACGGTTTGGATGCAATAAGGTCAGTCCCCAAACGACCATTGCACCCCAATCATGACCGACAAAGATGGCGTCTTCGTATCCGTAGTGATCGAGAAGTGCGATGAGATCACCCGACAAGTGTTCAATGTCATAGTCTGTTACTTCGGTCGGACGGGATGAGTTGCCGTAACCCCGCTGGTTTGGGACGATGACATGGTAGCCCGCTGCGGCAAGGGCGGCCACTTGATGACGCCAAGAAAAGGCATGCTCTGGCCAGCCGTGACAGAGGACAATGGGTTTTCCGGCATTTTGTCGGCCTGCTTCAAAGACTTCGAGTTCCACACCGTTGACTGAAATATAGGTGGGCTTGGGAAAATCGGTTGGATTAAACATTGAATATAACCTCCTTCTTGTGATACATGTAGTATAATGGACAAAAGGTGACATCCTATTGTCACCATTCTGAAGTCATGTAGAAAAAAAGAGGGTAATTATGGACAAAGTGGAGAGACTCATTTCGATTATCATGATATTGCTGAAAAAAGAGGTTGTTTCTACAAAGCAATTCTCGCAACTATTCAATGTTTCCAAAAGAACGATCCTTCGGGATATGGAAACATTGAGCTTATCGAACATCCCGATCTACTCTGTCACCGGGGTCAAAGGCGGCTACGGCATAATGGATGAATACAAGGTTGATAAACGCCTTTTAAGCAGCTCCGATTTACAGAATATATTAACTGCACTCGGCGGATTGGAACAAATTCTCCTTACTGAAGAAGTTGAAAGAACGATTAAAAAAATAGAGGCAATGGTTAGTCCATTGTCTCTGAATCGTACCATTCAACTGTCGTTTTATGATTGGGAAGGTCGGTCCGAGATTCTTGAAACCTTAAAGACATGTCAAGAATCCATTTTAAGGAAAAGACTGGTTTCATTTGATTATACAGATAAAGATGGGGCTGTAACGAACAGAATGGTCGAGCCCTATGAGCTTCATTTTAGCGAATCGAGTTGGTACTTGAAAGGATTCTGTTTACATCGACAGGGATATCGGACATTCAAGTTATCTCGGATCGATCCTATTACTATGGATGAAAGCGCGTTTCATCCGAGAGACGATTGGCCCGAGCAAAGAAACGAAGCAAGTTATGTACCGCAATTCGTCACGATTAAGGCACGGATATCGCCCAGCATAAAAGATCAAATCATCGAAAGGTATGGACGAAGAAGTATTGAAGACCATAGTTCTGGATTTCTATTAGCAACCCTTTATGTCCCTCAAAATCGTATGGGATTTCAATTATTAGCAAGCTTCGGCATCCATCTAGTAGTTGTAGAGCCCAAAACCTATGTTGAAGACTTTCGAAATTATTTATATCAAATGATGGAGAACTATTCCTGATCAAGGTCTCGTCTCGACCTATATGACCGATTCACATAATTCGCCGCATCCGAAGAGTCATTAAGGGCAGTTCAGAAGAACGGTGAGCACTTGAGCTTGTAGGACGAAATTTTTAAGGACAACTCTTTTGGCTTAAAATCACTATTGGAGGATAAAACGTTAAAACTGTGAAGCGACTTCCTGTACTGCTACAGTTAATTTCCCCCTCTAGTCTTCTGTCCAAGCAAATGTCTCAACGCATCATATTCTATTCTATTGTGTCAGTTATGATTGCAAGGAGAAAAAACGGAATAAACCGTTTTTTATAAGGGAGGAATGATCTTGAGACAACCTCGACGACTGTGGATTCTAACGAATGAATACCATCCATATATTATTGGGGGTTTAGGGACAGCAGTTACTAGTTTGACAGAGGCGTATGTGCGTAGCGGCGTTCATACCACCGTCCTTAGCCTGAGCAGTAATTCCTCAATCAGTATTGTCAAAAGCGGGCGGCTGTATATCGTGCGCTTCCCGACAAGAGCACCCTACTACTCAATGAAGACACAACAGTTTAATCCCGCCGCTATAGAGCGATGGATTAAGCATCAAGGGTTCCAGAAACCAAACGGAATTCACATTCACAGCCTGCAATTCGCCAATTTATCGGAATATTATAAATCGAAATATCAGATTCCGATTATATATACTAGTCACTCTCTGGTTACTCGAGAAAAGGGTCCCCTAAGTAAGAAAAAACAGATAAGGATTGATCAACAGGCCTTACTGTTTAAGAAGACAAGTAAGATCACCATTCCAAGCCGATCGGAACTCTACAAGTTGAAGAAGCTATATCCCTTCGTCGCAGGAAAAGCCTCTGTCGTCAGCCATGGCGTAGTCTTGCACAAATCACAGACGCGTTTATCACGGCGACACCTTTTATACGTTGGCAGGCTCGTTCCGTTAAAAGGGATAGAACCTCTACTGAAAGCTATTTCAAAATTGAAACAAGATGGAAATAAGGTTTGGCTAGATTTGATCGGAACAGGTTCTAAGCGTTATGTACACCAACTAAAGGCTCTTGCCAGAAAGCTCGGCATATCGTCCGAGGTGCGTTGGTTTGGGTTCCGCAGTCAAAGCCAGGTGCAGAAAATGTATGCTACTTATGGTGCAGTGGTGATGCCCAGTTCCGAGGAATCATTCGGATTGGTCGCGCTTGAGGCGCTGGCCAGCGGAATTCCATTAGTATCGACCCGGGCTGGAGGACTTGCCGATTTTGTGAACAGCAGCGTAGCCCAAACGATACCCCGAGCGGACGGTACAGCAATTGCTGCATCTATTAAAGCAATGTGGAGCAACAAAAAGCTCACTGACAAGCGGGTTGCCGCTGGTAGGCGGCTAGCGGCACATTATCAATGGCCGCAGGCTGCCAACCGGTACAAGCACCTATTCCGACAACTCCAGGGTAGTAACACCTCCGATAAGAGAGGCTCGATCGACCATGCGCACTAATCTAGGAGTCGAACGGCTTTCTGAAAAATTCGGAATTCGAGCGAAACGAACGGAAGTTATTAAAAAAGGCGTTTATCGAATAACGGCTGCGGGTGGAGCAGATTATTGTTTAAAGAAAATGCCTAATTCCCCCAATCAACTTCGCTGGATTGACAAGACACTGCAGCAGATACGACGCAAAGGGTCAATTCAACTCGGCTGGCGCAACCTTCGCAAAAATCCGGGCCAACGTTTGTTCGCCAAGTTAAAACGAAAAAGTCCAACTTTTATTCTTACCCCATGGCTGAAAGGTCCCTGGCCCTCATCGGCTTCGAGGAAGCAAATGAGTGAATGCGGCATATTGCTTGCTAAGTTTCATCAGAATGGTGCTCAGATTAGCATTCCAGCTCTCGGAAAGCAAAATATGTTGGGATCATGGCCCAGCTTGCTTCGCATTGAACAGAGAAAGCTGCTCGTCAACATCCGGAAGGCAAGAAGAAACGGCTTTAATAGTCCGCTTGACCGCTTGCTCCAAAAGCATGGCAGCGAACTATTGAACATGGCGGGAACTTCTATGCGGCAATTACAAGTGAGCCGCTACCGTTCGATATGTCGAAAAACGAGGCCAACTTTATGCCACGGAGACTTCGGACCAACCAATGTGATCAGAACGAGAAAAGGTAACAGTTTGATCGATTTTGAGACGTTGAGACTGGATCTGCGTGCGTATGATCTAAATCGTGCTATTTACAACTTTTGTCAGTGCCACAACTGGCGCTTTTCCGTCGCTCAATCATTTTTGGATGGCTATCAGACTATCTTCAAGCTGAAGCGAGAGGACTACGAAATGTTGAAGGTGCTCCTTCGATTCCCCCGGGGTATATGTAGACTCATTGATAATTATGACAAGAGAACAGCGAAAGTGAAGCACAATGTCGAACTTGATTTCCCGCGAATTCTATCCCACGAACGGCAGAGGGCTGCGTTTTTAAGGAAACTCGACTCTTACGCGGGGATAAAGCAATAGTGGCTGACTGGAATGAGCTGTGTGTTAATGAGAAATGAACCAACTTATCTTGTAAACAAAATATCATCAAAAATATGTACAGTTTCAACGCACCATAAGTAAGGCGAAATTTAAAAGACATACAAAAAGCACTCCTACATCCCCGAGAGTGCCTTTTGTATGATTTATTCCCTTCTTAGCCGCTTGCCGTGGCGATCAACCGCGCCAGATGGCGGGTCGATCGGTATAGCGCGGCTTCGGCATTCTCCATGCATTCGGCCAACGTCGCCGGGCCTTCGGCAATGGAGAAGCAACCTGCGAAATACGGCGCAAGCCGCTCGCTGTCCGGTCCAAGACTGCCGGACAGCAGAATGGCTTTCGTCCCCGATTCGCGGGCCAGCTGGGCGATGTGGAGCGGAAGCTTGCCGTACAACGTTTGCCCATCGCTCCGCCCCTCGCCCGTGATCACCCAGTCCGCGTCGCGGATTTTCTCCCGCAGCCCGACATAAGCTTCAAGCACTTCCGCGCCGGGCATAAGCTTCGCCCCGAGCGTTAGGAGCGCGAAGCCAAGGCCGCCCGCCGCTCCTGCGCCGGGCTCGTTCCGCATCGAAGCGCGCCCCTCCTCGACCTTGTCCGCGTAAGCCGCCATCGCTTCGTCAAGCCGGCGGCATAATTCCGGCGAAGCCCCTTTCTGCGGGCCATAGACGAACGTAGCCCCGGCTTCGCCGAGCAGCGGATTGATAACATCGCACGCAACCGTAATGCGTGCGGCGGCGAGCCGCGGGTCAAGTCCGGTGAAATCGACGGACGCAATCTCGGCCAAGTCCGCGCCATAACCGTGCAGCGGATTGCCCGAGTGATCGAGGAAGATCACGCCAAGCGCCCTAAGCATCCCAATTCCGCCGTCGTTGGTCGAGCTCCCGCCTAATCCGATGATGAACTCCGCGAAGTCGGCATCCAGAGCCGCCCGGATCGCATCCCCCAGGCCGGCCGAAGTTGTGCACAGCGGATCGCGATCCGCCTCCGGCACCATCGGCAGGCCAAACAGGTTTGCCGCTTCCAGCACGGCGGTTCGTCCGATCGTTCCGTAGTACGATCGCACGGGCAAGCCGAGCGGCCCCGTCACTTCCACGAACCGCTTCTCCCCCCCACCCGCCGTGACGAGCGCGTCCACCGTACCCTCTCCCCCGTCCGCGAGCGGCAAACCAATCGCTTCCGCGCCTGGTAGTTCGTCTCGCACGGCTTGGACCATCACCTCCGCCACCTGCACAGCGCTGAGGCTTCCTTTATAAGAATCGGGCGCCATCAACCATTTCATAATCGAGAATCCCCCTTTCAATTTTGAACAAAAAAGGCCGCCCGGCCGATTCAGGCCGGGCAGCCTTGCTTCCGTTTACTTCGAGTAACGCACCGAAACTTCGGGCACGCCGAGAATGCCGGAAGGAATCAAACCATACGCTTCGGAATACGACTCCCCTTGCGTTAGAAAATGGAATGGCCTGTATTCAGGAATTCGCGTTGGCACGAGATGCAGCGGACCAAACGTATTCCTCCGCGTCAGCACGACTTCCACGCCAATCGGTTCGCCCTTACGAAGCTCCTCCGTAATATCTGCTTCATACGGCTGCCAAGCGATCATCTTCGTCTCGCCCCCGAATGCGGCACCCACTTTCACGCACGCGGCTTCGAACGCCGGCAATGTCAGCGTCGCTCCCTCACCATCTTCCGGCAACGAGCCGAAAGCGGCGGAGGCGATGAGATAGCGAATTTTGCCCCCATAGAACGGGAAGCCTTGCTCGGTCAAATCGCCAAACGAGACGGTTTCAGGCAAGGCGACGAGCGTTCTACGTACCCCGTCCAACCGAACGCCGAAATCACCGAGCAAATAGACGGCCTCCAAGTTGGTTTCGTTCCGGAAATCAGTCCGCAGCTCCAATACGTTCTCACCCGTCCGCAGCAAAGCCCGCGGAAGCTTGATCTTCTTGAAGCAAGGATCGACCCACCAACCGTCCATGTCCGAACGATCAAAGGAAATGCCGTTAACGGCGATCTCGAACAAGTCTGGACTCTCGATTGCGATATGCAAATCGCTGTCCGGCAAGACAGCCACCGAAAACGCAAATCCCAAAACAAGCGGCGTTGCCAAGGCATTAAGCTCTTGATGATAGAGCGCCGCATACCAGGGTTGAATCATTCGTCCGCCTCTTAGCGGTAGCTCCAATTCGGTCCGGATGCTACGGTCTGCCTGCAAAATTTCGGCTTGCCTGCTCCATTCCCCATCGCCGATTCGGTAGCTCGCCATATCCAGGACGCAGACATTGCTCTCGCTCAGGCGATAAGGATAAGCTTCGTTTAGACGATTTGAAGCTGACGATTCCAAGATCGGAGCCGCCAGCTCTGCCGCAGGCGCGACGCTATCAATAACATACAGATGTTCCTCGGACGGATGGAAACGAACGTTCCAGCTTAGCTTTCCGTCGCCCGCCTCACTAGCGACGGCTTTCTTGTCGCCGTTCTTGCAATCCCACTCTTCGATGGCACCAGTAATGCCGAGTTCTATCCGAATGTCATAAGCGTTAACCGGATTGACGTTGAGCAGCGCGAAATAGAAGCGTCCGTCCTCATCCTCATTCAACCGGCAGAAAACCTCAGCCGCTGGAAGTCCCGTTGCAACGTCAATCACCTGCATAGGGACACTCTGGCCGGCGCGGCAAGTGTCGACGATACCTGGTCCGTCGAACGGAACGGAAACAGCCTGCTCCGCCAAACGCACGCAACGGTCAGAAGGCATTGCATCGACGTACTGGGGAACCTCGCCTGCGAAGACGATTTTACCTCCTGCTGCAGCGAACTTCTCTAGCGCGGTAACCGTGCTTTCGCGAATCGTGATCATTCCGGCGACAAGCACAACGCGGTACGCTGCTTCTCCGACCCAGAAAAGAGGATCTCCCTTAACCGCGTCTTCAATGGCATGCAACCGTCCAAGCATTTCCTCATCGGCGTAGTCGAAGTCGATCTGCGCCCCGGACAGCCAGTGGAATGTATCCCGGTACTGGTCCTCCAGCTTCTGCACGTCTTGGGACTGCGTCTTCATATCGATCGACCAGCCCGGATACACTTGGCACCAGACGCTTTCGACCGGATTCAGCACAAGCACGTCGCATTTGCGCTTGCCCTGTGACAATACCAAGCCAAACCGGGAGAAATACGTCTCTACGAATTCGTAATCATCCCACCAGGCCGATTGAAAGGAGATACTCGCCGGGTAATCCCGCTTTGATTCTCCCTCCATCGTATACCATGACAGATGGTGATTGCGGACGTTAATGCCAAATAGTGTCTGCCAATCCCCTACCGCTTTATGCGACTCGAATGACATTTGCCAACCCGTGCAGCCGTACAGCTCCGAGAGCAGCCACTTCTGCCCGAGTTGTCTGGCTGCCGAAGACAGCTGCTTTACGAGCCAATAGTTACGGTTGCCTTCTCGCAGCACATCAACGCCAGGATCATCCTGATACTCGTAAAAGCGCATCGCCGATCCGAGGTAGGCCGTCTGAGCGGTCAGCGTATCTTCATGCAGCATATGGCCGGTCAGGCGCAGTCCGTTCTCGCGGGTCCATGCCTGCATCGGTTTCAAGTAATGCTCGATGAAGAGACGTTGCGTCAGCTCGACATAATGCCATTTCACCTGAGAGACGAGCCTGCCCTCCGGCTTCAGGAACAATTCCGGCAACCGGCCCCGCAGGTCGTAGCCGAAAGCCTGTTCGAAATCTTCGAACAGCGTATACGTCCACGGCGCGCTCCACAGCCGATGTTCATTCGTGATGCCGAAGCCGTCCATAAGAGCCCCGCGATGCGGTTCATCCGTAAACACGCCTTTGATCGTGCGCCCGAAATGCTTGCCGACACGCTCTTTGTAACGGTCATGCGTAATTTCGAGGTAACGGTCCGTCGCATCGCGGTTCATCGTATCCACGTACGTATATCCGTTGTAGAAGCTATCCTTGTTCATCTCAACGATAGCGAATACAAGTACCGATGTACCCGCAATAGGCAGCTCTCCGCGCATCAACTGAACGGCGTCATAATAAGCAACGCCCTCGAGACGGCACGCGTACACCGCGATATAATCATCCGATTCCGGCCAATCGAACTCGGCCGCGGGCACAACCCGCAGTTCGATGAACTTCAAGCGGAACCGAGGCTCCTCCGTGACCATACCGCCAGCCGTGCCGCTTGGCCAGCGGTCTTCGTCGTAGATCCACACTTCCATGCCAAGCTTCTCGGCCTCTTCCGTGCAAGCTTCTACAAATTCGAACCATTCTTCTCCCAAATACTCGGTCACAAGTCCCGTCCGGGAGTGGATGAAGAAGCCGCCCAATCCCATTTGGTGAAATACGTGAATTTGCCTTAGCAATTCTTCTTTCTCTAACTTGCCATTCCAGCTCCAAAACGGTTTGCCCCGGTATTCGTTGGGAGGCTGCAAGAAAAGCTCATATATACGGTCGGTCAACGTTCCTCTCTCCCTTCTCTCTCCCCGGATCAGCCTTTATTGGCGCCGGCGGTAATGCCTTGTACGAAATATTTCTGCATGAACAGAAACACAATGACGAGCGGCAGCATAACCATGCAGATCGCCGCCGACAGCGGTCCCCAATCGGTTGCAAATTCAGATTGGAACACGATGATGCCAAGCGGCAGCGTCTTCAGCTTTGCTGTCGACAACGCTACGGTTGCCCATAACAGCTCGCCCCACAGCGAGACAAAGTTGAAAATAATGACGGTCGCAATTGCCGGCATCGCCAGCGGCACCATGATTTTCCGGAACGTAAGCCATTCCGAAGCGCCGTCGATCCGAGCGGCTTCCAGCAGCGAATTCGGAATCGTCTGGAAATAGTTTTTAAGAATATAGATGGCAATTGGCAATCCCCATCCGGCATAAGGCAGAATGAGTGATATATGATCACCGATGATGCCCATCTTGCTTAACATCAGATAAAGCGGCATGATGAGCGATTCATGCGGAATCATTTTCATCGCTAGGAAGAACATTAAAATCATTTCAGCATACGGAAGATTCAAGCGGCCAAGCGCATATCCCGCCATGACCCCGAATACCGCAATGACAAGCACGGCGCTGACAACGATGATCGCGCTGTTCGTAAAATATTCTCCAATCTGTGCGTCAAACCAAGCTGATGAATAGTTGCTCCAGTGAATCGTGCTCGGAAGCGCCCATACGTTGGCATAGAAATCACTCGTGCTTTTCAGCGAGTTAATCGCCACGAACACAATCGGATAGACTGTAATCGCCACGAAAAAGAGTAAAATAATTCGCGTAATCCAGCTTTCGATACGCTCGGAATTTCGGCTAAATTTCATGGTTCTCCCCCTTAAAGAGGCGTTGCAGCAAGAAGATGACCAGAATGCCCGCCACGGAGAACAATAGTCCGATTGTTGCTGAGTAGCCGAAATTGCTGTACGTAAACGCCGTTTTCATCATATAAATCGGTACGGTCTGCGACACCGTTCCCGGTCCGCCCCGCGTCATAATGTAGACCAAATCGTAAGTCGACACGAGCACGATAAACGAGAATACTGTGGATACTTGCAGCGACGGGCGAATGAGCGGCAGCATAATCGAGAAAAACTGACGAGGATAGCCCGCTCCATCCAGCTTGCTGGATTCGAATAATTCCGTCGGAATCGAGATCATCGAGGCGAAGCTAAGCATCATCGTCAGCCCAGCCATTCTCCATGCACCGATGAGAGAGATAACCCACATCACCGTATCCGGATTGGAGAGCCATGCGCGCTGCAAGTTCTCTAGGCCGATGAGCTCCAGTATTTTATTGATCAAGCCCATCTCCGGGTTCAGCATAAACGTGAACAGCAGCCCGATAATCGCCAGCGGGATCATGACCGGCACGAACAGGACGACCCGATACGCCGAGCCTTCGATCTTGCCGACTTTGAAGACACAGGCTGCGAGAAGGACGCCGAGAGGTACGGCGCCCAACGTGGAGATAATCCCGATAAAGAATGAAGCTTTCATGCTTTTCCAAAAATAATCATCCGCAAAAGCGGTTTTAAAGTTGTCAAACCCGATCCACTTCGCGGCTGCAAAGCCATTCCAATCCTGAAAAGCGATAAATAGGTTGGACAGAGCCGGCAGCAGCGTCGTCGCGATAATGGCTGCAGCCGCCGGAGTTAATAACAAGATGCCGAATAGAAGGTTGCGTCTCGTCGGATGTTGAGCCATTCCGCATTCTCCTTACTTAAAGGCGTTCTGGCGCAGTGTATCCAATTGGCCGAGCACGTCTTTTATTTTTGCTCCCATTAAGAAGTTGGGAACCATTTCGCCTTCATAGTAGCTTTTCATCTTCGCTTCTTTCGTATGGAACTCGAACGGATACAGATCCTCGGTGAACGTCATGATCTGCTGCAGCACTGGGTTCTCAACCTTAATCGTTTGGTTCGCCGGCGGATAGCCATGCGCCAAGTGAATCGATTGAATATCCGAACCGAGCAGCGTCTTCAGAACTTCGACAGCTGCGTCCGGGTTGCTCGCGTTAGCTGGAATGAAATAACCGTTGGCTCCGCCCAGCAAGACCGTCTCTGGACCCATCGCCGGCCACTTCACGACTGTTACGTCGAATTCGGCTTGTTCGGAGATCGACAGCGCCGCTCCGGCTACTTCAGCCAACATGCCGACTTTGCCTTGCAGGAAAGCGGCATTGATCTCGTCTCTCGTAATATTCAGGGCGCCTTCACCTGGATACCAGTAGTTCTTTTTATATAAATCTTGGATGTTGTTCAGCGCCGTTTCGTAGTAGCCGCTGTCAGCAGCAACTTCACCGGTAGCTAGTGCTTCGAGTTTGCCGTCGCCGTTCGCGAGACTCATGACGCCTTGACGGATCAACCAGCTTTGACGGTCAGGCTCGGAGCTCACAGCGAATGGCGCCGCATCCGTCTTCGTCTTGATCTGCTCGTTGATATCCATAAATTCTTGCCAAGTCATTTCTTGCTTCGGCTCTACGCCCGCTTGCTTGAAAATTTCGTTGTTTACGATAAGCACTGGGTAAGCGCTTCCAAATGGCACGTTGTAATACTTGCCGTCTATCTTACCAAGGTCTAGCAATTCCGGCGTGAACGTGTTTTTCCATTCGCCGTTGTTTGCTTCGAGATACGGCGTCAGATCAAGCGCCAGTCCGTCCTTAACGAGGTTGCCCATGTTTTGCGGCCAGTAGAAGTAGATGTCAGCCGGGCTTCCGCCAGCAACGCCAGTCCGAATCGATGCATCGATCGTTCCGGTATCAACCTTCAGCAGCTCGATATCGTATTTCGGCATTTTTTTCTGCAGCTCGGCGCCCATCTCTTCCATCGAAGTGTATGCCATGTTCATGCCGAAAAATTTGATTTCCACCTTTGTATCGCCCTTCTCGGACGATGCCTGGTTCGAGCCTCCGCTTGAAGCTGGTGCTTTGTCTGCTCCTCCGCATGCGCTGACGGTAAGAGATAATGCGGTTAAGAGGGCAAGAGCGAATATTTTTTTCTTTTTCATTAATTAGAACCTCCCTGATTAGTCACATCGTTAGTCTTGTCCGGATCGTCGATATAATTGATTCCCGTCTCCAGCAGTTCGGCCGCTTCCTGACCATTCAGCTTCGAGGTCAGCAGCTTTGCCAGCACGGTCTGCCGGTAAAGCGCGGGCGCGTCCATGTCTCTCTTAGAAAGATGAGCCATGATCGTCGTGAAGTTATCGACAGCCCTGTCATAGTTCATCAAATCCTGAATTGCTTCCTGCGGTTCGATATCTTCGAGTATCGGAATCATCCCTGTCGCATCCCCCAACAGCTGCTGCGCTTCGCTGGAATTCAAGTATTTCAGATACTCTACGGCTTGCTCGGGGTACTTGGTGTTCCGGGATATCGAATACGTCGTCCAGTTGTTGTAGCTGATCGGGGCGATGCGTTTGCCTTCCGAATCCGGTACGTAAAATTTCCCCACGTTTACTCCACTGTTTTCGTACAACAGGTTGTTCCAGCTGCCATCCACAATCATCGCGGCGGCGCCATTCGTGAACGAGAGCTGCCATTCGACTCTGTCCTGGGTCACGTAGTCGCGGCCAAAGTAGTTCTTTTCCGCAAAATCACGGAACGCCTGCAGTCCTTGAACGAACTCGGGATCCGTCAAGCGGACGCCGGGTTTATCGTTCATAAGCGCTTCCGATTTCTCGGAGGCGAACAGCGCCATGAAGACGTAGCTGAGCCACGAACGTTCCTTGTACTCCGTGCCGGGCATAGAAATCGGAGTGACGCCTTTGGACACGAGAACGTCGAGCAGCTTGACGAATTCATCCCATGTACGAGGCGGATCAAGTTTGTAGCGTTTGAAAATGTCCTCATTGTAATATACAAGTTGAGTATCCATGAAAGCCGGCAACGAGGAGTAAAGCTTGCCTTCGATCGTACCGTACTGAACGGCGCCTTCCGGATATCTCCGCAAGTCGAACCCGTAATCATCAAGGGGCAGCAAGTACCCATTCAAGGCGAGTTCTCTCATCTTGGTTGTCTTGTTCCCTTGCACATAGAAGATGTCGGGCAGCTCATTGGACAGTACGCCAAAATCGAGGCTTTCGGGTGTTTGAACAAATTTGTAGTTAATGCGGATGTTCGGATGAAGTTTCATAAAGTTCTCGTTAATGCGTCTGAACGAAGCTTCCAGCGCAAACTGGTTGCCTAGGTCTCCCCATACTTGCAGCTGGACCTGGCGGCTATCGACTTTCGGCTTTGCCTCCTGCTCTCCGGACCGCAAGGTATCTACCTTCGAGCACCCGGCCGCTAGAACAACGACCAGCAGTAGGATTACCGCAGCATGTAAGCGCTTGTTAAACGAAACGTACATAGACCACCACATTTCTTTTGCTCCCCGATGTCTTTGATTGTAAGTTCGATCCGTGTATTGTTCCATGCACAGTCCCCTCGCTTTGATGCCAGATGTTCCGCTCCTTCACCCGGCCGATTCCCGATCTTCTGATTACGTGCACAAATTTACGATTTATGCTGGCTTTTGAATTCCGAGACCGTCAGTCCCGTGGTTTTCTTGAACACTTTCACAAAATAGTTGGCGTTTACGTAACCAACCAAAGCAGCAATATCCTCAGTCGAACGGTCGCCGTTTCTCAGCAGTTCCTTGGCTGCCGCGATGCGGACGCTCGCGACGTATTCCGAGAACGTCATCCCCGTTTCCTGACTGAACCGCTGGCTGAAATAATTTTCGCTCCAATAGACATGAGCAGCCGCATCTTCCAGGCGGATAGGCTCGGCGTAACGTTCGTTCACATAAGCCTTGATCTTGATAAGCCACGTTTTGTTCGCTCGCACGGAAACGATCAACGCGTTCGTCCGCTCGAAAACAAGCCGGATCGCCGTGATCCAGTCGGTTTTGCGTTGCGGCCGATCGATAAACCGTTCTAACGGCCAAAGATCTCCGAAATGCTGCTTGATCTTCTCTACATCCAAGGCGTAATGCTCAATCAGGAAGTCAGTCACCTGTGTCGCCAGCATGCCGCCAATTCGGAGCCAATCCTTTGGCTGGATAACCCCCGCTTCCGTAGAAGGTCCATCTAACCAGGCGACCAGCTCATCGAACCTTTCTTGCTGAATGTGTTTTTTCAGCGTTTTATAGATTTCAATCCATTGTTCTTCTGTATATTTGGTCCATTCGGCCCCGCCAGTCTCGAACACAATGGCGTTCTCCCCGTAAAACAAAGAAGCCAGCGCGCTACTCGCCCCGCGGTACATGCCTTCGTAATTTGCGAACAACGACGGCCCGCCGATACCGATCGCAAATTCCGTATTGCACTTTTGCCGCAACGATTCCAACAGGTTCTCGCAGAACGGCAAGACATGCTCCCGCAGCGCTTCCTGCTCCGGTAGCTCTTCCCCGGCGTAAAACAGCGCATGGACGACAGAGCCTCTCGCTCCAAGGTAATCGGTATGCCGATAACGCTCCAGTTCCTCTTGCACGAGGAATGAATACGACAGCGGATGGCTTTCCTCCCGCCAGGATGGACTATTCGGCACAATCATCATCCAGCAGGCATACGGTCCGAGCTCGGCGATACGCTTCTCTAATTCAGGAAACACTCCCGACGGGACAGGCTCAGAGCGCCGATTTCCTGCCGATTCCGCTCGCGATGCTGCGGCAAGCAGCTCCTCTTTTTCTTTCTTCAACCGCTGGATTTGCTGCCGGGCCTCCTCCTCGCCGTTTCCGTTCTTCTCGATTTTCAGCCCGTCGAGCATCTTGATCAATTCCTCAGGCTCCAACCGGTGCTTCTGAATGTAATCTTGCACGCCCAGCTGGATAGCCGTACGCGTATATTCGAAATCGTCGTAACTGCTCAGGATGACGATTGGAACGCGGGGCGACAAGCTCCGCACGTTCTTGATGAACTCCAGACCGTCCATGACCGGCATGCGAATATCGGTCAAGATCGCGTCGGGCATCGAACGCATGCAAGCATCGAGTGCTTCCCGCCCATTATGGTAAGCCCCCGTTACGGTATAACCGTATTCCTCCCACGGGATAATCGACTGCAAGCCGACCCGCACCAATGATTCGTCATCTACGATGATGATAGTATTCATCTTCCGATCGCTCCTCGTATTTAAGAGTTACTTCAATCGTCGTCCCTTGGCCAGATTCACTGTCGATCGACATGCCGTAAGGATAACCGTAATGCGCGACAATGCGTTCATGCACGTTCAAAATGCCAATATGCTTCGTCGTTCCCTGCGGCGCCGAGCCACTCAGCTGCTGCCGGATTTCGGCCAGCTTGTCCGGGGCGATGCCGATGCCATTGTCTTCAACAGTCAGCTTCAGCACGCTTCCGCGAATCGACGCGCGGACCGTTATCTGCCCCATCCGGTCGACCGGCTCTAAGCCATGAATGAGCGCGTTCTCAACAAGGGGCTGGATGATGAACTTCGGCACAGAGGCGTTTAACGTTCGCTCCTCGATATCCGTAGCATACGCGAACTGCCGGTACCGGATCTTCTGAATAGAGATGTAATCCTCAAGCTTCTCCGCGTCTTCTCGAAGGCTCACGAACTCGTTGGCGTCTCTGAGCGTATAGTTCAGCAAGCTGGACAAGGATTCCACGAGCGCTTTAATGTTGTGTTGCTTTTGCAGGATGGCGAGCCAGCGGATCGAATTAAGCGTGTTATACAGAAAATGCGGAGACAACTGCTTGCGCAGCGCTTCGATCTCCGCGGCCCGCTTCTTCTGCTCTTGGCTGACAGTCTGCTGGATCAGCTGTTCGATCTCGTACATGACCGAGACAAAAATATCGTTCATTTCCCGAATTTCAATTGCTCCCTTGAACTTCACTAGCTTGCGGGGACTGGCGGACTGAACGCCGGACATCATATTATTCATGAGCTTGCGGATCGGATTCACAACGTCGATCGCGAGATAGCGGGTGACGACAAGCCCAAAGACGAACACAACCGAGATGATGAGGATCGTCAGACGGATCATCCGGTTGATCTGGGCGTACAGGTCGTCCATCTTCAAGGAAGCGGACAGCGCCCAGTCTTCCCGGATGTCGGAATAATCGAGATGAAGGTCCTGATAGTTGCCCGCATCCCCACCCTCGTTGCCGTTGTCGACAAGAATGCGACCTTCCGCCGTCTGTAGCCGAATCAGCGCGTTCTCATCCAACTTCGTCTGGTTAAAAATCGAGCGAATGGCCTCGACGTCAATGACAATCGTCAGAATTCCGACCTCATTCAACTTGCTGTCCCGCACCAATCTGCCTACCCGAAAGGCTTCGAACTTTTGGAAGCTGTTCGAAAAACTGGCTGGCTCGAACCAGACGGCGCCGCCCCGATTGTTACGGACGGCCTGCTTATATTCCGGGTTGCGTATGCGATACTGGCTCACTTCGTTCTCGTTGTAAAGGTAAATCTCGCTGCCCGTGTCGAGCACCATCGCAACAATGAATTCATTCATGTTGTTGTTGAGCCAGTAATGGTTCATCCAGTTCTTGATCGCCGTCGTCTTGTCGAGCTGCTCGAACGTCGTCACGTCTGTGCGCGACACGAGGTCAAGCAGTTCGCTATCGGTAATCATCTGTTTGCCAAGCTCTTCGATGGAAGACAACCGGTAGTCCATCTGCTCGACCATCAATCCGACCAAATCGGCGGCATAGTCCCGGGAAGCTTCCTTACTTGAAGCGGTATAGCTATGCATCAGCATTAAGGAGCCAAGCAGCGTCGGAATAACGATGAGCGGCATGTACACGAGCACTAGCTTGTGTGGGAGTCGGATACCATTCCAATATTTTTTAAACCATTTCACGATGAATAACCTCACCTATGTTGGGATAAACGACTTTTTTCGACATAATCATATTCACTATAGCAAGCAAAGCCGAATAAAGTCACTTGATTTTGAAAACTTGGTTAGCGCTTACTAGATTACTCGCAAGTAGTCCCCAACCTATATAGGTCAGGCAAAACTAGGAGACCACGCAGCGCGGGATATGACACTTGCTACCGCTTGGACGGCAACGAACGCCTTCGGCCCTTCGCTTGATCCAGAAGCTGCGATACGGTTCTTGCGCTTCTGTATCGATCTCGCTAGCTGCATAAGTACCATTCAGATCGCGAACTTAAAGTTTTCTTTATGTTTCATACGTGGGCTAATCTACTATGCTAATATGATAAATGCCCTCATGCTTAAGCTATTAATTAATTGAGTAAAGCCCTGAGGGTTTGTTAAGTTTGGTTAGGTTATAACGAAGCGAATTTTCTTAAAAATCATACCAAGGGGAATGAACGATGACGAAGAAAATTGTCCGATTATTGATGGCAGTGTTGCTGTGCTTAAATTCTGCCATCTGCTTTGCTGATAGCGCAACAGCAGCTACGAAGACTTCAGCTGACTTTACGGACTTAAAGGATCTGGATGCTGCAACGAAAGCCAAGTTCGACTCGCTGATCTCCGCTGGTATATTCGAAGGTGTGGCCGAGGGAAAATTCGGTCTTAAGGAAGAGATGAACAGGGCGCAATTCGCTAAGGTTGCAGCGTTGATTTTCGGTTTAAAAGCAGACGACAGCCTTCCGACGTCTTCATTCAATGACGTCAAAGCCGATCACTGGGCGATAGATTACATCGAGGCGGTGAAAAAAGCAGGGATTACGGATGGCGTTGGCAATGATAATTTCAATCCCGCCGGTCAGGTGACGAAGGAGCAGCTCGCGACGTTCCTCGTTCGCGGACTCGGCAAGGACGAAGACGCTAAGGCAGAGCCAGGCGTAAAAGACTCTACTGTTTCCGACTGGGCGAGTGGGTATGTTGCTTTGGCGTTGGACCTGAAGTTGTTGGACAATGGAGCGGACGGAAAGTTCGGCGGACAAGCCAACGCAACCCGCGATCTGCTCCTTACAGGCGCATACGAAGCCAAAGCACAGTACGTTTCTCCCGGGAAAGTGTCTATCTTGGAAGCGAAGCAAGTAGGCATGAAGAAGATCAACGTGACCTTTAATAAGCCCGTCGATTCAACGAAGGCTGGTCTATCAATTGCAAATGCCGAAGGTGCGCAAGTCAAATGGGCTGCTGATAATAAAAGCGCAACTTTGACCTTCGCGAAAAATTTGGAGGAAGCAAGTTACGTCATTACCTTAACCGGTCTTAATGCCGCGGAAGTGGGCAACACAACCGCCACCGTAACTGCGACTGCCGAGACAGTCACCAAGATTGAATTTACTTCTGCGTCCGACACGGTTGTCGCCTTGAAACCGGCCGTTATCCCGTTTAAGGCTACCAATCAGTTTGGTGAAGCGGTCGATGATTTCTCTAAATTCGAAGTCCAAGCTACGGTTCCTGCTTATATTGACATTAATCGCATGGCTGTCATAGCGGATCCCTGGTCAAGAATCCAAGGTGATCGAATTTCCATTACTGTAATACACGTGCCTAGCGGAGTTACTGCTACTAAAATTGTTACGGTTGGAGCTTCTGAGGTTGTGCCGCCGGTAGTCACTCCGCCGAGCGTGGTGGCGACACCGACAGTTAGTTTACCAAGCGGAGCTGTACCGGTAGGCACGAGCGTATCGTTAATTAACGCGACGCAAGGGGCAACGATCTATTACACGACGGACGGCACCACGCCAAGCACCAGCAGCACGGTTTACAGCTCCCCCATCACGATTACGAATGCAATGACGATCAAAGCCATCGCTGTTAAGGCTGGCTGGACGAGTAGCTCAGTTGCGAGATACGAATATACAGTCACGTTGCCAATAGAGTTGCCAGAGTCAGTACAATCCGATTCGCTTTTGATTGTGGGACAAGCCTATACCGGCAGCGTAGCGAAGCTGTCTGGAGGAACAGGAGCCGTTAGTTATGCAGTGACGAATGGAACACTCCCTGCGGGACTTACTTTGAATCCAAGTACGGGTGCGATTACTGGAACTCCAAGCGAGAGCGGTACGTATAGCTTTACGATTCGCGCCACTGACTCGGCAACAACTCCGGCAACAGCGTCTATGCAATATACGGTGACGATCACGCCGCTAGTTCCGACCTTGACGCTTCTGACATCTAATCCGGCCAATGTAATGTTGACGGAAGTCGGTGCGACAGCGTCGCTCGTCATTACAGCGGGCTTCGATGATGACACATCGATCAATGTAACCGCAGAGGCGCAATATGAGAGCAACGACACGAGGATCGCGACGGTCAGTAATTCGGGCGTCGTTACGGCAGTCGCAAACGGAACCACGAACATCGTCGTCACCTATGACGGCATAACAAAGAATGTGCCTGTAATGGTAATAGCAGCGCGTCAATTGGAGTCCATCTCCGCCTCGTTGTCATCAGTCTCACTAGCAGTAGGGATGATAGCTAACGTCACAGTCACGGCGTTCTTTGACGACGACTTAGCGGAAGGGGCGACCGCTTGGGCGACGTTTGAAATTGAAGATCCGGACTTGGCCACAATTGATGCCAATGGTTATCTTACGGCGCTTAAACCGGGCAGAACTAAAATTAAAGTGACGTTCTTATCTGAGGAATTTATTACAGACGAACTCATTATCTGGGAATAGCCCGCCTGTCAGCCTCCGATTCCATCGGGGGCTTTCTTTTTTGGCTAACATCTGTGTGATAGTAAGAAGTTCATCGTCTTGCTCTAAGCGTTGCAGATCATCTTAAATGTGCTGGAGCAATGCCCAGAGTTGAAGCGTTGGTGGAATCGTTTAGCTAGTTTAAGCACCGTTTCTTTCCTGCTTCATCTCTATGAGTCATTCGCACCAAATAAGGGTTTTCATTATAAAAATCTCGCCTTACTTATGGTAAGGCTCACCGTAACGTATTTAGAGCGAAACCAAAAGGCACCCGATTGGGTGCCTTAGTTGCGTGTTATTCCCCTGTAAGTTCACTAACCTGACGATTTTACCGTCTTCTGCTGCCACATTTGAGAAACCAGAAATTCATGTGAAAAGACGATCAAGTATCCGAGCTACCTCGGGCCTCACCTAATGCTTTATTCAAATCCGCATTAACTTCCAGTTCCGTAAATTCAAGTGTTGTTATGGCACCGGGCATCGTCACACGGACTCCAGATTTTCTGACCAACAACGTAATGTTTCCATTCATATCACCCAAGCTAGCAGCACTTGCATACTTCGCCCATGTTGTCCCGCCATCCTTGCTGAACTCCATGGTCTTTGCTATTCCCGTCACGGTATTTGTTATATCGTTTGCTTTTACCGCAGGGGCAGCAGGACTTGGCAGGATGTCTATTTTCTTAACTAAACCAGCTGGTGACCTAAATGTTTCT
>NZ_JBANSP010000031.1:0-64184 GCF_037167145.1 Paenibacillus sp. YIM B09110 | reverse complement strand
GTAATTTGCGCAAGTTGCGGACATAGCAGGACCTAACGGAGGCATTTGGCCTCCGATTTGTTTGTTTTTGATTAGTTAGAGTCATATCGGTCCGCTAAATCACGATTCCCCTCCATAATGGCGCAATACGCGCATCTAAGTCCGTAACGAATCGAGTACTACACTTTCAACATAAAAGTTCTTGAACGCCGTTGGCCGTTAGCGATGATGATGAGTTGCAGCTCTACCATGGAATTTAGTATACGTCTTGCATGACGATCAGTGATATAGAGGTGAGCGGTAAGCTCGTTAGGTGTGAATGGTCGCAGCAGACGCCTTGCGAATCGCAACGTTTCAGCTTCTAGCCAGCTTAATCCAGAGATGACGTCCGTTGAAATAAACTTCCCGATAAAGGCGAGGACCAGTTGTTGGCATTGCTGCGGTTCATCCATTATAGATGGATAAGCGATTGAAAGAAATGTCCAACCATCGAGCGATAACAAGCTGTGCCTTCTGCATAAATCTTTGAACCGCCTGACATCAAGGTCTCTGGCATGTGAGCCGTAGCCTTGGATTTCAATCCCTCCCTTTGCCCCTCCCGGCATATAAGCGAGATCGAGATAACGATAGCCGCTGCCGAAGTCGCGAACTTCCCACTCAGGAAGCAAATGATCGAAGTTGCCCACCGCTGGAAACCAAACATATCGCAGAAACTCAACCGTACCGTGTCCGAGCCCTTTACACAACAATTCTTTCCTTCGAGGATTGCTTTCTGCTTCAATATTTGCTTGCAGCCATTGATCGTACTTCGATTGAAATCTAGTCATCCTTATCACACTCCTCTTGCTTGTATAAAATAAAATACGCCGCTATGATGCAAGCACTCCCATAATGGGGCTCACATCGTAGCGGCGTGTTCTTCACGACCTATGGTGACAGTATATCTCGTACTTCTTAAATCAGCAATAGTGTGTCAGTTGATTGATAGGCAAAGGCTGATCTTGCGGACTGAAAAGACCTTAATTGGAATTTTTTTGTTTATTTGAGTGCGTTGCGGACTCAGAAGCACTTAGTTATTAAGTTTTGTGCCTAATTAATGCCTAATCGATAGGTTACTAATTAATTAGAGTCAACCGTGTCCGCAATGAACCTTAATATTACAAAAAAGAGTGATAAGGGGCATCTGTGTCCGTAATGAAATAAATGCTTCTAATCTTAAGCTGCAATGAAGCCGTATTGACATAGAACTTGGGACTGCGACAAGCTACTTCCGCCTCGTCTGCGACGGCGTTGTCCCTTTGTACTGTTTGTACAGCTTCGTAAAATAGTTCGGGTTGTCGCAGCCGACCTTGCCCGCAATTTCGGTGACGGACAGATCGGTGTCTCGCAGCAGGCGCTCCGCTTCATTCATGCGGCTGACGTTGACGTACTCGATGAAGGTGCGGCCTGTTAGTTTTTTGAACAGCTTGCAGAAGTGGTACGGATTCAAGTTGACCTTGGCCGCTGCCTGCTCTACCGTCAGCTTGGATTCGAAGTTTGTTTCGATGATACGTATCAGCCCCTTGAACCGATCACGGTTCGCGGAATACGGCTCGTTCCCTTTTCCGGCAGTCTGCTGCGGGAGGAACATTCTAGATAGCAGCGTGAACAACGCATGAAGCTGCGATTTGGCGATCAGTTGGTAGGCTGGTCGTTTTGCATAAATTTCATCGATAACCTGCTGCAGCATGGGATGGTAAGCCTGGAACTGTTCGTCGTGCTCGACAGGTTTAACCGGAAACTGGAATCTTCCTTCCAAATAAGGGGCTACATACTGTGTATGCACAGGGTCATGCACCCAGTCGTTGAACAATGAAGCGTTGAACACAAGGCAATCAAATATGACTTCCTCGTAACGCAGCGCATAGCCGACATGCAATCCTCCTCCTGGAATAATCAGCACATCACCGGCATTTGCCACATAAGGACGGCTATCAATATGGAACAGGGCGCTGCCTTGGCGCATGACGATAATTTCGAAGTGTTCATGCCAGTGGAGATAAAGAATACAGTCATTGGGCTTTACTTCGCCGGATCGGTTGCGGAACAGCTGAACCGGGTGTGTTTTATGCTCGATACGCGTATTTTCCCATAGTTCCTTCGGATAGCTCATCATTTACCCTCCAACACAAGATCCGACTAGTAATGCACAAGATTATATAGAGTAATCGAAAAATGACAGCGCTATAATAAGGTTGTTCATTCAACTATAAGCCAATATTGGAGTGGTATTCAAGATGGTAAATAAATTGCGTATTGGAACCTTAGTAGGCGGCGGGGATGCAGTTAGAGTCATTCCGCAAATCGTAGGTCACGGCTTTGAATCGTTTAGCTTAACTTTCTGGCAATCAACGGGCCAGACAGATCTTGTAGAAACCGCGAAGCGGGTCAGAGCGCTTGCGGAAGAGCATGATTTTGTTATATCGACGGTTGGCGTATTCGGCAATCCGCTGACTGGAACGAACGGCAACGAAGATACGCTTGCTAGCTGGGAGAGACTCATCGACCACGCGCATCTATTCGGGGCGGACATCGTATCCGGCTTCACAGGACGTTTGACGGGCGAGTCTATCGATGCCTCGATTCCGAAGTTCGAGCAAGTATTCGGCGAGTTGTCGCGCAGAGCGGCTGATCGCGGCGTTCGAATCGCTTTCGAGAACTGCGATATGGGCGGCACATGGGCGAGCGGCGATTGGAACATCGCGCATAACCCGACGGCATGGGAAAAGATGTTTAACGCCGTGCCTGCAGACAACCTCGGATTGGAATGGGAGCCTTGCCATCAAATGGTCAGCTTGATCGATCCGATTCCGCAGTTGCGCAAATGGGTAGATAAAGTGTTCCATGTGCATGGCAAAGATGCGACGATCGCATGGGATGTCGTGAAAGAACACGGTATTCACGGACCAAAACCATTCGTATGGCATCGCACGCCGGGCTTCGGCGATACGAACTGGGCGGATATTATTACGATCCTTCGCCAAGCGAACTACCAAGGTCAAATCGATATCGAGGGTTGGCATGATCCGGTATACAAAGATGAACTAGAGATGACAGGACAAGTGCATGCGCTGAATTATTTGAAACATTGCCGCGGCGGTGATTTTGTACCAAACCCGGTATAGATTCGAAAGGCAAACCAATTAGAGGAAGAGAGGTAACGTAAAATGACAGTATCCAATGCTAAGCATCGAATCGTCATCGCGGGCTGCGGCGGCATGGCGAATACTTGGGTTTCCTATGCAAAAGAACGCGAGGATGCCGAGATTGTCGGTCTCGTAGATATAAAGCAAGAATTCGCGCAAGCGATGGCGGATCGACATGGACTTGCTTGTCCGACTTTTACCGATCTGCAAGAGGCGATTACGACTACCGGAGCGAATATGGTATTCGACGTGACGATACCTGCAAGTCACTATTCCATTGCAACAACAGCGCTGAATCAAGGTTGCCACGTGTTTGGAGAGAAGCCGCTGGCGGAGACAATCTCGGATTGCAACGATATCGTTCGTCTTAGCGAATCAACAGGCCGTACTCATGCCGTTATGCAAAACCGTCGCTTCGATCCTCGCATCCGCGCATTCCACGAGATCGTAACCGGCGGTGCGATCGGCAAGCCGGGTTTCGTCGGTGCCGACTTCTTTATCGGCGCGCACTTCGGCGGCTTCCGGGATGCGATGGAAAGTCCGCTGCTGCTCGATATGGCAATCCATACGTTCGACCAGGCGCGTTATATTATCGGCGCGAATCCGGTGTCCGTTTATTGCCATGAGTTCAACCCGGCAGGTTCTTGGTATGAGGGCAACGCGAATGCTATTTGTATTTTTGAAATGTCGGATGGCTCGGTATTCAACTACCGCGGCTCGTGGTGCGCGGAAGGCGCGCAAACGTCATGGGAAGCTACATGGCGAGTAACCGGCGAGCGAGGCACCGCGATTTGGGACGGACATGGCGAACCGTATGCGGAAGTTGTAGCGGCAGGCGACCAAACGGGTAAATTCATTCGCGACTTTGAGCAGGTGACGGTTGCATTGCCGGAGATGAACCATACGTTCCATCAGGGCTGCCTTGACGATATGTTCGCGTCCCTTGAGGAGAATCGCAAGGCCGAGACGGATTGCAGCGACAATATCTACAGTATGGCAATGGTGCTAGCTTCATTAGAGAGTGCGAAGACAGGTGCAAGAGTGAATATTGCTGATTTCATGAATCAGCCTTCCGCTACGTAAGGTCCTGTTACGATACGAGTCACATAGAACAAGCGTGGATATTAATTCTGCGCTTGTTTTTTGTTTATAGATTCAGCATTGCGCAACAATGGCTTCGTTTCTTCGTATGTCATTACGATATTGAAAATGCTGTGTTTTTTGCGGCGATTGGAGGAAGGCTGTGGCAACGAGAATCAGCATTTTTCTGGAGGAGGGGCATGATTCGCTTGAGCTGCCGGAAGATATGGATAGTAAAAGCAGGGACTCTGCTTCAAACACTCATCTATCGGTATTTCAAGGAATAAATGAAAATCATGCCGAAATGGAAATACATTGCGAGGAAACAGCAATTATTCTAAAGCTGAGCTTGCGGGATTTGTGTCAAGAGAAGCATCCTTTGTTGTTTGCATTGAAAGAGAGCGTCATTACGGATATCGATCATGACAGCTTTGATTACTTCGATCAGATTCCCCCCTTCGGGGTAATAGAGCTGTATGCCTTACGCTTGAAGCGGAACAAGAAGACGACAGAAACTGATGTTGAGGCGGTATTCAGACAGCTTCAGCGTTTTCTGCTGCATCATTTTATAATGGTTGTGTTCATGGAGAGCGAGCTGGGAGGAATTCCATCCACCCGCCTGTTGTCACCCGTATGTGCGATCAGGTCTTTCAAGGATCAAGAGCGACAAGGCTATCGCATAAGCAGCTACGGTTAGCCGGTTGTTCAACTAATAGTTGAGAATCGCAGCTTCTCCACTCTACTAATGATCGATACCATTCTATGGAAACGTCCTATACAATAAAAGAAGCAACTCATAAATGACAATTATCGAGGTGGCTTGAATGGACGTGGATTATTCGAAAAATATTAGCGAGCGGATCGGAAAGCTTCGCAAGCAAAATGGCATGACGCAGGAGCAGCTTGCGCAGCGGATGGGCGTTACTTATCAAGCGGTCAGCAAATGGGAGAACGGGTTATCCTGCCCCGATGTTTCATTGCTGCCGCAGCTCTCAGACGCATTCAAGGTCTCGCTTGACGAGTTGTTCGGCCGCAGCTTGCGTAATGCGGATTTGCGCAAAGGGCTGATTGCGGAGTATTTGTTCCAAGGCGATGCGAAGGACAGCAGTGGACAAGATCGGCACGCAAGCGTGATAGGAGCGACATTGTGCGAGGATCGGTTCGGAAGGCCGAATAACGCGTATGCGTTCGACGGCAAGGATGATTATATCGTTGCCCAGCCGGCGCCTCTTTTGAACGAAGAAGGCTTCTCGCTGTCGGTATGGTGCAGCTTTGGATCAGGCACAAAGTTCGAAGGCTGGCATAGCGCGATCGTTTCGCAGGATGGTCATCATGCGCGGCGGGTATTCCAGCTTAGCACGCTTGATGCGAGCATTACTTTTCACCGCTTCATGTCCTATCCCGAGCCGTATGCGGAGGGTCCGATTCACCGCAACTACTGGTATCATCTAGCCGTAACGTATGATGGCAGCCATTTCAGATTATTCCGCAACGGACAACTTGTCAGCGAAGAGCAGGGCAGGCTGAAGCCGGAAGGCGAAGAGCCGTTATACATCGGAAGAAAATCGACCGATGAGCCGTATTTCTTTTTCCAAGGCAAGATCGACGACTTAAGAATGTACGACAGGCCGCTAACGCCGGACGAAGTGAATGAGCTGTTCCTGGAAAACGGATGGGAGCCGTTAGAGACGCCGGAGCTGCTGGATGATGAGTTGCAAGAGCAGAGGGTACTCGAGTACTTGGAAGACATACAGATGATCATACACTGCGATCGCATTCACGAGGCGGCTGAATGGTATATGAGCAATTTCGGGTTCAAAAGACATGCGGGCGGACCGGACGATCATTTCTATATTTTAAGCTTATACAAAGGACCTGACCTGATTATGTCGGCAAGCGGAGATGACAATAATTATGCTTGGCAAGTATCGCCGGTATTCTACAGAACCAAAATGGATTTGGAGAAGCTGAAACATCGACTTGATTCTGCCGGGGCTGCGACAGGTCCGGTTCGGGATGAAGGCTTTGCCTATTTCCTCGATGTGACGGATCCGTTCGGCAATGCTTTGATTCTCTCCAAGCACAAGCGATAATCATAGAAGAAGAGCGGCTGCGCTCCCCTGGCGGCCGCTCTTCTTTTATTTTCTTTGAAAACTTTTGGCCCAGCTTTGAATTAACGCTTCGCGCGTATGCACCATAACCCAATGCCGGTCTGTTTCCCATTCATGAATGGCTTTGCTCAATGTTTGATGAATACGATAATCGCAAATGTTATAAGAGCAATACACTTTGCGATACCATTTGCCTTGTCCGCAATCCAACGCGTAACGCCGTACGGCTTTGCTTGCTTGCCGCTTGGCCCAACTCGAATTCGGCGAGCTCATATCGTTGCAAACGGGAATTTTATTTACGCTTTTGCCCATCAACTCTAACCTCCTTAGGGGGAAGCTAGAGACCGTCCATATGTTTCAAAGGCGTACCTCCAATCAAGGTCGTTATCGAAATAGACGCAAATAGGCGTTAAAAGTTGCTATGTAAAAAAAGCCTGGGCTGCGACGCAGCCCAGGCTTAAACCCATTAAAAGTTGAAATTGTCCGGATCGGGCCCGAAGCGCTTGTCGAGATTCAATCCGTTCAGCTGCGCCATATCTTCAGCCGATAGCTCGAAGTCGAAGATAGCCGCATTCTCTTGCATGCGCACCGGGTTCGTCGATTTCGGGATCGTAACGACTTTGTTCTGAAGATCCCAGCGAAGCACGATTTGAGCTGCTGATTTGCCATGTTTCGCGCCGAGGTCGGCTAGCACGCTTTGATCGAGATTGCCTTGCATAAGCGGACTCCAAGCTTCTAGCTGAATGCCTTTACTCTCACAGTAGGCGCGAAGCTCGGTTTGGCTAAGAAACGGATGATATTCGACTTGATTGACCATCGGCAAAATGGAGCCCGAAGCTTCGATGTCTTTCAAATGATGAATTTGGAAGTTGCTGACGCCGATTGCGCGAACTGCACCGTCCTTGTACAGCTTCTCGAGCGCGCGCCAAGTTTCTGTATATTTGCCTTTGACCGGCCAGTGGATCAGGAGCAGGTCGATGACTTCAAGACCCAGCTTGCGACGGCTTTCCTCAAAAGCGGCCAGCGTCGTGTCATACCCTTGGTTAGCGTTCCAAATCTTCGTCGTTACGAAAATTTCGTCGCGCGTTATACCGCTGTTGCGAATCGCGGCGCCAACGCCTTCTTCATTATTGTAGGCAGCTGCGGTATCGATACTTCTGTATCCAAGCTCGAGCGCCGAGGCGACTGTTCTTTCTGCTTCGCCGTCATCTTTAACTTTCCATACGCCTAAGCCGAGCCATGGCATTTTTACACCGTTGCTAAGAGTCGTTGATTCAGTAAATGGTTGCGTCATTTTGTGTTCCTCCCGAACTTGGAATAAAGCTTTATTCAAAAAGGTTAGGTCTAATTAGAGCGACAAGGCCAGAATGGCGCGCACATCGTCTTTGCCAAGCGACTTAAATGAACCGATGTTGCCGTATTGTACGGCTTCCTCTGCCATGCGGTCGAGGTTTTCTTCGCCGATACCAAAGTCCGCAAGTCTCGATTCCGCGCCAATCTGCGTAAAGAAGTCGCGTGTTGCCTGTATACCCGCAAGCGCGATCTCATCGTCGGTCATTCCTTCGCCCGTAATGCCCCATATGCGCTGAGCGTATTGTACGAAACGGTCGACACGCTGCTTATACACGTACTTCATCCAGTTAGGGAAAATAACCGCAAGCCCGGCGCCATGCGGAATGTCATAGATCGCGCTCACTTCATGCTCGATGCCGTGCGATGCCCAGTCATTCGCCATGCCTACACTGATCTGCCCGCCGTTAAGCGCCATCGTGCCACACCACATTAAGTTGGCGCGAGCGGCTGCATCATCAGGTTTTTCGATAGCGATCTGAACATTCTCGATAACCGTCTGCAAAATCGATTCGCAGAAGCGCTCTTGGAGAGGCGTATTCGGAGTTAAGCTGAAGTATTGCTCGAATACATGCGACATAATATCAACCGATCCATATACGGTATGATTGCGCGGCACGGTATACGTCAACGTAGGATCAAGTATGGAAAACTTCGGATATGTATGCGGACTCACGAACGATTGCTTCTGCTTTTCTTCCCAATTGGTCACGACCGTACCGCCGTTCATTTCTGAACCGGTTGCGGAGAGCGTTAGAATCGTACCTAGAGGAAGTGCTTGCTGCACGACGGCTTTGCGCGTATAGAAGTCCCAAACGTCGCCTTCGTAAAGCGTACCTGCTGCAATTGCTTTAGCTGCGTCAATGACGCTGCCGCCGCCAACGGCAAGAATGAAATCAACGCCGTGCTCACGGCATAGGGCAATACCTTTGTTCACCGTTGTGAGTCGCGGGTTCGGCTCGATATTCGGCAGTTCATGTACTGTAATGCCTGCTTCGGCCAAGCTCCCTAACGTACGGTCAAGCAAACCTGTCTTCTTAATGCTGCCAGATCCATACACAAGCAGTACCGTCTTGCCGTTGCGAGCCGTAAGTTCGCCTACACGGTCCGCCGTGCCTTCACCGAAAACGATGTGCGTCGGATTATAAAAGTGGAATGCGTTCATGGTTTACCTCCAGTAGTCTAATAGATAACTTTAAAAGTAACTAATTATCGTGAAAGTTATGTTTACGCCGTTTATTTTAGTATAGCGCGTGAAACAATGTCAAGTGAGCCGAAAGAAGCTATTGATACGTTAACTTTAAAGTTATATAATGAGAGCCGAATACTGCTCGAGCAGCTTAATGTAAAAAGGGGATCAGCGGCTATGGAAATCGAAGTAAGCAGCCGGAATATGAAGTTTCTTGAATGTTTCTCGTCGCATACGCGAGTAAAAATGATCGAGCTGCTTGGCGTGCAGCCCATGAATATTAAGAGCTTGTCGGAGGCGCTAGACATAAAGTCTCCTATCGTAACGAGACATATTCATATGCTGGAGGAAGCAGGGATCGTTCGCTGCGAGACGGCGGCGGGCAAGCGGGGGATGCAAAAGATTTGTTATTTGCAGCTTTCGCATGCCATGCTGCTTTTCCCGGGAGCGCCAGCCCAGCTTCAGCCGGTTCAGAGCAACCGTTATTTTGTATCGCTGCCGGTTGGCCATTACTCTTCTTATCAGATTAAGCCAACCTGCGGACTTGCCTCCGATACGTCTATGATTGGAATGTGCGACGACCCGCGTTATTTTGCAGATCCGGAGCATGTGCAGGCGAAAGTGATCTGGTTCGGCTCGGGGTTTGTTGAATATCGTATACCTAATTATATGGTCAATACTGAAACGCCCGAATCGCTGGAGATCGCGATGGAAATTTGCTCGGAGACTCCGTGCACGGTCAACCATCTGCCGTCGGATATTTATTTCACAATTAACGGAATTGGAATTGGAACGTGGACGTATCCGGGCGACTTCGGCAATTCGAGAGGGCTGTACACACCGGAATGGTGGCATAAGAACATTCAGCATGGCCTTATGAAAACCATTCGTATTAATAAGCAAGGGTCGTTCATCGACGGGATTCAGGTTTCCAACGTAACGATCGATCAGTTTGCGCTTGCTTATGATAAGGAAATACTATTCCGCATCTCCTGCAGCGAAACGGCCAAAAACTGTGGCGGCGTTACGCTGTTCGGCAAAGGCTTCGGCAATTACAATCAAGACATTGAAGTTACGCTCCGCTGCTAATGGGGCGTTTTTTTTTATTTATAAATAGTTTGGAAAAATATATGGATTAAGACTGTTGACAAATGCATTAAATTAAAGTATCTTTAAATCAAGATAAACGAAATTGAGACATCGAATGAATGAGGTGAGTAAGATGAGCACAACGAAAAACGAATCTCTGGACCTCTACATTGCGCTTTCAAGAGCGAGCGAGTGGGTGAACGCACATGCCGATCGTGATATTCGAAGCCAAGGATTGAACCGGACGGAGTTCGGCGTTCTGGAGCTGCTGTATCATAAAGGCGCTCAGCCCATTCAGCAGATCGGCACCAAAGTATTAATGAGCAGCGGCAACATTACTTATGTGGTTGATAAGCTCGAGAAGAAGCATTTCGTGAAGCGCAACCCTTCGCCGAGGGATCGCCGGCTCATTCTTGCAGAAATAACGGATGCGGGAAGGACGTTCATGGAAGAGGTTTTTCCTCAGCATACGAAGGTGATCGAGCAAGCGGTAGCCGGTTTGACGGAGGAAGAGAAAAAAGCTGCGGGTCAATTATTGAAGAAGCTAGGGAAGTACGCGCAGGATGGCTTCAAGTAGTCGTTGTTCGTAAGCGAAAACGATGGCTGCTTTTCTTTCAAAGTAATATCTTAATTTTAAGACTTTGCAAATAAAGGCATGAACAAGTTAATTATAATTTTATATAAACCAAGGAGATGGATGACAATGACAAACCAACAAACAGCAGGTATTCACCATGTAACAGCTTTCGTACGCAGCGCGCAAGAAACGGTAGATTTTTATGCAGGTATTCTCGGGCTTCGTCTGGTCAAAAAAACGATCAACTTCGATGCGCCGGAAGTGTACCATCTGTACTTCGGCAATGAATCAGGCGGACCTGGCACGATAATTACGTTCTTCCCGTCCGAGAACTCGCGCAAAGGACGTGTCGGAGGCGGCCAAGTCGGGTTCACAACTTATGCGGTGCCCGTGGGCAGCTTATCCTTTTGGTCGGACCGTCTATCGCAATTCAGCGTACCGTTCGAGACAACGCAGCGTTTCGGTGAAACGTACCTTAGATTCGAAGACCGCGACGGTCTGAAAATCGAAATCGTAGAGCGCGCGGAAGGCGCGAAAAGCACTTGGGCTTTCGGCGGTGTATCCGTGGATAACGCGATCAAAGGTTTCGGCGGTGCCGTCCTCTTCAGTACGGCTCCAGACAAAACCGCACAACTGCTCGAGCAAGTGATGGGGCTTGAGAAAATCGGGCAAGAAGGAGCATATGCACGGTTCAAATCATATGGGGACATCGGAAACATTATTGATGTGAATGTGACTCCGATGGATTACGGCGCCGGCGGCGCAGGCACGGTCCACCATATCGCATGGCGCGCGAAAGACGACGCCGAGCATGCGGCTTGGAGAAGTCACGTTGAAGCAAGCGGTTACCGTCCAACGCCTATCGTCGACCGTCAATACTTCAATGCGATCTACTTCCGCGAAGAGGGCGGCATCCTGTTCGAGATTGCAACGGATCCTCCAGGCTTCGCTCGTGACGAAGCTCCAGATGCATTGGGCGAGAAAATTATGCTTCCCGAATGGTTCGAAGAGCACCGCGAGCTTATCGAGCGAAACCTGCCTCCAATTCAAGTAAGAGTGTTGGAAACTGATCAACAATAATAATTTGTGCTTGGGGCCCTCGTCTTAGACGAGGGCTTTTTATTGTTTTTTTCTTTATACAGGTATATCTTGTCTCTCGCTATTGAACATAGCATCATACGTTGGCGCGGTTCGAGAAACATGCCTAAACTCAGCCATGTTGGATAATTGCAGCAACTATAGTTGGTTTTGGGTACTGGTGGGGGCTATGTTGGATATTCGCAATATAGACTCCTTTTTTGTGTCAAATAGGCAGTAAAACGCTCCAAGTTACTGCAGAAATCCAACATAGCTCCAAGTGAGCGCCAATTCAGCCCAAAGTTACTGCAGAAATCCAACATAGCCTCTTACTTTGGAAGGGACCAGGGTGCAGCAGGTTGAGATTGTAAGTAAGAAGTAGCTTTGGTAATAGGCTGTCGGATCCAGTGGGGGACGATGGAAACGAAGAAAAAGAGGTTTCTGTTTTTGTTTGAAATAGGTGTATTCAAAAACAAACAAATATGTTATTATCAAAACAAACAAAAACAAAACATCATTCGGAGGTATATCCATGGTACAAAGTTTATGGGAATCAGCAGAAGCTTCGAAGTTTGAAAGCGGACTTGATCAACTCGTTTATCGCTCCAACATTATCGGCGCGGATCGCCGCGTATGCAATTATGGCGGCGGCAATACGTCGACGAAAACAATCGTTAAGGACTTCCGCGGACGCGATGTAGAAGTAATGTACGTGAAAGGCAGCGGCTCTGACCTTGCAACGATGAAAGCGGGCAATTTCACAGGTCTACGCATGGACGATATCCGTCCATTGTTCGAGCGCTCCGAAATGCCGGATGAGGAAATGGTCGCTTATCTGGTTAATTGCATGATCGATTCCAAACATCCACGCGCTTCGATCGAGACTTTACTGCACGCATTCCTGCCTTTCAAACATGTCGATCATACGCATCCGGATTCGATTATCAGCCTATGTTGCGCGGATAACGGCAAGGAGCTGGCTAAGGAAATTTTCGGCGACCGTTTCGTGTGGGTTCCTTATGTGCGTCCAGGCTTCAACTTGTCAAAAATGATCGCGGAAGGCGTCCTTGCCAATCCGAACGCCGAGCTCGTGCTTATGGAGAAGCATGGTCTTGTTACTTGGGGCGAAACGTCCGAAGAGTGTTACGCACAAACGATCAAGATTGTCTCCGAGGCGGAAGCATTCATCGAAGCACGCGTAGATGAAGCGAAGCTGTTCGGCGGCGCGAAGCATGAAGTGCTTGCAACCGAAGTTCGCCGCAGCGTCGCAGCAAGTGTTATGCCAACGATTCGCGGTGCGGTAAGCGACGCTAAGAAAATGATCCTGTCGTACGACGACGAAGCGGACGTGCTTGCATTCGTAAGCGGCGAGGCTTCGCCGAAGCTGTCCCAAGTGGGCGCAGCATGCCCGGATCACCTGGTTCATACGAAGGTTGTTCCGCTCTTCATTGACTGGACGCCTAACGCGGACGATATTGAAGGACTGAAAGCGAAGCTGACCATCGGCATCGCTTCCTATAAAGAGCAATACCAAGCTTACTTCGAACGGAACAAAAACGAAGGCGACGTTATGTTTGAAGCAGCGCCGCGCGTTATTCTCATTCCAGGTATCGGCATGATCAATACAGGCAAGAGCTGGGCGATGTCCAAAGTCAGCGGTGCTCTTTACCACCGCGCGATTGCGGTTATGCGCGGAGCAACCGCGCTTGGCGACTTCGTATCGCTTAGCGAGAACGAATCGTACAACGTGGAGTACTGGCCGCTTGAGCTTTATAAGCTGTCGCTTGCTCCGGCAGAAGCTGAATTCTCCCGCAAGGTTGCTTTCATTACTGGCGGTGCTGGCGGTATCGGCAGCGAGACGGCTCGCCGTCTTGTATCTGAAGGCGCGCATGTGGTGCTTGCCGACCTTAACCTCGAAGGCGCTCAGAAGGTTGCTGACGAGATTAATGCCAAGTATGGTGAGAACCGTGCGATTGCGGTTAAAATGGATGTAACGAGCGAGGAGCAAGTTACTGCGGCTTACGCGGAGACGGCGATTGCTTACGGGGGTGTTGACATTATCGTCAACAATGCAGGTCTTGCAACTTCCAGCCCATTCGACGAAACATCGCTTAAGGAATGGAATTTGAATATGAACGTGCTTGGCACGGGCTACTTCCTTGTTGCCCGCGAAGCGTTCAAGCTAATGAAACAGCAGGCAATCGGCGGCAACATGGTATTCATTGGTTCGAAAAACTCGGTTTATGCAGGCAAAAACGCTTCTGCTTACAGCGCGGCCAAAGCACTTGAAGCGCATCTTGCACGCTGCATCGCAGCGGAAGGCGGCGAGTTCGGCATTCGTGTCAACACGATTCTTCCGGATGCGATCTTGCAAGGTTCGGCGATCTGGAACGGAAGCTGGCGCAATGAGCGGGCTGCCGCTTATGGCATCGAGCCTGATCAGTTGGAAGAGTACTACCGCAAGCGCACAACACTGCTTGTGAATATCTATCCGCGTGATATTGCGGAAGGCATCGCGTTCTTCGCTTCTTCCAAAGCGGACAAAACGACGGGCTGCATGCTGACAATCGACGGCGGCGTACCGGCAGCGTTCACGCGTTAATTGAAATAGGGAAAGCATAAACAGGGCAGAAGAGAAGAGCGTCGCCTTCGGCGGCGGCGCTCTTGCTGTTTGCTGCTTCAAGGAGGGTACTTTAACCATGTATCAAGCGCGTGGAGAGAAGCATTGGTTCATACCTGACGGATTCATACCGCAAGACAGCACAGGTGCGCTTACGAGCCACGAATCGGTGTGCGTCCTGAACTGCTCCTCGGAGGAGGCGCTTATCCGGTTTACGATATTTTTCGAAGATCGTGATCCTATTGAAGACATATTAGTCGTCGTGCCGGGCAGACGCACGAAGCATATTCGTACGAGCTCGCTAGCGAAAAACGATCAGGTTATCCCGATTGGCGTGCCATACGCGATCGAGGTTCTAAGCGATATTCCAATCATTGTCCAATACAGCAGACTCGATTCGACGCAAGCGGAGAACACGCTTATGTCGACGATTGCTTATCCTTTGAAATCTTAAATCACTTCATTTCATATTGAAAGGGTGTTCACTATGTCGGATCGTGCTTATGTATTATTCGAAGAGCAACAGCAAGCTAGAGGAATTAATCTGGAGGATGTAAAGTCCAAATTGAAAGCGCTCAAAATCGAGACGCCATCTTGGGGTTACGGAGATTCGGGCACACGGTTCAAAAACTTCCAAAAAGTCGGCGTTCCCCGCAATCCATTCGAGAAGTTCGACGACGCTGCACAGGTTCATAAGCTGACAGGTCTTGCTCCATCGGTTGCAATCCATATTCCTTGGGATAAGGTTGACGACTACAGCAAGCTGAGAAGCCATGCGGAGAGCCTCGGTCTTAAGATTGGCGCGGTTAATCCGAACTTGTTCCAAGAAGACGAATACATGCTAGGCAGCGTAACGAATGCCGACCCTGCTATCCGTCGCAAAGCAACGAACCACTTGCTCGAGTGCGTTGATATTGCGAAAGAAACGGGCTCGCGCGATATCAGCCTATGGTTCGCGGACGGTACGAACTACCCAGGTCAAGGCGACATTCGTAAGCGCAAAGGCTGGATGTACGAAGCGCTTGCCGAAATGTACGGCGCAATGACGCCAGAGATGCGCATGCTGATCGAATACAAATGTTTCGAGCCTGCATTCTACCATACCGATCTTGCGGATTGGGGCATGGCGTACAACATGGCGCTTAAGCTTGGACCTCAAGCGGAAGTGCTCGTGGATACGGGCCACCATCTGCCGGGCGCGAACATTGAACATATCGTTGCTTACTTGCTGGACGAGAAACGCCTTGGCGGTTTCCACTTCAACAGCCGCAAATACGCGGACGATGATCTGATCGTCGGCTCGGTTAATCCATATGAGCTGTTCTTGATCTTCTATCAAATCTTGAATGCAGCCGGCGACGATGATGCGGCTATTCGCAGCAACGTAGAGAACATCGCGTACATGATAGACCAATCGCATAACATCGAGCAGAAGATCCCGGCTATGCTGCGTTCCGTGCTCAATGTACAGACGAACTTCGCCAAAGCGCTGCTCATTAACCATGAGGAAGTAGCTGCAGCTGCTAACAGCAACGATGTGCTCGGCGCGGAAGATGCCGTTCGCAAAGCATTCGAATTCGACGTTACGCCGCTGCTTCACGCGATTCGCGAAGAGCAAGGCTTGCCGCTTGATCCAATGAAAGCTTATCTCGCCAGCAGCTACGGCAAAGACATTCTTGCTAGAGGCAAGGGCGGTGCGAGCTGGTGACCATACTCGCATTCGATCTTGGCGCGAGCAGCGGCAGAGCGCTGCTCGGCCGCTTGCAGGATGGCAAGATCGAGGTCTCCGAGCTGCACCGGTTCAGTAATGATCCGGTGCAGGTAGGCGACCGGCTGCAGTGGGATATTTTGCGCCTGCTGCATGAGTTGAAACAAAGCTTGCTGCTTGTGAAGCATCGCGGCATTAAGCTGGACAGCATTGCGATCGATTCATGGGCGGTCGACTTTGGATTAATCGGCGAGAACGGCGAGCTGCTTGGAAATCCGTATCACTATCGCGATTCGCATACGAACGGCGTGATGGAGAAGCTTCGTGAGGAGTTAAGCGATTCGGTGATTTTCGGACGTACAGGCATTCAGTTCCTGCCTTTTAATACGATTTATCAGCTTGCCGCGCTTAAGCAAGCTCATTCGCCGTTATTGCGGGAAGCGAAACATTTCTTGATGATCCCGGATCTGCTCCGTTATTTCCTGACCGGCGAAATGTACAATGAGTTTTCCAATGCGACAACGACGCAATTGTTCAACCCGTTAACTGGAAGCTGGGATGAGACGCTTATTCGTGCAATTGGATTGTCGCCGGATCTGTTTGGCGAGGTTGTACAGCCTGGAACTGGCGTCGGAATGCTTCGCCCTTCCTTGTGCGAGGAGCTCGGCATTGAACCGGTGCCAGTTATTGCGGTAGCTGAGCATGACACGGGTTCAGCCGTTGCTGCCGTTCCGGCGCTCGATCGCTCATTTGCGTACCTTAGCTGTGGCACTTGGTCGCTTATGGGTACTGAAGTGGGAGAGCCGGTCATTAACGAGCTGTCGGAGCAACTGAACTTCACGAACGAAGGCGGTGCGTATGGCACGTATCGTTTGTTGAAGAACATTATGGGCCTATGGATTTTACAGGAATGCAGAAGGGCGTGGGAACGTGCAGGAAAATCGTTCTCCTTCCCCGAATTAGTTAAGTTGGCCGGTGAAGCAGAGCCGTTCGCGGCTTTCGTTGACCCTGACGATCCAGTATTTATGCCTCCTGGCGATATGCCGGCACGCGTCGTCGAATACTGCAAACGTACTGGGCAGCAAGCGCCTGAGAGTGTTGGTGCGATTACGCGCTGCGTTCTGGAGAGCTTAGCGCTGAAATACCGTTTTGTACTGGAGCTGACGGAGAAGCTGTCGGGCAACCGATTCGGCGGTTTGCATATGGTCGGCGGCGGCATTCAGAATCAATTGCTTTGTCAATGGACCGCTAACGCGATCGGCAAGCCGGTATGGGCCGGTCCGGTCGAAGGCAGCGCCATCGGCAATATGATTGTTCAGTGGATCGCCGGCGGCAAGCTGACCGATATTTGGGAAGCGCGCAAGGCGATTCGCGATTCGTTCCCTGTGGACGAATACGAACCGGAGCAGGCGGAAGCTTGGGAACAGGCGTATGAAGCTTTTGTTGTGAAGACAGGGGTCGCTTAAACAACCGTTTGGGCTGCCATCAAATATAGGTTAGAAAGAGGTACGGTATGCTGGTCGCGGAACGCTACGATAAAATTGTACAGCTAGTGAATGAAAGAGGCAGCATTCGAGTGACGGAGCTAAGCGAGCTCTGTCAGGTGACGGAAGAAACGATCCGCCGCGACCTTGATCGTTTGGAGCAAGCCGGCAGACTCCGCCGTTCGCATGGCGGTGCGGTAAGCGTGAAGGATCAGCAGCCGGAGATACCTTTTTTTGAACGAGAGATTACGCATGCCGATGAGAAGCGGCTTATTGCCGAGGCAGCGGTGAAGCTTATCCAGCCGAAGGATCGCATATTGCTTGATGCGAGCTCGACGGCTTGGTACATGGCGGCCAGCATGCCGGATATTCCGCTCACGGTATTGACGAATTCGATCAAGGTAGCGATGGAGCTGAGCGGCAAGGAGAAGATCGAGGTCATTTCGACAGGCGGCATTCTTGCCTCCCGCTCGCTCTCTTATGTTGGACCGCTAGCCGAGCGCTCGCTTGATGCATACCATGTGGATAAGGCCTTTATTTCGTGCAAGGGCGTTCATCTAGAGCGCGGCGTCAGCGAATCGAACGAGCTGCAGGCTCGGATCAAGCAGAAGATGGTCGGCATGGCCGATCAGGTTATTTTGCTCGCCGACTCGAGCAAGTTCGGCGTCATCGCCTTCACGAACGTCGCCGAGCTCGGCGATATTGACACCATCGTTACCGATAAGCGTTTGTCAGGCGAGCTGCTAAGTCAGCTCGAAGATCGGCAGATCGCTGTGACGATTGTGTAGAGCGTGAAGTCACGCCGCAACTATTCCATTTGCCGTCTGCGGACGGCTCATTTTTATATTCAACTTGTCTGACAACCTGATATAATGACATTATTAGATGTGAAGAGGGGGGTGCCGGAATGAAGGTTTCCTTGTTTATTACTTGCTTGAGCGATGCGATTTATCCGCGCGTAGGGGAAGCGATGGTGCGTTTGCTGGCGAAGTACGGCGTATCGCTGCAGTTTCCGACCGTACAGACCTGTTGCGGGCAGCCGGCTTTCAACAGCGGCTATTGGAAGGAAGCGAGAGAATCAGCGAAGACGATTTTGGATGCTTTTGAGGACAGCGACTTCGTTATTTCGCCATCAGGCTCGTGCACAGGCATGATTCATCATTATCCGAAGCTGTTCGAGAATGATCCTGTGATGCTGAAGCGCGCGAAGTCCTTGGAGAGCAAGTCCTATGAATTCACGCAGTTTCTCGTGCAGGTGCTTGGGGTTACGGACGTGGGTGCCGCTTTCCCGCATAAAGTTACGTATCATCCTTCGTGTCACGGCAGCCGGATACTCGGCGTGAAGGATGAGCCGATGGCGCTTATGAAACAAGTGAAGGGACTTGAGCTTGTTCCGCTTCCATTCGCCGAAGATTGCTGCGGATTCGGCGGAACGTTCGCGGTTAAGATGGCGGACATTTCCGGTGCGATGGTTACGGAGAAGGCTGATCACGTACTCGAGACGGAAGCCGAGGTGCTTGTCGGCCTCGACATGGCATGCCTTATGAATATTGCTGGCAACTTGAGATATCGGAACGAGCCGGTGCGGGTCATGCATCTCGCCGAGCTGCTGTATGAAGGAGTGAAGTAGCCATGAGCGGAGCACATCAAGCGGGAGCAACGGTTAAGGCAAGAGCGGAGCTGGCGCTGAATGACGAGTTTCTGCGCAAAGCGGTGAAGTTTACGACCGAACGACTGCGCAACGGGAAGAAAAAAGCGTCGGAAGAGCATGGCAACTGGGAAGAGTGGCGGGAGCGCGGCAAGCAAATTCGTCTGCATACGATTGCGCATCTCGACTATTATTTGAACCTGTTCGTCGACAACGCCCGCGCGAACGGCGTTCATGTGCACTTTGCGAATACGACGGAGGAAGCGGTCAAGCTGACACTGGACATCGCCGAGCATGCGAACGCAAAGTCGGTCGTGAAGTCCAAGTCGATGGTTACCGAGGAGCTGCATCTGAACCATGCGCTGGAATCGATCGGCGTCGAAGCGATTGAGACCGACCTTGGCGAATATATCATCCAATTGGCGGGCGAGATGCCGTCGCATATCGTTATTCCGGCGATTCATAAGAATAGATACCAAATTGCCGATCTGCTCTCCAAGGAGGCGGGCTACACGCTGCCGCCGGATACAACGGCGCTGGCAGGCTTCGTGCGGAAGAAGCTGCGCGAGAAGTTTCTCGAAGCAGACATCGGCATGACCGGCTGCAACTTCGCCATTGCCGAGACGGGATCGATGGTTCTGTTCGAGAACGAAGGAAATGCCCGTATGGTAAGTACGGTTCCGAAGACACAGATAACGCTAATGGGCATGGAGCGTATTATTCCATCCTGGGAAGACCTTGAAGTGATGGCGACGCTGCTTCCTCGCTCAGCCACGGGACAGAAGCTGACGATGTACATGTCCGGCATTACGGGCCCGCGCCGCGAGGAAGACGCCGACGGTCCGGATGAAATGCACATTATTATCGTCGACAACGGACGATCGCTGCAGCTCGGCGACCCTGAGTTCCAAGAGCTGCTGAACTGCATCCGCTGCGGCGCTTGCTTGAACGCTTGTCCCGTATATCGCCATATCGGCGGACACGCATACGGAAGCACGTACAGCGGTCCTATCGGTGCGGTCCTTACCCCGTCGCTCAACAAAAATATCGCGGAATGGGACGACATCGCGAATGCATCCAGCTTATGCGGCGCTTGCTATGAAGCCTGCCCGGTGAAGATTCCGCTGCATGATATGCTCGTCTATCTGCGGCGCCGCAAGGTCGAGAGCGGCAACGGCAGCAAGCTGGAGTCGATCGGCATGCAAGGTTTTGCAACCGTAATGGGCAATTCATCTCGCCTTGGCGGCGTATTGCGCCTAGGAAAGCTGGGGCAGAAGCTTGTCGTTCGCAGCGGCGTCATCAAGACGAAGCTAGGTCCGCTCAAGGGCTGGAACACCTATCGTGTGACGCCGAGTTTGCCGAAGGAGTCGTTCCGCGACCGCTTCGATACGCTTGATCAGGAATTGAAGCAAGGTTTGAAGACGATGGATCCAGCGATGCAGAGCCGTATGGAGCAACTGGTACAGCAGCGCAAGGACAACGAGAAGAACGGCGGAGGAGGACATGGTCATGGCTAATACGGATACATCGGCGCATAAGGAATGGCTCGCCAAGCTGGAAGAGCAATCGAAGACGAAGCAGGAGCAGTTCATGAACGGTATTTCGCAGCGGCTCGGACATCCTCGCATGACCGAGAAGCCTCAGCATCCGTTCCGCGGCGCGCCGGACTTCTGGAAGGCGTTCGAGTGGAACGAAGAAGAGCGTATTAAGGCGTTCACGGATAACTTCGTTTCGGTTGGCGGACATGTAGCGCGATTAGAGAGTATGAATGATGCGAAACAGTTCATCGCGGACAAGGCGCGGGAGATGAGCGCGAAGTACGTCATTCGCCAGAACCAGCCGGAGCTGGATGCGCTGGATCTCGAAGGCGCGCTTGCGGATGCGAAGGTATCGGTATGGAATTCCGATCCTGAGCAATATTGGCGGGCACGAGCGGCAGAAGCCGACTTCGGCGTTGTCATCGCCGACCATGCTGTCGCGTATACCGGGTCCGTAACCGTATTGTCTGCGCCGAACAAAGGACGTTCCGTCAGCCTGCTGCCGACCGTGCTTATCATTATTATTCCGGTAGAGCGCTTGAAGACGAAGCTGGGCGAGGTGCTGAAGACCTTCGATGAGGCAGGGCGCGAGAAGCTTCCTGCCGGCATTCACTTCATAACCGGTCCTAGCCGTTCGTCGGATATCGAGAATGATCTGACGATCGGTGTCCATGGTCCGGGAATCGTCTACGCGCTGTTAGTCGGATAAGAAACAGGAGGTGGGGGCATGTCGTCGCTGGAAGTCGTGAAGTTGTCCAAACGCAATCATTACGAGGAAATAACGGAGCAAATCAAGGGGCTCATTATGGACGGAAAGCTGAAGGTTGGCGACAAGCTGCCTTCAACGAAAACGATGTCGGAGCAATTCGGCGTCGGACGCTCGACAACGCGCGAAGCGCTTAGCGCGCTTAAAGCGATGGGCATGATCGAGATTCGGCAAGGCGGCGGCTGCCGCGTCATTCGCAGCGCGCCTGCGGAGGTAGAGCTCCCTGAGCTCCAGTCGCTGCGGATGAACCGCGAGACGGTCCTCGAGCTGCTTGAAGCGCGTGAGTCGCTTGAAGTGTCGAATGCAGCCATTGCCGCTAAGAAACGCACAAATGACGATCTTGAGGCGTTAGCCGGCATCATTCATCAGATGGAGACGACGGTGGGCAATGACTCAGAGGGTGAGCGGCTTGATCTGCTCTTCCATCTGACGCTTGCGAAAGCCACGCATAATTCGATTATGGTACGGCTGTTCGAATCGATCATGGGCAAGGTCGAGACCGCGATCCACGATATTCGCCGCGTCGAGCTGTATGCGAACGAGCAAGTCGCCGGAAGGCTGTACGAGGAGCATTCCGCTATCTATGAAGCCGTCAAGGAGCAGCAAGCCGAACTTGCCGCCGAACGGATGGAGCGCCATCTGCAGCATATTGAGTCTATCGTGCTGAAGCATATCGGAGGTTAACAACTTACATTTTCATAGAAGGATAGACGAAGAGAAGAGGCTGCACCTGCATCGTCATGATGCGGGTACAGCCTCTTTCTCATGGATGGTCATACCGTTACTTAACCGTCTCCAAGTACTTCTTAATAAATTGCAGCGCCTTGTCCGGGTTCTTCGCATTGGTCCGAATGCCGACAATCATATCCTGCTTATAAATCGGCAAGTCGGTAACGAGTTCGCTCGTACTTAGATCGATGCCGTATACTCGCTCGCTCGTATCTTCCTCTGTCTTCAACTTGAGAGCCAAACCGTCCTTGAGTAACGGCTTCAGCTCCCCTTCAGCTGCATCATCAAGCGGCAGCAACACCCCTTGAACGCCGACCCACTGGAAAATATTTTTGTCCATCACGTACACGTCCGGATTTTCAGTCGCCAGCATAAGAACAGCCTTCTGCATATACGCATATTGGTTCGCTTCGTCTGCTGGTACCGGCGTCAGCATCGTCTTGAAACGCTTCCATTCCGGAAAAGCAGCCAGCAGCGCTTTCTCAAGAGGCTCTTCTTTCTCCGCGGTATCATTCAAATAGTAGTTGCCCATGAACGATACTTCAAGATCGACAGGGGGCAGACTCGCCAAGTAGGCTTTCTCTTCGCGATAGTTAACAAAGCTGATAACACCATAAATAATGAGTGCGACGGCTAAGACGGCGCCGAGCGTATGGAACTTATAATACCGCCAAAAATGGTCCATCTTCTGGGCTTTGTCGGCCATGCCCTTGTACTTGCCGTATTCCTGTTCATTGAACGCATCGGTCGTCTTGCGGTCCTCATATTCGAGGATGAATCGATACGCCCCAGTGATAAGCGAAAACTCATCATTGCCGCTGCTTCCCGTACCGTTATCCTGCTGCTGCGCTCGCGAGCGTTCTCTGCGCATCAAAGTCGTGTAGCGTTTCTCTACTTCTTCTCTCGGAGCTAATTCAGGCAACCCCAAGCGTTCATATGCTTGCTTCAAATCGTCCACTTCGTCACCCCAATTAGTAAAATAGCTCTTGTATGCATCCTATCTATAAGTATACGGAATTCCGCGCCCAACGCAAACTTTGGGAGAAGAACGAGAGTCATGTCGATTATCGCGGCCAATTGCCGCCAAAGGACGGCACAGAACCGAGCTGCGCAAAGACGCAGCTAACGGTTCGCGCGTAGTTTCAGCCGTTTACGCTTGCCGCCACTTCTTGCGGTAGACGAGCGGCGTCTGCTCCACACGGTCCTTGAACAGGGATATAAAATGGCTGACATTGTCGATGCCAATCTGCACGGCGATCTCGGCGATCGGCATATCGGAATATTTGAGCAGCTCCTTCGCTCTCGTAATCCGAGTATTAATGAGGTACTCATTCGGCGAGAAGCCGGTATAACGCTTGAATTGTTTGGCCAGATAGTATTTGCTGACCGCATGCTCTGCTGCCAGCTCGGTTAGCGACATCCTTTCCGCGAAATGCTCATCCATCCACTGCGTGATTTCACCGATGTAGCTTGGAATATCCGCATAAGGAAGCTCAAGCTGTTGAGCGGTCAAGACCAGCTCCGTCAATAGCTCCGTAATCAGCTGCGAGCCGACCAGTTCGGTTCGGAAGCTTTTGCGAGCGTGCAGCTCTATCAATTGACGAAGCAGCGCAGGCACCGGTGTGTCAGGCTGGAGCTTCAGTACTGGCTCTGAGCTTAATGCGAATTGCTCGTAGTAGGCACGGACTGCGCTGCCATTGAAGTGCACCCATAACATGTCCCAGGACTGGCCTTGCTCGGTTGCATAGTGCTGATAATCCATACAATCGATGAAGAAGAGCTGCTTGGCCATTAACGGATATGTCGTGCCCCGGTAGGTCAATCGCCCGCTTCCGGCTAAGGTATATACAATGAGATACGATTCAAGCTGTTCCCTTTCTGTAAAATAACGTTCGAGCGTCTCGAAATACCCAATCTCCTGTACGTAGAACAACGATTCCTTGGCGAAGGCCGACGGTGTAGCGAACAGCCGGACGGAGTTATCCGACCAGGCGGGATAACTTCTTTCGCTATAAGCGCACATGATAGGAGTTCACCTCGCAAGATTGTGTTATTTTTGACCAAGATGATCTGATGTTATTGGCATTGAAAGCCGTTACAATGTAGATATAAAGCTATTATTTCATAAAATGACGAGGTGGTAAAGATGACGTTACTATCTGCTATTAAACCAAGCAAGAGAGCACGGATCGGTCTTTATTCTGTTGGCTTAAAAGCGTATTGGGAGCAATTTCCCGGTCTGCGGGAGCGGTTGATTGAATACGGGCAATTCATCGAGAAGCGGATGTCCGCTTGGGGGGACGTATACAACTACGGACTTGTTGATACGGAAGGGGAAGGACGCAAGGCAGGAGAGTGGCTGAACGAGCAGCATGTGGACTTGGTGTTCTGCCATGCTGCTACGTATTCGACGAGCTCAACCGTGCTGCCCGTTCATCAGATTAATAAAGCGCCGGTCGTGTTTCTTAATTTGCAGCCGACGGAGCGCATTAGCTACGACCGTACGACAACCGGCGAATGGCTGGCGCATTGCGGAGCGTGTCCGGTACCCGAATTCGCCAATGCGTTCAATCGCGCAGCTATCCCTTTCCGCGTCGTTAACGGGCTGCTCGGCTTGGACTATACGCCTGCTATTTCACTAACGAACGAAATTACAGCCGAGCGAAAGGAAGCGTTGCGCGCTTGGCGCGAGATTGAGGAATGGGTGCGCGCGGCCGCCGTACCGCGCAACCTGCAGCATAGCCGCTTCGGCTTCTTAGGAAATACATACAGCGGCATGCTGGATATGTACAGCGACTTCACAATGATTGCGGCGCAGACTGGACTTCATGTTGAAGTGCTCGAGATGTGCGATCTCGATCGGCATTTGCGGCAAGTTACGCCACAGGAAGTGAAGGCGAAGCTTGATGAGGTGCATGAGATGTTCCAGATCAGCGGCGATTCGCCGTCCGATCCGATTGCAAGGAAGCCGACAGAGGAGCAGCTTGAATGGTCGTGCAAGGTGGCGGCGGCGCAGGAGCGCCTCGTTCGCGAGTATGATTTGGATGCGCTAACTTACTACTATCACGGCGCTCCGGGCGGTGAATATGAGAAGCTGCAGTCGGGCTTCATTGTCGGTCATTCCTTGCTGACGGCTCGCGGCATTCCATGCTCGGGCGAAGGCGATCTCAAGACGGCTGTTGCGATGAAAATATGCGATCTGCTTGGAACGGGTGGCAGCTTCTCAGAAATCGTTGTTGTTGATTATGTAGACGATACGATACTGCTCGGACATGACGGGCCGTTCCATATTGCGATCTCGGAAGGAAAACCTGTGCTGAGGGGGATGGGGCTGTATCACGGCAAGCAGGGCACTGGCGTTTCCGTCGAGGCGAAGGTTCGCACGGGGGCCGTAACGACGCTGAACGTCACGCAGACCGGAGACGGGAAGCTGAAGCTGATCGCAAGCGAAGGAGAGTCGACGAACGGTCCGATTATGCGCATCGGCAATACGCAGACGCCTATCAAATTCCGCCTTGCGCCGGATGATTATATGACGAGCTGGTTCGCTGAAGCGCCGACGCATCATTGCGCATTATCCATCGGTCATAATGCCTCGTTGTTCGCTAAGGTTGGCGAGCTGATGAAAGTGAAGCATGTTGCGCTATAGCGGCATAACATCAGAACGGAATTTTGAACAAAATGATCCGTTATTTGCCTACCCTTATAGGCAGCCATTCTGCTATTCTATCATTAATGAGACTTGATGATAGGATGGTGCGAAGTGGCTACAACTTATCGATTCGATTTCGGCATTGGCGATTCGCCGCAGCCAGGTACAGAATATATTCAAATTCTGCCGGATACGGCGTATAACGAAGAACGGGGTTACGGCTTTGAATCCTGCGAGCGTGTGAGCTCGCGCGATCGCGGCGAAGGCGACCGGCTGCGCAGCGCCTTCTGCATTCCTCTAGATTCGGCGTTCATCGTGAAGCTTCCTAATGGTTTGTATACAATTACAGTAACGATGGGCGACGCAATTGCGCCTACCGTAACTAGCTTGAAATACGGGGTTGGCCGAATGGTGCTGAACAAGATCATGACGTCGGCGGGGCAATACGCGGTGCACAGCTTCACAGTGAAGGTGACGGACGGCAAGCTGCGCCTAGCCTTCTCCGGCGTAGCGCCGCGTATTAATTCGCTTGATGTTGTGGAAGCGAAGCAAGCGACGACGATCTTCCTTGCCGGCGATTCCACAGTGACCGATCAGGACGTCTTCCCTTATGCGGGTTGGGGACAGATGCTGCCGCTGTACTTCAAGACCGATGTCGCGATCGACAATCATGCGAAGTCGGGACGCAGCTCGAAGAGCTTCATTTCTGAAGGGCGCTTGAAGCCGATCCTGGACGAAATCAAGTCCGGCGATTATTTATGGATTCAGTTCGGCCATAACGACGAGAAGCAGGATGAGGAGCGGACAACCGAGCCTTTTGGCTCCTACAAGGAGAAGTTGGCGATTTATGTGGAGGAAGCAAGGGCAAGAGGAGCGATTCCTGTCCTCATAACGCCGATGCATCGCCGCAAGTTCGATTCGCAAGGCTGCATTATCGATACGCATGGCGACTACTTGCTTGGCATGAAGGAGCTTGCGAGCGAACTCGACGTGCCGCTTATCGATTTGGCAGCGAAGAGCAAGACGCTGTACGAAGGGCTTGGAGATGAGCCTTCCAAAGCGCTGTTCATGTGGGCGTACCCGGGCGAATTCATACATTTTCCGGATGGGGCGCAGGACGATACGCATTTCCAGGAGCTTGGCGCGATCCGTGTTGCCGGATTGGTAGTCGAAGGAGTACGCGAGCTTGGGCTTGCGCCACTGAACTTGTATTTGCGATAAAGGCTGTCGATTATTTCAGCTAATTGAACTAGAATAGATGGATCAACGTTATAGATCGCGAGGTATGCGGGTGTTTGATCCAACGGTGTTCGAAAATGTAAAAGTCGCGCTGGAAAATCATTTTTACGATTTAGACAATTTGGATCGGCTGATCGATATTGTGGGACGGAATGACCGGATGGAAATGGCGGTTATGGCGCGCGAGTTCGGATTGCGATTTACGCTTGCGGGGCAGTCCGGGATGTCGGCTGAGGTTAGGCTGGCTTCCTCGCTCCGGCAGCTTGCAGCCGAGCTGTTGAACCAAGACGGCGATGCGGCGGCGACTGGAGCCGGCTGCTCGTTATCGTTGCGTTTCCGAGTCGTAATAAGCGAACCGGCCGACCAGTGCCGTAAGATTGAAGGTATTATGAGAACGATATGGGGCGATGATATGCCCTTTACTCAGACGATCAGCTATGTGCATGGGCAGGATTCTCCGCCAGAGGCCGTTTTTTATACGAACAAAATTGAACTGAAATTCAATCGCACGATCGGCGAGGAGCAAATGGAGGATATTCCAGAGCTGGCAGAACATATGCTGCAGACATTAAGAGAACTGAAAGCCGCAGCTATATAGCTCGATCTGGCAGTATTCAATCGGGAACAGCTGTGATATAGTACTCCTATACAACTGAAGAAGAAATTCCGGCGCCGCTGGCGGCCGGGAGAGGTTCGCGAACTCCCTCTATAAAAAACTATGCAAAACGAAGGCTTCTCACGAGAGCCTCGTCTTTTTGCGTTCGGCGCGAAGCGGCAGTACCCGCTTCGCGCCGTTTCTTTGGAATCGGAACGCAAGCAGCATAAGGATGGAACTGGGGCGATCTCTTTCTTCTCCGATCAATGATCTATAAAGCGAGAGGAAGATGGAGCATGAAGCAAGGTAAAGCAGTCGTTGTATTCAGCGGCGGTCAAGACAGCACGACATGCCTATTCTGGGCAATGGAGCGGTTCAATGAAGTAGAGGCGATTACGTTTGATTACGGACAGCGCCATAAACTGGAGCTTGAGGTTGCCTCTCAGATTGCGAAGGACTTAAACGTGAAGCATCATATTTTGGATATGTCGCTCCTGAATCAATTAGCGCCTAACGCGCTGACTCGCGACGATATCGAGATTGAACATAAAGAAGGCGAGCTGCCTACGACATTCGTTGACGGCCGCAACATGTTGTTTCTAACGTTCGCGGCTGTGTTAGCGAAGCAGATTGGCGCTGCGCATATTGTTACCGGCGTATGCGAGACGGACTTCAGCGGATATCCCGATTGCAGGGATGTATTCGTGAAGTCGCTTAACGTAACGCTTAATTTATCGATGGATTATCCTTTCGTTATCGATACGCCGCTTATGTGGCTGAACAAAGCGGAGACGTGGGCGCTCGCCGACGAGCTTGGCGCTTTTGAATTCGTCCGGGAGCGGACGTTGACCTGTTATAACGGCATTCCATCGGGCGGCTGCGGACATTGTCCGGCCTGTCTGCTTCGTCAGAAAGGGCTTGATGATTACTTGTCTGCAAAGCGCGATAAGGAGGAGAGAAGCTAATGCTTCAACAAATTTATCCTTCCGTCGCGCATGATTATAGTTATGAGCTGAACAAAGACTTTCATTTCGCCGCAGCGCACTTTGTCCCTTCGGAAGCGGCAGGCAAGTGCCGTCAAACGCACGGACATACGTATTATGCGAACGTCACGGTAGCGGGCGACGAGCTCGACGAGTGCGGCTTTCTCGTGAACTTCGCGATTATTAAGCGGCTGATCCATGATCGGTTCGATCATACGCTGCTGAATGACGATACGGAGAGCTTCAGCGACGAGCTGCCGGAGCGATATCCGACGACGGAGGTCGTGGCGCGCACAATCGCTGAGCTCGTGCAGAATTATCTGGACGTTACTGCCAATCAGCCGCGCGTCTTGCAGGTGTTTCTTCGCGAAACGCCGACAAGCTACTGCGTATATCGGCCGAAGCGAAAGGCGGCGGCAGTCGATGAGCGCTAATTCGAAGCGTATTCCGGTACTGGAGCTGTTCGGCCCGACCGTTCAGGGCGAGGGAATGGTCATCGGACGCAAAACGATGTTCGTCCGCACGGCCGGCTGCGACTATCGGTGCAGCTGGTGCGATTCCGCCTTCACTTGGGACGGCACCGGCAAGGACGATATCCGGATGCTTACAGCGGATGAAATTATAGAGAAGCTGCGGGCGCTGGGCGGAGACTGCTTTGATCATGTGACGATCTCAGGCGGCAATCCTGCTCTGCTGCCCGCCCTCGGCGAGTTAATTGATGGGCTGCGCGAGAGCGGGATTCGTTCTGCGCTTGAGACGCAAGGAAGCCGATGGCAGGACTGGTTCTTGGATATTGACGACCTGACGCTGTCGCCGAAGCCGCCGAGCTCCGGCATGACGACGGACTGGGCCGTGCTTGACGATATTGTGGGCAAACTGCAAAGCAAGTCGCGCAGCTTCTGCTTGAAAACGGTCGTTTTCGATGAGCTGGATTTGGAATATGCGACCTTCGTCCATCTCCGTTATCCAGGCGTACCGTTCTATGTACAGGCGGGCAATGCGAACCTGCGAGAGACAGAGCCTGCGCGAATGCTGCCTTACTTGGTAGAACGCTATGAATGGCTCATCCGGCAAGTGATGAACAATACGGAGCTGCGCAGCGTACATGTGCTGCCGCAATTGCATACATGGGTTTGGGGCAATAAGAAAGGCGTCTAGAGCATGAACGATTTTAGAACAAAGCTGGAGGGTATCGGTTATGGAAGGAAGAAGCAAAGAAGAGTTGAACGGCGTGACGCTGCTTGGCAATCAAGGAACGAACTATATTTTTGAATATGCGCCACAAATCCTAGAGACGTTTGACAATAAGCACCCGAATAGAGACTACTTCGTCAAGTTCAACTGTCCTGAATTCACGAGCCTGTGCCCGATGACGGGACAGCCGGATTTTGCGACGATCTATATTTCTTATATTCCCGATGTGAAAATGGTAGAGAGCAAGTCGCTGAAGCTGTATCTGTTCAGCTTCCGCAATCATGGCGATTTCCACGAGGATTGTATGAACATCATTATGAACGACTTGATTGCGCTCATGAATCCGCGTTACATTGAAGTATGGGGTAAATTTACGCCAAGAGGCGGCATTTCTATCGATCCGTATTGCAATTGGGGCCAGCCAGGCACCAAATACGAGCAAATGGCAGATTTCCGCCTTATGAATCATGATCTCTATCCGGAGAAAGTAGACAATCGCTAACGATAGACGTAACCGGGGAGACAAAACCGAATAGGAGATTAAGAAGTTGTCTATGGATCACAACAAGCTGCGCGAGGCAGCGATGGCGGTTACGGTAATTCCGCGCGGCTACCTCCTAGTGATGGAGGACAGCATCCCTAAGTATGATGCGCGGGAACGCGGCTATATTTGGGAGCATCCAGAGCGTTCTGAAGAGCGCATTGAGATCGCGCTTGATCTGGACACTGCTGCGCTGCTCGAATTGCGAATTGAATCTGCCAGTCAGCCGGCCGGGCCGCGCAACTGTCCTCTGGAGGATGTAAAGGCGGTTACGGATGCTTTTCTAACGAAACATGCAGTTGATCCTTCTCGACTAACATGGGTGCACGTAGAAGAAGGACAAAGCTGCACGTATATGACGTTCAGGGAAGAAGTCGGCGGTGTTGCGCTGCCGGATACCGGCTGCGAGCTGACGCTTGACGCCGAGCTGAACGTAATCGGATATCGGAATTGCTATGGCGCCGACGTGCCTGCAAGGTCGGAATGGCCGAAGGAAATAGCGACTGCCGATTCAATAAAATCACGGCTCCAGCGGGAGCTTCGTATGGAGCTTGCGATAGTCCCCATGCACCCTGGTGTCCATGAGGGTTATGCCCTCGATGCCGATACAAATGATGATGATGACGCATACAGGCTCGTCTATGTTCCTACGGAAGCGCGGCGTATGCTTGATGCGGCGACCGGCCTTGATCTCTACGAACCCGATCACTACCGTATGCCGCCTAGCTTCCCTATCTTGAGAAGAGAAGGAGTCATGCAGGCTCCTCTTCAGTATGCGGCAGCTGACCGAGCCAAGATCGAAACGAAGCTTGGCGTGGATAGCGCGGCGTATAGGCTTGATCGCAGCCATGACGATGGCGAAGTTATTACACTGATTTATAGGTACAAGGATGAGAATCGACCAAGCAAAGATTCGGAAGCTCTATCGGTTGACGGTTATATGGAGCGGAGATGGGGCGAGCAGTTTCGCAACATGAGTGCATCGCACCGACTTCGGTTCGAGAAGTCGACTGGACGTCTTATCGAGTACAGCTGTTATAGCCGCCGAGTAAGTGCTGAACTTACGGAGGGTTCGAAGACGCCGCTAAGCCGCCCTGAATGCTGGCGCCGTGCAAAGCAATTTATGGAGCTTGTGTTTCCCGAGTACGATCGCTACCTCCAGTTGCAAGAAGCGAACGGTTCTGAGGATGGAGAAGCCGTAGAGCGGGAGTTCTTTTATTTGCCCGTTTATATCAGTGACGTGCCTCTTCATCTGGAGCGCGTCACGATCAGCGTCAGCACAGCAACCGGAGAGGTGCTGCTCTATAGCGGAGTATCCGCGCATCTGCTCCATAAGCTGGAGCAACATAAGTTTGAGCCGTCACTTACAGCTGAAGATGCGTCGAAATCATATTTGGCTTACAATCGGCTGCGATTAAGATGGCACTTAGATCAAAGTCAGGATCAAGATAAGCCGCCGTCCGCCTATCGGCTTATTTATGAATCTATAGCCTCCGAGGACGAGCTGCCCTTCGAGGGCAGTCACAGCAGAACTTTGCGTTATATCGATGCGGTTAACGGCGATCTTATTTGGGATAAGGTCACAAAACGCAAATAATTGGCTGAGCCGCGCTTCAGCCTGTCGTGCATGGAATGCCGGATCGATGGCAAACTAAAGGTTAATAATGGTACTATGGTATTCAATTGCAAAGCTAAAGGATCAAATAAGAGCGAGCGGCGAGCCATGTGAGAAGGCGCGGGATGGGTGGCTGGTTAGCTGGCAATCCAAGGTGAAATGAGCGGACGCATATGAACGGAATCGTGGTCGTAATCGGGATCATCTTATTAGTGCTTATCGTGATAGCCGTGCTGGCTGTCATTAGCGTTTACTTCTATAACCTCGCAATCAAGCGCGGGTCCAAAGATTTTCTTAGCAGCAGCGGGGATCTGGTTCAGAACGACGGGGGCGGCGAGGCAGAATCGGCGATCGATCTAGGGTTGCAGGAGGAGGATGTGCCCGCCGCGCTCGAGCTGGACGGCGTACAGTGGGTAGACAGCCGGAATCCTCAGATTTGGCATATTACGACGAGGGATGGTCTTAAGCTTCAGGGCTATTATCTGCCAACCAAATCGCCTACCGCGAATACCGTTATTTTGGCGCACGGCTATTCGTCGAAAGGCAAGGATCTGGGGCTTATCGCTCGTTTCTATTACGAGCAGTTCGGATATAACGTGCTGATGCCGGATGACCGGGGGCATGGAGAAAGCGAAGGGAACTACATCGGCTTCGGATGGGTTGATCGGAATGATTATTTGCAGTGGATTCGGAAGGCGGTGGATACCGTCGGGGAAGAAGCCCGGATCGTCCTGCACGGCATTTCCATGGGCGGAGCGACCGTCATGATGGTTAGCGGAGAACCGCTTCCGAAGCAAGTCAAAGCCATTATCGAGGATTGCGGCTATACGTCGGTGCGCGACCAATTGGCGTACCAGCTTAAGCGGCTGTACAAGCTGCCTGCATTCCCTATCCTTCAGGCTACCAGCTTATTGACGAAGCTAAAGGCCGGTTACAGCTTCGCGGAAGCGTCGGCGCTGCGCCAATTGGCGCGGAACAAGCTGCCGATGCTGTTCATTCACGGCAGCGACGATACGTTCGTGCCGACGGAAATGGTTTACCGGTTGTATGACGCTTGCCATACGGAGAAGGAGCTGTACGTCGCGGAGGGGGCAGGACACGGACTCGCCTATAGCACGAACAAGGCTGTCTATGAACGCAAAGTTCACGATTTTATTTCTAAATATATGAGTTGATATTGAATCATAACAAGAGCTATCCTTGCGGGTCCATGCGACCATGGGGCAGCTTCTTTTGTTGTGTCTTAGGCGCAAATCATTGTTGATAATAAGAATGAAAATAAGCATTGACGGTCACATCGATATTTGATAAAGTTTATCAAGTAATTGATAATGATTCGCATTCGCGCTATGAAATTTACATATGGAACGAGTGAATCACGGGAGAACACCATAATTCAGGAGGCATATTCATGTTTAAGAGCAAATCCTTTATCGTTGCAATAGTCATGATGATGGCATTGACCGTCATTTTATCGGCTTGCGGCGGCAACAAAAACAACACAAACCGTGCAAATAACGGTGGAACGACGGAAACGACGCCTCCAGCGCAAGAAACGGCAGCTCCGACGGACGCGCCAGTAGAATCTGAGCTGCGCGATTTCGAAACAGCCAAAGGCATTGTAAAAATTCCTGCGAAACCGCAACGTATTGTAACAGACTATTACGGCGGCGAGTTGCTGTCCGTTGGCGCTAACGTCGTTGGCGTCGAGACGACGACTTTCGATAATCCGTTCTTGAAAGATTTGCTCACGAATACAGAAGATGTTGGCGCGGAAGTGAATCTTGAGAAGACACTATCGCTTGCTCCCGATCTGATTGTTGTCATGTATGACAAAAACTATGAGGAATTGTCCAAAATTGCTCCTACAATCCACATTCCATACGGAACGGCTACGAACATCTACGAAACGGTTAAGCTGTTTGGCGATATCGTTGGTGCTCCTGATAAAGCGGAAGCATTTATCTCGGATTACGAGGAAAAAGCGGCAGCGGGACGCGAGAAGCTGAAAGGCGTTATCGATGAAAATGCGACAGTCGGCTTGTATGAGTTGACAGACAAAGGCGAGCTGTGGATCTTCGGCGACAACGGCGGTCGCGGAGGTCAAGCGGTCTATAATGCGTTGAAGCTGAAAATGCCAGCGAAGGATTTCAAAAACGAAATTACACAAATCTCGCTTGAAGTACTGCCTGAGTATGCGGCCGATTATATGTTCCTGACGACTTACGATCCAGATAAAAAAGGCGAGGAAAGCAAGAAGCTGAAAGATTCTGCGATCTGGAAAAGCCTAGATACGTATAAGAAAAACAATATATTCTTCAACGACTTCGATACTTTCTACCGTTACGATCCGATTGCAATCAAAGGCCAAATCGACTTGTTCGTAAACCTATTGCTGGAAAGAACGGAAGAAAACAAAAAATAATCATTTAAAACAAACGAACACCCCTTCAACCGAGGGCTGCGATAAGCCGCCTCTAAGAAGGGGTGTTTTTTAATCCAACTCTCCGTATCGTTCAAGCGCCATATTGGCTGTGTTCAGCATCCGGCTCTTCAAGTAATCGCCGTCTACGAGTTTAACCCGCTTGCCTAGAAAGCGAAGCTTGGAGAGCACATATTCCTGCTCTTCGCCAGGGAAGGTCAGCTTAATCGTGTAGACATGGGCAACGGAATCGTATTCGACTTTCTTATCGAAGCAGGAGAAAGCGTAAAGGATACGCGACAGCTCTTCGTTGTATTGCTGTACGACCTCGATCGCCACGGTCATATTGCGTCTGTCAATCAACCGGCGAATAGTCGTTTGAAGCTGCTCATACTGCGAAGGCGGCAGCTCCGTTTCCTGCACATCGACGATTTTGTTCAGCCTTGTCGTAAGCAGCTTGCGGCGGCTAGGGTGAAACCATAGCAGGTACCATTCCCGCTTCACCATCGAATATTCGAGCTTATAGGGAACAGCGCTCTGGCGAGCGTTAAGGCTGCCGTCCTTCGTCAGAAAGCTGAGCGAGATCCCGCTGCGATTCATAATGGCTCGCCGCAGCTGACGCAGCAGCGGATGGTACACATGGACGACTTTACTGCGTGCCTTCTCGCTGAGTCGGTCGTCCGTTCGCAGCACGGGATCAGCCTCCAGCATTGTCAGCAGCTTGTTCAGCGTCTCCGGAGTGAATGCGTGCTGCGAGGCAGCTTCGGACAGCATCGTCTTCAGCCAGCTCCTCTCGTGAGCGGTGGCGAGGAACGTGCCGGAGTCGTCCAGCTTCGAGATGACTTGATAATTGAAAATTTTCTCAAACGGATTCATAATACGTCTTCAGCTCCTTCCACTCCTCGATCATTTCCCGCCGCAGCTGAGCGGGCTCCAGCACCTCGCAGCTTGAACCGAAGCTTCGAATCCAAGGCTTTATCTCCAACGTGCCGTTCACTTCAATCTCGTATAGAAAGGAGGTTTCATCCTCCTGAACAATGCCTCCCCATTGCCCTTGATGAAGCACGCGCTCCTTCACGAAATTACGCGAGCCGTCGCCAGGATTGAAGAACCGCAGCCGAACCGTAACGCGCCTTCCCGTATCGATGAGCCAGGAATAAGCGATCTTCTCCTCCAGCTCGGCAAGCTTCTGCTCGAACAGCTCGGCAGGAGCAGATACCCCGTCATCCGCAATTTGGGTGACGCCTTCCAACCGGTATTTGCGAATATTATGCCGTGCATGGTAGGCGAGCAAGTACCAACGGCCGTATTGATGATCGTATACGACCTTCAGCGGCAGAGCCCTCTCCAATACGCCCTCGGAATCGCGCTCGAACAACGGGTTCGTGTTCTGCGAAGCGTAGCTCTTCTTTTTTTTCGGCGAGAAGTAGAGAAACGTAACGTATTTGCGCTGCTCAATGGCGGCCAGCAGGCTGAACAGATGAGCCTCATCCAGCAGGCGGGAGTAATAATGATATTTATATAGAAAAGCGCCTAGCGCCTCTTGCTCCACGTTGCTGCGCAGCAGCTGCTTCTTCAGGCTGTCGCGCAACAAATAGCCTTGGAGCGATGGAACCTGCGTATTGGCCATAACGTCTACGAAATCATACAGATCCAGCCACTCATCCTCTGTCAGCTCCGTCAGCCAATCGTTATGAAGGCGGTAGCGGGATGGGCGCGGTCCGGGAGCTTTGCGAATGACGCCGACCTGCTCCAAGTACTTCAGGTCGGAGCGAATCGTCTTCTCATCGGGCAGAGCCTGCTCCTCCGGTAGGCTTGCGTAACAAATATCGAGCAGCTCCATCGCCGTCCGCGCTTGGTCGCTCATCGCCGCGAGCAGCAGAGATATGCGTTCGCTCTCCGACTCCTTGAGCGACTTGGCGCGGAATAGGAAGAGCAGCATCGGATCGGTGGAGTCGAAGTAATTGAACCGGATCGTCTCCGCCAGCTCCTTGCTCTGCTCCGCGGGAAGCTGCTGGTGAACCGAGCTTACGATTTCTTTAAGCCGCTTTAGCGTTTTATCGAAGGTATGTACCGAAATGCCGAGCCTGTCGGCGAACTGCTGACGGCTGTAAGCGCCGCTCGTTAGCGCCAGCATCCGCAAAAATTGAATTTCCTTATCGAAGCTTTCTCTTGCCATGTTCGTTTTGCTCCTCTCCAGGGGCGTCCTCATTCCTCCATTGTATCATCGAATTTCTGATTTGATTATGCTTTGTAATACTTTCGCCATGTTCGCAGCTAACGAAATGAGTCATGATAGAACTCGTAAGACGCCTTAACCTACAACATTCGAATCAGACATTAACGATACACGGACATAGAGTCAGGAGGAATGACAATGGAGCTTCAATTGAACCATCCTTACAAAAATCACGGCGGCAATCACTACGAGCTAGAGCTTGCGAGCGGCAAGCTTCATCTGTTCGCCAACGAGGAAGTGCTCGCTTCTTTCGAACCGAAGGTGTTCGAGATGGCGAACAACAATTTGCAAATTCCGCGCAACGTCTATATGAGCTATACGCCAGACGCGCATGTCGGAGTAGGAACATGCATTGGCACGACGGCGGTATGGAGCATGAAGGACGGCTGCGTATCGCCATCGATCGTAGGCTCGGATATCGGCTGCGGCATGCGCGTTCATACAACGCCGCTTCATAAACGCGATATACAAAATAAAGAGATTCGCAGAAGCCTCATAGCGGCAATCGAGAAATACGTCCCGACGAATGAGCGTACGAATACGAATTATAATGACATCGATATTATGAGCGTCGTAAGAAACGGCCTCAAGGGCTTGCCGGACAAATATATTCCGAATGAGCAATGGCTGACGCACGTGGAGCAATCTACGTTCCAATATGATCATTCTTATCTCGACCAGCTGCCTCCCAAGATTCGCAAGCATGCGCATGGACAATTAGGGTCGCTGGGCAGCGGCAACCATTTTATTGAGATTCAGTACTTGGAAATTAACGAGGAGTACGAGGCGGTAGCGGCAAAATGGGGCTTATTCGACGGGCAAGTCGTCGTCATGATCCACTCCGGTTCCCGTTCTTGGGGAGCAATGGTAGGACGCGAGCATAACAACGTCATTAAGGAAGCGATGAGTCAATGGGGCGTCAGCAATCCCGACCCGCAGCTGATCTACGCGCCAATCGCGAGCCGCGAAGGGCAGACGTACCTGAATCTTATGTACTCCGCGCTTAACTTTGCGGTAAGCAACCGCCATATGATCGCTTACGGCGTACGCGAAGCGTTCAAGGAAGTGTTCGGCGAGGGGATGGAGCTGCCGGTGCTGTATGATTTGATGCATAATTACGCGCTCAAGGAATTCCACCGCAATCAGCCGATGCTCGTTCATCGCAAAGGCGCGACGCGCGCGTTGCCGCCAGGCCATTTCTTGAACACGGCAGCATACAAGGAGACGGGTCATCCGGCATTGATTCCCGGCTCGATGGGAACGTCCTCGTACATTATGGTTGGCCGCGAGGAAGGAATGAAAAACTTTTATTCCATCTGCCATGGAGCGGGGCGGGCAAGATCGCGCAAAGCGACGAAGCTGCTCGTCACGGTCGACCAATTCGAGCAATCCATGAAGGTCGGCACAGACGATGAGGTGCTCGTGAATCACCGCTCGCTTCAGAGCATTCTCGATGAATGTCCGCAAGCCTACAAGGACGTCGATCAAATTATCGACAGCGTTGTCGGCGCGTCGTTAGCCGGCGTCGTCGCCAAATGCAAGCCGATGGCCGCGATTAAGGGCATCTAGTTTTTTTACGCTTACCAATGCGCTATTAAAGATAACATCAATAATAGATGAGGTTAGCTGCAGGGGTGGCATACCTTGGCTGGGATTTCATAGAGTCCCGCAGTGCTTGCGCATGTTATGCGCTTGTATGCTGTATCGCGCATCGCCTCGCTAATCTTCCACATGTAGTATGAAGCAGGGGTTCGATTCCCCACGTGCCTTTCACGCACGCTCATGGTAGAGCACTCGACTTTTAATCGAGAGAACCTAAACCTATTAACGACCAGCCTCGGCAATTTTCACGGAGGGCTTCCAAAGACTCCGACTGAAGATGGACTAAGCAGCCGAGCGGATACCGATTAAGGAACGCCTGCTCCACCGCTCACGCCTGACATACCGCGGTGCAAGCGGCAAGCGAGCTTGCCGCCGCTTATGGATGGCTGCGCGTATGAGGTGCGCCGCCCTTCTTCTAAAGCACGGTTCCGTCTCATCGACAGGAAAATTGCCGCCCTGGGCTAGGTCACGAATCAAACGAAACGAAACGACATTTAAAGAGGTGTTGATATGTTTACTAAAGTAACGATCAAAGACGACGAGCGCGGCTTGCTGTTCAAGAAAGGCAGCTACGTAAGGCATTTGCAGCCAGGCGTCTATCGCTATACGAAGTTTTCCGAGGAGTCGATCGTCGTGCTGAATGCAGCGAAACGATTCGATGTGCCGAATAAAGATTTGAATCTTTTTTTGAAGGATGCGGAGCTGCTTGCGGAACTGACCGTCATCGACGTGCAAGACTATGAATACGCGCTCCATTACCGGGACGGCAAGTTCGTCTCGCTGCTAACGGCCGGCAAATACGCATATTGGAATATCCTGCATAAGCATACATTCGTGACCGTTGATTTCCGAAATCCGGAGATAAGCTCCGATGTTAGCCTGATTGCATTGAACAAGCTACAGGGCTATTATCAAATGTCGGAGGTCGCAAACCACGAGACGGGCTTGCTGTTCTATAACAATGTGCTTAAGCGGGAGCTCCGTCCGGGCAAATATTATTTTTGGAAAAGTCCAACGTCCGTGCTGGTGAAGACATTCGACCTGCGTCAGCAGCAGCTTGACATGACGGGCCAAGAAATTATGACCGAGGATAAGGTGACGCTTAGGCTTAACTTCGTCTGCCAATACAAGATTGTCGATCCGCTTAAGGCGTTCGCGATCAAGTCGTTCGAGGATCAAGTGTATATCCTGCTCCAGCTTATATTGCGAGAGTATGTCGGCACGATGAAGCTTGACGATCTGCTGCGCATGAAGCAGGAAATTGCCGCGTTCGTCCTATCGCGTCTGAACGAGAAGAGCGACAGCTATGGCGTGGAATTTGTATCGGCAGGTCTTAAGGATATTATCCTGCCAGGCGAGATTAAGGACATTCTTAACACGGTGCTGCTCGCGGAGAAGAAGGCGCAAGCCAACATCATTACCCGTCGCGAAGAAACGGCCTCGACTCGCAGCCTGCTGAACACGGCGAAGCTGATGGATGAGAACGTTACGCTGTACCGGCTCAAGGAGCTAGAGTTTCTGGAGAAAATATGCGAGAAGATCGGCACGATCTCGCTTACCGGCGGCGGCAACGTGTTGGAGCAGCTAGGCTCGCTGCTTAGCGTGAAGGGCGCGGACAAATGATGAAGCCCAGACGAAGAGGCTGTCTATATCGGTGCTGTTGAACCGTTGCGACAGCCTCTTCGCATCGTTCTGCCTCATTATGATATAGTAGGGTAATAGAGAAACAGGCGACATACGAAGAAGGCGTGAATGTATGAAAAACTTGCTGGTAACGGGATACCGGGCGCATGAGCTGCAAATTTTCAACCAGAAGCATAAAGGGATCGGTTATATTCAGAAGGCGCTGACGAACAAGCTTATTCCTATTATTGAGGATGGCCTGGAATGGGTCATTACGCCGGGTCAATACGGCGTTGATCTATGGGCGTGCGAAGCTGTCATTGCGCTCAAGGAGACGTATCCGCATCTGAAGCTGTCTATTATTGCAGCGTACAGCAATCCCGAGGAGAACTGGAAGGACGATAAGAAGGAGTACTTTCAGCAGCTGCTGAAGGGCGTCGACTACTATTCCTCCGTCAGCAATCAGCCTTATAACGGCGTATGGCAGCTGACGGCGAGAGATGATCTGTTATTCCGCAAAACCGACGGCATTCTGCTCGTCTATGACGATGATGCGGCCGAGGGAAGTCCCCGCTATATGAAGCAGAAGGCGCTCAAGAAACACGACGCTGACGGATACGGTTATTTCACGTTAACCTCCGAGGAAATTCAGGATGCGGCGAATGAAGAGAGTTATTCGCTTATGGACGATGACCGGACAGGTACAATGGATGACGATACCGGCGATCCATATGGACCAAACGATAATGGACGGGGAGAGTTGCCGGAATGGTAAACAAATGCGCCGCGGCGTTTGAGGCTTGGCTGAGAGAGCATGCAGATCCGGAGCAGGCTGAGCCGATGGAAGCGTACATGCGCAATCAGTTTCCGTTTCTAGGCATTCGCAATCCAGAGCGGCAGGCGCTCACACGCGAATTCTGGAAAGCGAATCCGTTGCCGAAAGGGGACGAGCTATGCGAGACAGCCCTTCAGCTGTGGAGCTTGCCGGAGCGGGAGTTTCATTATACGGCGATGAGCCTGCTGGAGAAATTCGGGAAGCATGCAAGCGAGCGGCATATCGATGTGCTGGAAACGCTTGTGACGCAGCATTCTTGGTGGGATACGGTCGATTTCATCGCGTCCCATCTCATCGGCATGCAGCTGTCGGCGTATCCGCAGCTAGTGACGGACTATCCCGATCGCTGGATAACGGGCGACAATATGTGGCTGCGACGGTCGGCGATATTGTACCAGCTGAAATATAAGCATAGCACCGACTTCGACCGTTTGACGGACTATATCGAGCGCTGCAAGGGAGAGAGCGAGTTCTTCATCCGCAAGGCGATCGGCTGGGCGCTCCGCGAATATGCGAAGACGGATGCGGGAGCGGTGAGCCGCTACGTTGCGACAGCCGGTTTATCGCCGCTGAGCGAGAAGGAAGCGATGAAGCATTTGCGGTAGAAAATAGCAGGCAGCCCCGATGGTCGGTGAAGACCTTCGGGGCTGCCTGTTCATTTGTTTGACTAGCGCACGGTGTAGAAGATCGTCTCTACGACGGGCTGCTGGCCGTTCAGATCAAGCAGCGACTCTGCGCCTTGGGCGGAGAACTTAACGCCCACGACCGTACCGACAGAGGTCGTCGGCAGCTTAAGCGTGACGACATTGCCTTGCAGCGTCGCCGTGCTCGGGCTCAGCTTCTTGCCGCTTGCCGTTACGATCTCGAAGGCGCCGGCAGGGTTGCCTTTGACCGTTTCGCTAAGCGTGATATACAATCCCGTCGACCAACCGTCGACGGCCGTAATATACGGCCTTGCGTTATCGCGATCGGAGCCGCTGAAATAAACGGCGGCATCATGCTCGATGAGCTTGCCTTGGAGATCGGCGATATCCTCGTCGTCCGCCTCATAGGACAGCTTGTAGCTTCTGTCTTGGCGAAGCGGTCCTGCATTCTCGGTATTCAGATGAACAGTCACTTTCTGCCGGTCAGCTGACAGCTCGTAGAGCGCATAACCGTCGTCCGTAATGCGGACGTTTGTTTTATCCGATTCGTTGTAGAGCGAATAGACGTCGTTGTCCGCTCCTGTAACGGGCTCGCTGAATATAATTTCGAAATTGTATCGATCCTTGACGGTAACCCCTTGAATCGTAGGCGCTCCGTTCTGCTGGTCGATGCCTTGGAAGGAGACGACATACGGCGAGTCGCCCTGCTTCGTAACGAGGCCGTTCCAGCCTGCTGCATCGGTTATGCCGGATACGAAGCTCATGCGGTACACAATGCCGTTTGTCAGCCTGTCGCCTAAATTAAGGGTTGCTTCCGTAACAATCCGGTTCTTGTCGTTTAGTTGGTCGCTGTTTATTCTGCCCGCATCGTCACGATCGTCCTTCAGACGGAAGCTGTCGGCACTCACGTTTTTGACCGGCTCGCTAAAGTAGACGGTAACGGCAGTTGCGTTAACCGGTACGATTCTTGTCACATAAGGCGCGCCATTAGCCTCATCGACACCTGCGAAGCGCGCGCTGTTCGCGTTGTTTGCCGTTTCGAGACCCGGCAGTCCAGTCACCTTCGCCACGTAGACGTGGCCTTGCTTGAACAAGGAGGGATTGCCGTTATCTCTCGTTGCGAATTGGACGCGGATGATCGTGTCGTCACCTGGCTTTAGCGACGTATAAACTCGCCAGCCGGACATCGATACGGAATTACCGTTATCCGTTACGATGTCGATGTCAATAGTGCTTAACGAAATGCCGGCAAGCGAGCGGTTGAAATCGACTTCAATGGTGTTTTCGTTCAATGCGATGATCGATTGCAGGCTGACCGCAGGCGATTCGTAGCTGCCTTCTCCAGCGAAGACGAGCTTCGTGTTCGCGGCGATGGCATTGCCTGCCTTATCTTTGACGCCATTGATCGTAAGCGTATATTTTTTGCCTCTCGTCTGATTCGTCGTTGTGAGCGTAACCGTCTTGTCATCTTCGTTGTATGTTGCCCGCGTCGGATTGTCTAGTCCGCCGTCAATATCATAGTTGTCTTCGTCATTCGCCGTTCCGCTATCGAGCGCTTCGCTGAACGTAATAACGATCTTATTGCCCTGCTGCGTGAACTTGGTTACGGCTGGAGCTGTTCTGTCGACTACGGCGCCGAAGTAAAGATCACTGCGGGAATCCATCGTATTTCCGGCATGGTCTTTAATATTTTTGACCGTCAGCGTATAGACTGTTCCCGACTCCTGCTTCTCAGTCGTGATCGTTACCTTCTTGCGGTCTGAAGATAGGTCGATGCCTGTAATATCGAGATTGTTGTTAATACGGTAGTTGGACCAGTTCTCAGCGGAGCTTTCCGTAATCTGCTCGCTGAAGACGAGCTCGATCTTCGCCTCGCTTGTGATTTTGCTGGATGTGATGCGCGGTTTAGTCGTATCTCTCGGCGGTTCTGGATCGCTTTCGTACACTTTGTAGCTCCAAGTATCGCCATCAACGGTAAGCCGGTACGTCTTGCCGCTTGTTTGCTTGTCGGTCGTCAAGGTGACGAGCGTTCCGAAATCGCTTAGCGAAGCGCGCTGAATGCGGACATCTCTGCCATAATCGTCTCTCAGCTTGAACTGGTCAAGCGATATTTCCTTGACGGACTTGCGAAGATCGACGAGCAGCACGTTGTTCGATATGGAGACGACCGAGTTTACCTCGAGCTTCTCACGCTCCGGATTTTGGTCCGGATTCATATCGATATAGACGGAGTAAGCCGCCTGTACAAGCTGCGAGCGCAGCGCGTTCGTGCGGTAGTCGGATTGCGGCGTGATCCAGCCTTTGTTCAGCGCGACGCCGACATCGCGTTTCGCCCATGAGGAGACGCTGCCGTATACAGTGTTGGATGCTTCGCCGGATGCGCCGTAGCCGCGTACGAGAACAGTTGCCAGTTGTTCAATGGTTACGTTCGAGGTTGGCGAGAACTTTCCTTTGCCCACGCCTTGCATAAGGCCTGCTCTGGATACGGCTTGTATTTCACCATAAGACCATCTTGTCTTAAGTACGTCGGTATAAATCGCTTTGGATGAGTCCTCGGTCAGATCCCACAGTCTGAACAGCACAGCCGCGAATTGCTCGCGCGTCATAGTCGTATAGAGCTGCGAGCTTCCGTCTGCGAAGCCGGTGAATATGCCTTCATTGACCAGGAAGCGATATTTCTCTTCCGCGCTTAAATCATCGGCTGCCGTAGCGGCAGCAGGCATGACTGCAAACAACAAAATGGCGGACAGTAGAACTAACAATAATTTTCGGATAGCTCATTCCTCCTTTAAAATAGCTGCAGCGTACGTTTCCACCTATTGGCTTCAATTCCTTGATTAGTCTCTAAAACGAAGGAATGATACAAAATGTTTCAAACAATAGATGGAAGTGGAAACTTTTTTTTGAATGCTTGTGGAAGACCGCTGCTCCTTGCGCTTGAAACTATATGTATTCATCCTGGAGTCGATTCATTACGGCATCGTTCGCGCTCTTCGCGCCTCTTTCGCAAAATGCGCTGGCAGCATATAATGATAGAGTGCACGTATTTTTAGGCCCGGGAGGCAACGACAATGGCAATAAGCAAAGCAAGGAAAGCTAGAGAGAAGCTAGTTAAGCAAGGACGCATCGCGCCTGATCTGCTAAGAGGAAGCTGGCAGGGGGTTAACCCGTTGACCAAACGAAGCGAGACGTTACAGGAGAAACAGCATAAGCTGCAAAGCAAACATAAGAGGAATCTCGCTAATCACAGCGATGATTCCTTTTGTTTTTGGCGGGCTATATGTCATGAACGGGTAGGGAGGAAGCAGGCGGGTGGAGAAGCTGCAATTGGACGAGATGGGTGTGGGGGAGAGATAGCTGGAGAAAACACCGGTCCTCTCGCATGTAGAGGTGTGCGGGTGATTCTCCAGCTGCTTTAAGTTGGTTACATCAGGAATGTGCCGATGACGATCGATACGCCGATGATGATCGAGCGCAGCAGCTGCGCGACGGCCATATTGCCCTGAGCAATCTGATCGCATACTTTGAAGCGCGGCGTCAGGAAGTCGAAGATGACATAGACGAGGCATAGGATAACGATGCCGATACCCGACCAAATGAGCATCGATACCCAGGAGTCCGAGCTGAAAGACACCATGCCGACGATAATACAGAGGCCGAGCAGCTTGCTGCCCATGTACATGCCGGCCGCTTCGTTGCCCTTTTCAATTTCCTTGGCATCGTCGTAGCGCGTCAGCTTGCTGAATACGAATGCGCCAACGACGAGAATAACAAAAATAATAACGAGTCCGATACCGACGTTACCCGCATTTTCCAAAAAATCATTCATCGTTAAAACCTCCTAATCGATATGTAAAACAAATCTGCTTCTAATCGTAACTCCGCTCGGATACCGACCTACTCGTCCTGCTGCACAACGGCGGGGCAGAAGTAAGCCATGTCGCCGGTTATGACGCCGCCGATACGCGGCAACAGGCCCGCGAAGCGTCCGCCTATGATATATGCGCCTGTAAGCAGATAGCCTTCGTATAATCCGGTCTCTGTCTGTACGGTGGTATTCTCCATCGGGACCCGCTGCTGATACACCTTCGGCTGCCCGCTGTAATATTGTTTTGTCTCTTCGGCTTCCTCTGCATCCTCCTGATTGCCCCACTCATCTTGTTCCATCAAGCCGTCTGCGCCGTACAGCGCCGTTCCTTTGCCTTCGCGCCCCCAGTAGCCTTTGGCCACGAAGGGAATATGCTCCTGCAAGAAGACGGTGTTCTCAAAATAGGTAGGAAGCAGGTAGGCGCGAATCGCATCAAGCTCACCAGCGTCAAACAGCGGATGTCCCAGAACGTCGCTCGACAGATCGTTCCTTTCATACAAAGCCCAGATCAGCGCCATAAAGCCTTTGCTTTGCGTAATCGCGCTTTGCGGCGGATTGATTAGACCGAGCTTTCCTTCCGCAACAAGCTCAATCAAGGCTTCGCCGACCTTGAAGCCGCTGTCCGCGTCGGTATCATGGATCAAATATTCAAGCGGATACAGCCGGTACAAAATAGCGACACGTTTGCCGCCGGCGTATAGGCCGTCTCCAGGAATAATTTCAAGCTGATCGAGCGGTACATAGACCGCATCATGGCCAAGCTCGCGGATGACGTCCAGCACATAATCGGTATTGCATTTGTCCTCCAGATGCCAATCGTAGCTGCTGCAGGCGATCATGCCGTCAAGTCCCGCTTCACGATAATGGCGGATCAACTCGCCGAAGGCTTCCAGCATGCAATCGCGCATTCCCGTCGCGGCCGAGCGATAAGGCGTATAGCGACCGGCAACGATGTTGCCAAGATAAGCCGCTTCCGGTACGCCCGACGGCGTATCGGTATTGTTCTCGATACATTTCATACCGTCAGCGCTTAGGATCCAATCTTGTCTGGAGAGTCCATGTGCAGGCGTCTCTATTCGCGCTGTATCGACCAATGAGGGGTGAATGCCCAGTTGCGCCGATAAAAATTGGTCCGGCAGGCAGCGCTGGGCGAACCGAAGCGCCTTCCAATAAATACGGTCCACAAGCTCGGAAGCGTTTCGAAGCTCCTCGTATTCATTGCGCGCATACAAGGTTACGGAAGGGAGGCAATATTGCTTGCCGTACATCCGGTGATAAGGAAGCCGCTCTGCAAGCTCGCCTTGGAACAGCTCTACCGCCGTGAGGCCCAGCGGGATAACTCGCTGCATGGCGTTATCCTCCGCTGCTGAAGCCGGAGCTGCCGAACCCTTTGGAGGAGCTGGTGCTGGACTTGATGCTGGACGATTTTTTTATTTTTTTGCCGCTGCTTATAATCGTAGTGCCGTCATCGTCGCAATAATTGTTGTTGTTGAAATCATCGCAATCGTACCTGCTTGCGGTATTGCAGCCGCTTAAGGCGACTGGAACGGTAAGCATGAGGGCGAAGGCGAGCGCCTTCTGGCTGTTCGATCGCCATTTCGCTGGACGCGAAGGCTCGCTGCTCTGCGAGGCCATCTTCATTATGTGCTCGTCTTTCATTTACAGATTGACTCCTTTCAAAAATACGACGATTTTGCTGCGGTCCATATCATAAATGGTATACACCGTTTCGTAGGTGCTCCGCTCTGAAACAATATAATGGTCGAGCAGCAGCTGTGCGAAGTCTAGCGGACTGGCTGGCGGCCTCATTGCGAGCACGCACGGGTTGAACCGATAGCCGTTCCATAGTAGAAACTCGGCTTCCAAATAAGGAGAAACGCTGCAATTTTCGTAGAGAGCGGTTCGTATCGCCGTTCCATATATAGAATCGTCGAATTCGCTGTACGGCTTCATATAAATAAGATGCTGCTGCCCGTCCTCGGATTCATTAGCCGTGTGCTCATACAGTCCGTTGCGCACGGCGGTTGCGTTGACAAGCTTGCGGACGAATAGCTCGCCTTGCGATACGGTTGCTTCGGCAATCGTGCGCAGGACGCGCTGCTCGTATTCGGACCACTCCACGTAAGAGAGAGGGCTGGACATAAGTTAGGACCGCCTTTCGGATCGGATCTTCTGAATCGTATCTTCGTTGGAAATGACGAACAAGCGAGCATCTGCCGGAATTCTTGTATCCAGCTTACGGTTGATGCTCATATCCGTCCTGTCGGCGATTAGCGTCGCTCCTTGGCGAAGAAGCGCGGCGAAACCGTCGCCATAAGTTTGCCAGGCAGGATCAGGCTTGATATCGAATACGTCCTCGCCATATTGCTTGCTCAGCAGCTGTGTGAACAGATCGACGCTGCCCTCCTTCAGCGCGGAACGTACGGCGAGCCTCGACACGGCATCATGAGATAAAATAAAATCATTTACTTGTACGTGGCGGAAATTGAGAATATGCTTCTCAATCACGATTTCTACCGTCGTATGAACGGCCGGCGCCGCTTGCTCGATGCTGGAGACGATCAAGAGCGACTTGCCGTCGATCAGCGATGCGTCGTCGATGCGCGGATCGGCGAAAATAATAGCAGAGCGGGCCGCATGAATATTCGCCATCGCCAGCACTTCGATCGAGGTTGGATCGCCGCTGACGAATTGCACGTTCGGCCGATCATAGGGATGTTTCTCGGCGTTATCGATAATGACAATATGTATGCCGGGTTCGGAGCTGAGCAGTTCTTCGATGGCTAGCTGCGCTTTTTTGCTCCAATTAATGACGATAATATGATTGCTTTCCTGCACCTTCAATGTGCCGCTCTCCCTTCTCCTATGGAAACTGGCTACCCCGTCGATGATTTTGCCGATCAACAAGCTCAGCAGGCCGATGCCGAATACGTATAGAAACATTGCAAGCACTTTGCCGGGCACCGTCTTCGGAAAATAATCGCCGTAGCCGACGGTCGCGACCGTCGTCATTACCCACCATAACGCATTAAACCACGTCCCGAACGTCTCGGGCTCGATCACATAGGCGAGAGCAGAGCTGATTGCGACGAGCGCCAGCGTAAGCGCGGCAATCAAATAGTGGTTCAAACGCACGAGCTTGAAGGCAAGTTTCATTATGAGCTGCATCGTAGCCCCTCTTTCCTATTTCCTTCTCTATTAACGCAAAATAGGTTATGCCCGTTTCATAGATAGTAAGGGAATATTTGAGACTTGTCACGGACAACCTTGAGGCCCGGAGCATAGTATATAGCAAATTTATTTGAATATGGGGTGACAAAATATGCCGTTAGTCTTACTTTGCTCAATTTGCGGAATACTAGGGTCGATCGTTACCTTTGCTTTTGGCTCATGGATTGAATCCCTTACTCTATTAGTAGTGGCGATGGGAGTTGATTATGTTACCGGCGTAACGGCATCGATCAAGGAAGGAAGAGGGCTTAACAGCGCATTCGGCGCTTGGGGGCTGGCACGCAAAGGGTTAATGCTGCTCGTTATTTTGCTTGCGCACCGCATCGATATTTTATTGGATTTGAATGATGTGACGATGGGGGCGGCAATCTATTTTTATATCGCGAACGAGCTCATATCCATAACGGAAAATTACGGGCGATTGGGGCTGCCGATGCCTGATCGCCTGCGCGAGCTCATCGAGGTGCTTAAGCGTAAGAAATAAGCGTCTGAGCGGATAGGGCTAAGACTGCGATTGGCAGGAAGTTTTTTCTCTATTGCATGAACAAGCTGTCATTGGATATAATGAGAACAGATGTTCTTATAATACGGCTATGCAAGGAGGGAAAGCTATGGCCGTAAGCAAGGAAGAAGGACGCAGCGAGGCGAAGGCGGCTTCGCATCCGCCCGTTCAGACCGACGAGGAGCTGGAGCTGGTGAAGCGGTATGAGCTGCTTGGCATCGTCATGCGGATACTGGATCATGACATTCGGGTGATCGGGACGGCTTCGATCAAGCTGCCAAGGCTCTATGAGTCGATGCTGCGCGGGGTGCAGGATCGGGTGTTGCTCGATTTGTCCGCCATTAGGCGGCAATTCCGCGAAACCGGCATTAAAGTATATGAAGAGAAGCAGGAGGCGGACGGATTAAGCGCGCATTACATGTGCCGGGGCTACCATCACCGCTTCTTCATGCTGTGGGGTTTCGTGAAGGCCGAGTCCGAAAGGGTACTCAAGCAGTATTTGTCACGTTAATTCACGAATTGTTCATGGTTTTGTCAAAAAAACAAAAAAACTTTTCCTCTTTGCTCAGTTTAAGGTTGAGAACTTCGGACGATCTTATGTAATATAAGAGGTAGACATTATGATCGCAAAGGGGAGCACGTAGCAATGCACAAATGGATTATGTTCGTACTTTTTACAGCGGCGTCGTTGCTGGGCGTTTATATGCTCACATTCGGCTTGCCGGCTAAGCCTGTTGACGAGGCTGCCACGTTGCCAGAAGGCGTATCGCTTCTGAAGCTTGTGGCATCGAATGACTTCACGTTCGACCAAGAAACGTACACGGTGAAGGTTGGCGACAAAGTTAAGATGAAGCTTGAGAATAAGAGCGGCATTCACGGCGTTCACATTAAAGATTTGCAAGTTGAGCTTGACAATGACCACCCGGAAACAGATCTAGAGTTCGATAAGCCGGGCGAATATTTGATCGAATGCTCGATCCCTTGCGGACAAGGTCATACGACAATGCATGCGAAGCTGGTAGTAGAAGCTGCTTAAGCAGCTAATGCGATAATGAACAATGGAAAAGGAGCCGAAAGGCTCCTTTTTCAAAGTTATTAGCGTGCGCTGCGGCGACGGCCGCTTTCTCGGCCCGAGAAGATGATCTTGTCGGCGATAAAGCCGAGCAAAGCCCAAGTCAGCACCGTCAAGGCATACATAAGCAGGACGCTCACCTCGTGGATATCGACGAATAAATCGACGACCCATGCCGGTGGGCTGAACATAAAGAAGATCATGTTATGCGGGTCGTAGCCCGTGTAATTGAACAGGCAGATCGCAAGTCCGATCAGCGTTGCCGCTAAAGTAACGGGATAGCGCATTTTAGTATCAAGCTCCTTCGCCGTAAGGTTGCAGAGATTGCCCTTATACGGATGCATAGGGTATGATGTGTCTTAGGTTATTATGCGACAAATGATTCGATGTCATGCGAATGCGAACCCATTCAGAGCAGCAATTAGAGGAGGAACAGCCGATGCTTACACACATCGTTTTTTTCAAACTTAAGGACGGAAGCGCCGAGAACGTAGCAAACACTGCACAGGTGCTAAGAGATATGGAAGGCAAGATCGAGGTGCTCAAGTCGATTGAGGTTGGTATTGACGTGCTTCATTCGGAGAGATCGTACCACATTGCCTTAATTACGAAGTTCGACTCCTTGGAGGCGCTTGACGAATACCAAGTGCATCCTGTCCATAAAAAAGTAATCGAGCATATGACGCAAGTGCGCGAAGCTTCCGTCAGCATCGACTTCATAAGCTGAAAGGCGGGCTGTACGTAACATGGAAGAACAGATCAGCATGGGCGATGTATATGAAATTTTGACTTATTTGCTCGTTATTATTTTGAGCAGCATTATTATGGTGGCATGGCTTAAACGGAAAGCAAAGAAAAAAAAGCAAGGCTGAAGGCAGGCGACGACAATTGTATTATGTAAATCGCGAGCAAATTGAGGTCAGGCTGCAAGCAGTGCCCGAAATCGCGGCGGCATTGCATGACGTTGCATCGAACTGGCAAGCGACATTATTGCAGGGACTTGCGCAGGAGCGCGCGCTGCATCTGGCAATCGAGACGGTAACGGATGTTGGAAGCTATCTGATTGACGGTTTTATTATGCGCGATGCGAGCAGCTATGAGGATATTATAGAGATTACGGGCGAGGAAGGCGTTTTTCCGGCGGACATGCTGGTGACGTTAATTGAATTGGTTAGGCTTCGTCGGCCGCTCGTCCAAGAGTATTTTGTATGGCCGCGCAGCGAGCTGCATCCGTTGTCGGAGCGCATCGCGAAGCTGCTGCCGGAATATAAGTTAGCGGTGGAGCAATATTTGGATCGCGAGCTATAGCGTGTAATTGTTGGCCGTTTGCATTTGTTAACACTTGCAAAACGGCTAATTTGCGTTACAATGACGCTAATAGATGTGCAAGGGCGGTGAAGGTTTGAAGCGCAACGATACGAATCGCGCAGCAAGACGGACAGTAGACAATAACAGTGACACTTCAACGCGAGAGCGTTTATTGCTGCTGCTTCGGACGAAGGGACGGATGAGTGCCGGCGAGCTTTCGGAGGAGGTTGGGCTGACGGAAATGGCGATACGCCGCCATATGTACGCACTGGAGACGGAAGGCAGCATTCATATTGTCTCTGTACGTCAAGCGATGGGCAGGCCGCTGCACGCTTATGAACTGACGAGGCAAGCCGATGAGCTGTTTCCGAAAAATTATCACCTGCTCGCTCTCGATTTACTCGACGAGCTGGCTGATAACCCCGATACGGCAGGGCTCATTGATGTGATGTTCGAAGGCAGAAAGCAGAAGCTGCTTGAGAGGTATGAGCCGAAGATGGCAGGAAAGAGTCTCGAGCATCGGATTAGCGAGCTAGCGGCCATTCAAAGCGCCGGAGGGTATATGGCGGAGCTGGAGCCGCAGGGTAACGGAAAGTATATGCTTAATGAATATAATTGCCCGATCGCGAAGGTGGCAGGAAAGTATCAGCAAGCATGCAGTTGCGAGCTAGCGTTGTTCCAAGCGCTGCTGGATGCGCCTGTCGAGCGGACGGAATGTTTGGCTAAGGGCGGCGGCAAGTGCAGTTATAAAATCGGCTAAAGCTAAGTGTAGAAATAAGAGGTCGTTCTTTGGAATCGTGCGCGGATTCCGGGGGAGCGGCCTTTTTTGCATGCGCCTGTGTCAAAACAAGCCCATGCTGCTTATACTGTCATTACGCAAGTGGGCATTCGTCTATATGGCATTCGCACGGTAAGGAGGAGAGCGGAGCATGATCGTAACATGGAGCGCAGCGGTTGCCGCAGGCGCATTCGTCATTCTGGTAACGGGCTTACTTGTCGGCATGCGAATATTGCTTGGCAGGCTTGCACAGGTACAGCAATCTGCTGAAGCGATGCAGCGCGATGTAGCTCGTTTAGGGGAAGAGTTGCGCGGTCTAGTAACGCCGGCCGAAGAGACGATTCGGACCGCGAATCGGCAGCTAACCAACGTGAATCGATTATTCGAAGCGGCTGGCGAGGTCGGAGGCACGATTAAGCATACGACATCGGCTGTACAGAGCGTAACGGCTGTACTTGCAGATTCGGTGGCAAGGCATGCTGAGCGAGCATCGACGAAGCGGCAGATCGGCGAAGCGTTCGAATGGGCGGAGCTGGGCATTGCAGCTTGGCAGCTATGGCAATCGAAGCGCAGCGCCGCGGCGTCGGCATCGGCTGACGAAGCCGGGCATCATGCACATGTTACCGCTGCTTTCTCCGAATCGACAAGCAGAGACGAAGGGCACGCTAAGAACGAAAGGAGCGAATCATGATGACAACTCGTAAAGGGACTAAAGGATTTTTGCTGGGGGCATTAGCTGGAGGTGTCGTTGGTTCTGTGACAGCTTTATTGCTGGCGCCGAAAGCCGGCAAGGAGCTTCGTCAGGATATTTCGACAGGTGCTCAGAAGGTTGGCCAAACGACGGTTAAGGTTGCCGGTCAAGTTGGCGAATCAACAGGACGTTTTGCTAAGCAAATCGGCGATCAAGCGGTGCAGCTAGCTGATCGTACGAAGCAGGCAGCTGGCAATTTCGTAAGCACGGTCAAAGGCAAAAACTTGATCGACGCTGACGAAGCAGCAGCTGCGCTGAATGCTGGAGGCGGCGAACAGCAAGTCGCTATCGCGCTTGAATCGGTGGAAGCCGGCGAGTCCGAAGCCGCAGTAACGAAAGAACTGTAATGCCGCATAAGAAGGCGCCGGCCATGGATTCGATTATGAACCATGTGCCGGCGCCTTCTGTTAAAATATAGAAAGTATGAGGTTACATAGGATTAATCTGCGGTTCGCTTGACGCTAACTCTGACTTCTTGTCTTCCTTCGCAGGCTGAATGAGCTTCATGTTGCGAACGAACAGCGCCAGCACAGTGCCAATAGCAATGAAGATCAAGCCGACCCAAAAGACGGCGTGCAGCGAATCGATTAATGTTGACTTCACAACGGGTACCAGCTTGTCGGTAAGCTCCTTCGGCAGCTGAGACAATACTGACGGATCAAGCAAGCTGGAATATACAGCCTGCGGATTGGATTCAATCGTGCTTGCCGTTTGGTCGGCCAGTTGCTTCGCTTCCTCAGGAAGCTGCCCAAGCATAGGTGTCAGCTTGTAATTAAGAGCGCTGCTTGTTTGCAGATTCATAACGGCTCCCAGCAGCGTCATGCCAAACGTAGCTCCGATCTGACGGAAAAATGTGCTGGACGAAGTGACGACGCCAAGCTGCGACTTCGGATACGAATCCTGCAGCACGAGCGTGAGCAGCGGCATGACGAGTCCGATGCCTGTTCCAAGCACGACCATGTAGCTCGATGCTACTAGTCTTGTCGTAGATCCGTCCAGCAGCGTAAGGAGGAAGAAAGCGACTGCAATAATGAGCATGCCGATAATTAATTGCGCCCGAACGCCAAGCTTATATACGACCTGTCCGCCGATGATGCTGAACAGCATCATCGATACCATCATCGGTATCATAATCGAGCCGGAAGCCGTAGCGGAGATGCCTACGATCCATTGCATGAAGAGGGGCACGAACAGCGTTGCACCGAACATGCCAAGACTCATGAAGAAGCCTACGCTGTTAATCAAAGTAAAGGTTTTGTCCTTGAACAGCTTGACGGGAAGAACGGGCTCCTCGGCTTTAGCTTCCACGAATACGAATACGGTCAAGGCCGCGATGGCCAAGACAAGCATGCCGATGATCTGCCAGGACAGCCATTCGAATTCATTGCCGCCCAGCGACATCGCAAGCAACAAGCTGACTACGCCGACGACCATAGTGAAGATGCCGGCCCAGTCGAATTTCACTTTGCCTTCGGACTTCTTGCCGCTTAAGGATAGGGCGATGAAGATCGTTGCTATTACGCCGACAGGCAAGTTGATATAGAACACCCAGCGCCAGTCCCAAGCGTCGACGATCCAGCCGCCGATTTGCGGACCTAGGACGGAGGAGAGGCCGAACACGGCGGCGAATATACCCTGCCACTTCGCGCGCTGCTTGCCTGTGAATAGGTCGCCGACAATGATCATAGCCATCGGCATCATGATCCCGCCGCCAAGGCCTTGGATCGCACGGTAAATGATAAGCTGCTCGATATTGCCTGCAACACCGCAGAGCGCCGAGCCGATAATAAAAATAAGGAGACCCGATACATATACGATTTTGCGTCCGAATAAGTCGGAAAGCTTGCCGGCGATAGGAACGATTGTTGTAGAGGTCAGCATATAGGCGGTTGTAACCCAAGCCATCAGTTCCAAGCCGCCCATCTCAAGAATGATGGTCGGCATCGCCGTGCCGACGATCGTGCCGTCAAGCGCTGCGAACAGCATGGCGATTAGCAAGCCGATAATAAGCAAGCCGCGTTTGTTGCCGGAATTAACATCGTTATCTTGCGCTGCGGATTTCGTTTGTTCCGTCATAGTAGGTAACTCCTGTCTATAGATGTATATAACCTAGCCGGGGTTAGGACAGAACAGTTAAATCAATTAAATATTAAGCGATACATATTTTTACTGTCAATATAAGGTTAGAAGGCCGGTTTTCATTGGTTTTCATTTATTGAAGCTTGTTTGCTTTTGCGATAAGATGTAGGTACGTTTTTTTGCCCGTATTCATATGCTATTGTGTCATTCTATTTGACGATCATGTTCAAGGAAAGCGGTGTGTTCGTGCAGCAACCGATTGCGATACTTGATTCAGGCGTAGGCGGTCTAACCGTTGCCAAAGAAGTGATGCGCCAACTGCCGCGAGAAAAAATCGTTTATTTCGGAGATACAGCCAGGACGCCTTACGGTCCTCGCTCCTCAGAGGAAATCATTCGCTTCACGAGAGAAATAGTGGATTACTTAATTCAATTCAGTCCCAAAATGATTGTTATAGCATGCAACACCGCAACGGCAGCGGCGCTTGGCGACATTCGCGCAAGAGTTGCTGTGCCGGTAGTCGGCGTGATCAACCCCGGTGCAAGAGCTGCTATCGGCCGCTCTGCAACCGGTTGTATTGGTGTTATCGGTACGGAAGGGACAATCAAGAGCCGTGCATACGACAACGCGTTGCGTGAACTTTCGCCTCATGTGGAGGTCATAAGCGAAGCTTGCCCGTTATTCGTACCGCTCGTGGAGAAAGGCAATTTCCGTTCGCCGGAAACGTATGAGGCTGTGCGCAAGTCAATCGGACATTTGCGCATGTATCCGATCGATTGTCTCATTCTTGGCTGCACGCATTATCCGTTTCTGACCGACACGATTGCAGAGGTCATGGGTCAAGGCGTGGCGCTCATTAATTCGGCGGATGAGACGGCGAGAGAGGTAAGCATTATTTTGCGGGATCAAAAAAGACTTGCGCTCAGAAACGACGTACCGGTGCACCAGTTTTTCTGCAGCGGAGATTCGCTTCTGTTCAAGTCCATTGCGCAGCAATGGCTGGGCGAGCAGATTGAATTGACGCCAGTCGTTTGGCAGGTTCCGAATATTGTTTGAACCTTGCCGAAGGCGCGTAGTAACGAAGAAGCCGAAGAGCTCGTCTGCTTGCAGACGGGTGTCGGCTTCTTTGCTTTGTAAGTAGGCGTAAGTGAGCTTGATAACATAGGGCAAGCTTGAGCGGCATAGCATGGTCATGGTAGGAATGATAGAGCTGACGCTCGCTGGAGGCGATATTGCGATGAACGAGAAGGACTCATACCGTTATCATCATATGCTGGAGGGCTGCAGACAACTTGCCAGCCGCTATTCCTTCGTTACCGTCTATGAGATTGGGCGCAGCGTTCTCGGCAGGCCGATTATCGCGCTGCGCTGCGGACGAGGTTCAAGAAAGATTCATATGAACGCCTCATTCCATGCTAATGAATGGATTACATCCGCATTGTTAATGCGTTTTGTTGGCGACTTGTCCGCCTCGTACGCAAATGATGAACCGCTAAGGGGACAGGAGGTAGCGGAGCTCTGCAGAGAGGTGACGCTGTGGGCTGTCCCGATGGTTAATCCGGACGGCGTCGAGCTGGCCCAATGCGGGGTAAGCAAGTCCAATCCCTTATACGAGCAGTTGATTGCCTGGAACGGCGGCTCGAACAGCTTCAGCGGCTGGAAGGCGAATGCGAGAGGCGTTGATCTGAACGATCAGTTCCCAGCACATTGGGATGAGGAGTGCAAGCGCCGCGGGGTGGAAGGACCAGGTCCGCGCGATTACCCCGGCCCGCAGCCGCTAAGCGAGCCCGAAGCGCTTGCAATGGCAAGCCTTACGGAAAACATCGGGTTCGATGCGGTTATTGCTCTTCATACGCAAGGGCGGGAAATTTATTGGAATTATCGCGATTACGAGCCTATCGAGGCTGAGATGCTTGCAAAGCGGCTTGGCGGGGCAAGCGGCTACAAGCCGGTGAAGCTGTCAGGCAGCGATGCGGGGTATAAGGACTGGTTCATTCAGTACTATCGCAAGCCAGGCTTCACGGTGGAGGCGGGGTACGGCGAGAATCCGCTCCCGTTCCAAAATTTCGATCACATCTATATGGAATTGCAGCCCCTATTGGTGGAGGCGCTGCAAATCGGCAGACATCGTCCTTCGTAGGTGATGTCTGCTTTGTAATTTATGATATACTAGTCGTAAATGCAATCAAGGTGGGACATCCTATGCGTAAATTGTTATCGCTTCGCCATTGGAAAGGGACGTTCGGTCTTATTTTCAAGCTCCTGAAGTCACGGGACGTAGAAGTAAAGGACAAGCTGCTATTCGGCGTGCCCGTATTGCTATATTGGATTTTGCCCGATGTGCTGCCGATGATGCCGATCGACGATATTGCGGTAACGATGATTATTTCAGAATGGTTTGCCCGCAGAATGCAGACGAAGTATAATATAAAATAGTAAAACCTGCCGAAGGGCATAACGATAAGAGGAGCTGGATAACGATGAACTGCAAAATTTCCAAAAACGCTGCTAAAATGTTGAAGGTAGAGCTGGACAAGCCAGAGAACGAAGGCAAGAAGCTTCGCGTATACGTAACACATTCGCACGGCGATCACGCGCATTACGGCATGGGGATTGATGTGCCTACCGATAAGGACGTCGTTGTATCGACGGACAAAGATATTGATGTTATTTTGGAAGATGGCAACGAGTTTCTAGATGGCGTTCGAATTGATTACTTCTACGCGCCGGAGGAAGGCTTTGCCGTTACGAATCCAACTAAAGGCAACCACGGCGACCACTAAGCTTCGCAGGCTGCCGGAGCAAGATAGGAAGATGTTGAATGGCTAACGATATACGCATATGCGACAAATGCAAGCATATGAAGATGAAGACGTCCATTGCCAAGTTGCAGAAGCTGGCCCCTAATGACGAGATCGGCGTAGTAAGCTGCAAGTCATACTGCGGCCCTTGTGCGCGGTACGCGTTCGTCTTCATCAATGGACGGTATGTGAAGGGTGCTTCCGAGGACGATGCGATCGAGAAGGCTAGCCAATATATTAAGAAATAAATGACGCCATCAAACGCTCGATTGAAATTGAACTTCATAGGATACGTACACATCAGGACCCAACGGCAAATCTTCCGTTGGGTTCTCGCTCGTTGCGGATGCATGCACATAATAAAAACCAAAGAAATAGGAATCTAACGGCGAAGAGGTCTGCTGGATGACAATAAAATCGAGGCTTAGAAATAGAAATCATCGGAACTTTTATGTTATCGGACTTGTCGTTGCATTAAGTTATTTGGTCTTCGCCGAGCTTATATGGCTTCCTGCTCCGCTTAGGACAGCTGGAGGCATGCAATGGATCGAGATGATCGATTGGCTGCTTATGCTGCTAGCGCTGCCTCCGCTGCTTTGGGCGGCAGGCGCGGTGCAGGGTAGTTTTAAGCTCCGTAGAGTATACCTAAGCTCTGGCATAGAAGTGGGCCGCAGCAAGCTGTCGTATGTTGTGATGCACTTACTGAAGTTGGCAGTTGTAGTCGTTAGCGTATGTGCTGCTGCCGTTGCTCTATTCACTCCAACTAAGCTGATGCTGATGCTTCTGCTTATCGGCTCATCAGCACTGCTTGTAGGCATTGATATGCTGCTTAGCGAGCTGATGGGTTGGGAGGCGGGGAACGGCAAGCTGCGCTTCTCCAAACGCACATTGCTGTTATGGATCGGTATTGCGATTGTAATGGCATTGCTTGTTACTCCGACAGGCTACAATGTCACTTATCCGGGAATGACGCTTAATATGAACCGTTATGCACATGTGGAGAGCGGAGCGGCGGGAGGATCCATTAACGGCGTACTCGTATTCGAACGGCCGGCTGTGCCGATGGATTGGGTATACGGCAAGCTGTTCCCGGAATACCGCTTCGACCCCATTCCTGAAGACGAGCCTCCGCTTACGGAGTCCTACTCCCAAGTTGTCATGATGAAGACGAATGCCAATCAAGTAGCTGAGGCTGTTGCGATGGAGAAGGCAGGGATCGGTAATGGCGTCACTGCGGATGGGGTGTTCGTCGTGGCGATCGTAACGGGAAGCCCGGTAGAAGGACAGCTTCAAGCTGGCGATATCATTCGTGGCTTGAACGATCGGACGGTACAGTCGTTGGACGATATGACTAGCTATATGGGTAAGGCGATCAAGCCAGGCGACACTGTGTCGCTAACGATTGACAGGGGCAAGGAGTCATTGCGGATCAGTGCGCTCACACGCGCTGCGGATGACGATAAGAACCGAGCCGTGTTCGGCATTTCTGTGCGGACGAATCCGAAGCTCGATACTCCGCGAGCGGTGGCCTACAAACCGTATATCGCGCATATAGGCGGTCCGTCTCATGGAGCGATGCTGACGCTGGCGATCATCGATCAGCTGACACCTGGGGGTGTAACAGGGGGTTTGCAGGTTGCGGGTACAGGGACCATTGAGGTCGACGGCAGTGTCGGACTTGTCGGAGGCATTCCTCAAAAGGCTTATGCGGTAAGTCGCACCGATGCCGATGTCTTCTTCGTGCCAGCCGCATCCGTAGAGGCTGCGAGATCGGCCGCTCCTTCGCTTAATATTGTGCCTGTCCAGACGATTGACGATGTACTCGGCTGGTTAGCAGAGCATGGCAAGCGGCAAGCTTCATAATGTCATAAAAAAACAACCCGCCTTCCTAAATCTGGAGGGCGGGTTGTTCGTTATTATTTCGTTCCTGCAGAAGCAAGGGTGTTGGCGTCTTCATCTGTGCTGCCCGCACGTGCTTCGGTAGCGTCTTGCTCTTTGTAATCGGCGATGAGATCGTTCTCGATGATTTGATCGGACATCGCCAGCTCCGTGCTCGCTTCCTCAATGCCTGACAAACAGCCATTGATATCGCCGACTGCATTATCGGCTATATTCCAGCACTTGCCGTTCTCAGGGATACCGTCAGCGGAAGGCATGAAGAAGACGTTTCCGTCTGTCCAATAACCGTTGCGGAGAACAACCTTGTGACCTGCAACCGGCTGTTCGGTAATGAGCGGCATGCCAATCATATATTTATCTGCCGTCGAGATACCGAGCAGGTGCATGACCGTTGGCGTAATGTCAATCTGACCTCCAACGTTCGTATACTCACCGGCATGCTCGCCGCGAGGCAAATGAACGATAAGCGGCACCTGCTTCATTATCATCATTTGCTCGACCTCGGACAATGACTTGCCAAGGAAGGTTTCAAACAGCTTCATATCCTTGATCGAGTTGTCGTGATCACCGTACATCAGAAGGATGGTATTGTCCCATAGTCCTTCGGCTTTCATGCGCTCAACCAATTCGCCGATTGCGGCATCTACGTAATGGGTTGCCTGCAAATAATCGCCCATAATCGTACCGTCGAGCTCTCCGACATTCAGCGTTTGTACGTCTTCCTGCAACGTATAAGGATGATGGCTGGACAATGTAATCAGGAACGAATAGAAAGGTTGTTTTTGATCCGATATAACATCGAGCGATTGTCGGAAGAACGACTTGTCGCCAAGCGACCAACCGACTTTTTCGTCCAATGTGAAATGCTTTCGGCTGTAAAATTTATCGTATTCCATATTGTTGTACATCGTATTCCGATTCCAGAAGCCGCCCTCATAGGCATGGAAGACGTTGGCTGTATAGCCTTCTTGCTTCAGCGTCTGAGGCATGCATTCAAAGTCGTGGTTTGCGAATTGGATAAATACAGAGCCGTTGCCGACAGGCTGCATCGAGCAGTTCGCTGCGAAATCGGCGTCAGACGTGCGGCCTTGCGCAGTCTGGTGATAGAACTCGCTGAAATAGGCGCTTTCTTTAATCAGCTTGTTCATATTCGGCGTAATTTCCTCGCCGCCGATCGATTGGCCGATCATGAAGTTTTGGAAAGCTTCCATCTGGATCATCAGCACGTTGCTGCCTTTGTAGGCGCCGAACAGCGCATCGCTTTCCAATTCCTTGCGATCTTCACCGCGCTCGGCAATCCAAGCTTTCGATTCGGAAGCTTGCTCCGCCGAAACGTTGGATGTGTCGAACCAGTTCTGCTTCGCATAACGGTATATATCGAACCCGTGGAAGCCGATTTCACCGGTTACATTGTAGATGGACAGATTCCACCATGCCCCGACGAAAATCCCTTGTGCCCACGTCCGCTTCGCCTCTTCCACGTTCGTAAAGACGAGGTTCGAACCCAGCATGAACACGGCGACGCTAATGATGATGCGGGCAACGGTTTTGCGCCACAACGGTGCGGACTTGATGCCGGCTTGCTCGTTCGCTCTGCGAAGATCGCCGCGGCCTTTCCAAATGACATACACGAGGAATGGAACGATAACAATCCAGTCAACGAAGAAAACAATGTCATTCCAAGACAAAAGCGTATTAATGCTTTCACCGAGCGAATCAACTTGGTTCATCTGCATAAGCACGGGAACCGTAATTAAGTCTTGAAAATAACGATAGTAAATAAGATCAGCATACATGACGAAAGATAAAATGAGATTAATAACGATGAGTGCAATAATACGGCCGCGCGGAGGCAGCCATATGGTCCAAAAGACGGTAAGCAATAGCGCTCCCAACTCAATGAAAAAATCCTCGCCGTTCATTCTCATTTTGGACATGCCGATAACGTCGGAAAAAATATAAAGCTTAGCCATCAAAACGACCGTAAACAGTAAAAAATCTACAGTCTTGAGACGAGTCAGCCATACGAGCACACTGCTCATGCATCGTCGTACAATATTGTAATTATTCGAATACATAATGAGCTTGTCCTTCCTTTCTCACTAGTTCCGGCCGCCGCGCGGAGGCAATGGTCCGAAAAATTGATAATAGTTGCATTCAATTCGGCCATTGAACAGCTTGCGTTTTTTGTCTGCCGGGCGGCCGAAATAGGTCTCCATCGTTGTTGACGGACTTATTGCGAAATAGGACCATGTCGGGTAATGAAGCGCGGTAAGTCCGAATTGGCGCAATGCCATTTCGGCTTCGCGATCATCGCCAAGCCGCTCGCCGTAAGGAGGGTTCGTAATGATTACACCGTAATCGCCCTCAGGCTTCGCCTTAGCGACCGGAAGGACGTTAAGCTTGATTTCTTTGCCGAAGCCGGCTTTCTTGACGGCCGCCTCCGCAATCTCAATAGCGTTCGGATCGATGTCCGAGCCGGCGATCTGAAGCGGAATGTCGTCCTTAACGGCATCGTAAGCTTCTTCGCGGGCTGCATCCCACAACTCATCAGGCAGTAGCGGCCAGCCCTCACTGTTGAACGATCTGCGAAGTCCTGGCGCAATATTCCAGCCGATCATCGCTGCTTCTATTAAAATAGTGCCTGAACCGCAGAACGGGTCATAGAGCGGGCGATCGGGCTGCCAGCGGCTAAGCTGGATGAGCGCTGCTGCCATCGTCTCGCGAATCGGTGCTTCCGTAGATACTTTGCGATAGCCGCGTTTGTGCAGGCCGGCGCCTGTCGTATCGAGCGTCAGCATCGCTTTGTCGTTAAGCAGCGTCACCTCAATGACGTACCGTCCGCCATCCTCCGGAAACCATTCCGTGTGATAACGTTCCTTCATTTTCTCGACGACCGCTTTTTTCACGATGCCTTGGCAGGCAGGAACGCTCGTTAACTGCGATTTTTGGGAGCGGCCGTCAACTGGGAATTCGCCATCCTCAGGAATCCAAGTTGGCCAGTCAAGCGCTTTCGTACCCTCGAACAGCTCATCGAACGTCGTCGCGCGGAACTCTCCCATTTTGATCAAAATTCTGCCTGCGGAACGAAGCCATAGATTCGTTCGGCATATGTCGGCGGGACCGCCCGTAAAGTTGACTCTGCCGTTCTCGACTTGCAAGTCCGTGTAACCGAGGTCTTTAAGCTCTCGGGCAACAACCGCCTCAAGCCCCATCGGCGAGGTTGCGATTAATTGTAGCTTTTCCATCTAACACTCTCTTTTCATTAGTTCTGCGAGTCCTGTCGACTGATGTCCGGAGCTGCGCTTGTATCCCTGCTAGAAGAAGCGCCTGACGGCGTCCTTGACAGCATAAGCTTTCGTTTCGCGGTGAAATATAGGCGTATGGATAAAAGTAAAACTTATGCTTTCCTATATTTGAACAAAAACATACAATCAAGTATAGGACAAACTAGGTTGTTTTTACAAATTGTAAAATTGGAGAGAGATGAATAATGTTTCTGAATGAGCAATATGTGGATGATTTATATGCAAAAGATGCCGATCTTGAACATGTGAAAGCGGTGCTTGCGGAGCGTGGAATGCCCGATATTTCGGTAGCTGACGGGTATGGAAGGCTATTGACGATGCTTGTGAGGCTGAAGGGAGCGGGCAGCGTACTGGAGATTGGAGCGCTTGGCGGTTATAGCGGCATTTGTCTCGCCCGGGGCATTGGGGAAGCGGGGAAGCTTGTATCGCTGGAGTTGCTGCAGCACTACGCGGACGTCGCTAAGGCGAATATGGAAGCTGCGGGACTTGGAGATAAAGTGGAGTATGTTGTCGGTGATGCGAAGGCGAGCTTGGCGCAGCTAGCGTCGGAAGGGCGGAAATTCGACTTCTTCTTCATTGATGCCGACAAGGAAGGGTATCCGATCTACTTGGACTATGCGCTTGAGCTGGCCAATCCAGGAGCGCTGATCGTTGGCGACAATATCTTCTTGCGCGGGCGGACGGTCGACGAAACGAAGCAAGGCCCGGCTGTGCGCGCCGTGCGTTCATTTAATGAACGCATCGCGACCGACGAGCGGCTCATGAGCACCGTCATACCGGGTTATGATGGCCTCGCGATTGCTATTGTGAAGTAAGATAGCTTGCTTGAGCTTGTTTAGGTGCGGAGGACGAATCTCTACGAACGGAGTGGGGGATTGGGGGATTGCGCAATAGTGTCATTCTGGGTAACTAATTAGTCTTGTACGAGGAACCCCGCGTGTTTAGTTCGATATCGGGCAACTAAACGGGCAGATTTGGTGTTTTGGGCGTGAAACGGCGAATTAGTTCGATGAAAAGCAACTAATGAGCATGTTACCGCGTGTTAGCTGAAATTAGTTTGATGAATTGCAACTAATGTGCAATATACCCGTCGGTGATCCCCTCCTTGGCATGATGCGGTCCTCTCCAAAAGGTAGCTAACGGGCAATAGTGTCATTCTGGGCAACTAATTAGTCTTGTACGAGTCCCCCCGCGTGTTTAGTTCGATATCGGGCAACTAAACGTGCGGGTTGGGTGTTATGGGCGTGAATCGGCCGAATTAGTTTGATGAAAT